>JBKPSJ010000316.1:0-3126 GCA_046765875.1 Actinomycetota bacterium
CATCCGATGCGGTCGGATGAGCACGGATCAGACAGTCACGCTTGCCGGGTCGATGTCCAGGCGCAGTCCCCGCCAGACGGGATGGCGAAGCCGGCTGTCCGCGGCCCAACCGCTGTACGACACCTCGGCCACCAGCACCGGGTCGAGCCAATGCGCCCGGCGGCGGTCCGGTGCCGGAATCGTGCGCGGATCGAAGGCTGGGGTGTCGATCTCCAGGTTCGCCATCTCCGCACCGAGGATGTCGAGGATCTTGAAGTCGAGTCCGGAGCCGACCTTCCCGATCAGCTTGAGCTCGTCGCCGTCGTACGCACAGCAGTAGAACGACCCGATCCGGCCTTCACGGTTGCCCTCCCCCGGATGCCACCCACCCAGGATGACGTCGCGGGTTTGCAGGTGCTTCACCTTCACCCAGTCCGAACTGCGCCGGCCAGGCAGATATCGCGACGCCTTCCGCTTCGCCACAACCCCTTCGAGGCCCAAGTCGGCTGACGCCTGCAATGCGGCGACGCCGTCGTCGTACACATCGGGCAGTTCCCAGAACGGGTCGTCGACGCCGAGCGACTCGAGCACCGACCGACGGTCGACATACGTTGCGTCGATCAACGACTTGCCGTCGACCCGCGGTAGGTCGAACAGCCTCACGCTGACCGGCACCTCGTGGATCAGCCGCGAGACGTGCCGAGGATCACGGACGTGCATGCGCCGCTGCAGCAGCCCGAACGACGGCGCACCATTCTCGTCGAGCGTCACGATCTCGCCGTCGAGCAGCAGCGGCTCGGGCAGGCCGCCCGCGGCGATCCCCAGCAACTCGGGATAGCCGCCTGACACGTCACGGCCGTTGCGCGACCACAGCGTGCACGTCCCACCGCCGATCTCGGCGATGACGCGGACACCGTCCCACTTCATCTCGTACGACCAGCCGGCGCCCTTCGGAAGCTGACCCGACACGGCCATCATCGGCAGCAGCGGGACAGTCATGCCGTCTGCAACCTCTTCAGCGCACCGAGCACGGCCTCACGATCCGCGGTCGCCCACATCGGCGGCAACGACGCCCGCAGATACGGCCCGTACCGCGCGGTCACCAACCGCGGATCGAGGATCGCCACCACTCCCTTGTCGGTGGTACGCCGGATCAGCCGGCCGGTCCCCTGGGCGAGCAACAGCGCCGCGTGCGTGGCGGCTACGGCCATGAACCCGTTGCCGCCTGCCTCGTCCACCGCCCGCTGCCGTGCCGCCATCAGCGGCTCGTCCGGTCGCGGGAACGGGATCCGGTCGATGATCACCAGGTTGCAGGTCGAGCCCGGTACATCGATGCCCTGCCACAACGAGAGCGTCCCGAACAGTGACACCTTCGGTGTGGCGATGAACTCGCGCGACAGTTCGCTGAGTTGCGCGTCGCCCTGGCAGAGCACGGTCAGGTCGGTCGCCTCGCGTACGGCGGCCGTTGCAGCCTCGGCGGCCCGGCGGGACGAGAACAACCCGAGCGTCCGGCCGCCCGCCGCCGTTACCAGGTCGATGATCTCCTCGAACTGCTTCTTGCCCAGCCCGTCCCGATGCGGTGCCGGCAGGTGCTTGGCGACGTACAGGATCGCTTGCTTGTCGTATGCGAACGGCGAGCCGACGTCCAGCCCGCGCCACGGCAGTGGCTCCACCTCGCTCTCTTCGTTGTCTGGGGCAACAGCCTCGTCCTTGAGCCGGTCGGCCGGACGCAGACCGACCTGGCGTGCGATGGCGTCGAAGTCGCCGCCAAGGGTCAGCGTCGCGGATGTCATCACTACTGTCCGGTCCTTGAGCACCAGCTCGCGCAGCAGCCCCGCCACCGTCAACGGCGCGATCCGCAACTCCCGGCCGAACCGGTCGCGGTCTGCCAGCCAAATCACGTCGGCGTCGCTGAGCGCGGCCACTCGCTCGGCGACGTCGAAGATCTCCTTGACCGCTCCCTTGGTCTGGAGTTTGGCGGCGTCCGCGGTGTCCTCGGTCTTCTTGTTCAGCTCTGTGTATAACCGCCGGGCGACGTCGCGTACCTGGCCTGCCGCCTCCAGCACCGCCGTGTGCGATGCCTCGATCCGGCCCTCGCGACCGTCGGCGAGGGCGTCACGCAGCGCGTCGGAGGCGTCGATCAGGTCGTCGGCCAGCCCATCCTCGGCGTACGGGCGTGACCTCCTGCCGGCCCGCTCCACCATCTGCGGCGTCAACTCGGCACCAGCGGCACCGGTCACCCGTGCCGGCAGCTCGTGCGCCTCGTCGACGACGATCACGTCGTGCTCGGGCAGGACCGAGCGATGCTCGAACGCGTCGATCGACAGCAGCGCGTGGTTCGTGATGACGATGTCGGCCTTGCGCGCCTCGTCGCGGGCCTTCTCGGCAAAGCACTCGTGACCGTACGGGCATTTCTGCGCGCCGAGACACTCGCGGGCACTGATCGCGACCTGCTGCCAGGCCTGGTTCTGATGCGTGGGCGCATGATCCCGGTCCCCCGCCCCACCGTCGCGCAGCTGCTCCTCCGCCCACGCACGCAGCTCGACAACCTGCTGGCCGACCGCGCCGACGACTGGCATCTCGACCAGCACCCCGTCGTCGTCCGGCGCGCCCTCCCGGATCCGGTGCAGGCAGGCATAGTTGTTGCGGCCCTTCAAGATTGCGTACGTCGGACGCCGGGGCAGCAGCTTCTCGGTGGCGTCGAGCAGGGCCGGGAGGTCCTTGTCGACGATCTGAGCCTGCAGGTTCAGCGTGGCGGTGGATACCACGACGCGCTCGTCATCCAGAGCGTGCAGCAGCGCCGGCACGAGGTAGCCGAGCGATTTGCCGGTCCCCGTACCGGCCTGGACGAGCAGGTGCTCCCCGGACGCCATCGCCTCGCTGACCGCAGCCGCCATCGCGACCTGCCCGGGCCGAGTCTGTCCACCGATTCCCTCGACCGCCGCCTCGAGCAACTCGCTGACATCCGCCACCGAGTCAGCCTATCCAGTCCAACCGACCTTCGATCACGCCTGTGGACAGCCACCGGCACATGCGATCTTCATTCGTATGTGTGCTGCTTATGCGCCAGGTCAGGCGGCTCTGTCTTCGATCGCGGCGGTGCTGTCAGTGCTGTCCGCCGACGACCGGAGCGGATGGGTGCCGGTG
>JBKPSJ010000317.1:0-15602 GCA_046765875.1 Actinomycetota bacterium
ATCGCGAACCGGTCAGGGCCGGCGGATCGTACTGGGCCAGTGGAACAGGTGTTCTGAGTGCGTTCGCAACCGTGCGTAGTCTTAACCACGGTCCGCTCCCGGCGCACTCCAACGAGATTTGGGGGCAGCGCGGCGACGCGATTGCTTGCCGCCATACCCCCTCGGTCCAGTAGGCGAAGGGGAGAGGACATGGGCAGCACCACCATCGACCAGCTGCGCGAAAGCGTGCGCGGTTCGGTCGTGACCGCGGATGACCCGTCGTACGACGAGGCCCGCGAAGTCCTGAACGCGATGATCGACAAGCGCCCTCGCGCGATCGTTCGTTGCGTCAACGCGGGCGACGTCATGGCGGCCGTCGGTTTCGCCCGCGACAACGGGATCGACCTGGCCGTCCGTGGCGGCAAGCACAGCGTGCCCGGCTTCGGCACCACTGAGGGCGTCGTCGCCGACCTGTCGCCGATGCGGGGGGTCCGGGTGGACCCGGTACGCCGCACCGCTCGCGTGGACGGCGGAGCGACCTGGGGTGATGTGAACACCGCGACGTACCCGTTCGGACTGGCGGTCACCGGCGGCATCGTCTCGACCACCGGCGTCGGCGGGCTGACACTCGGCGGCGGCATCGGACATCTGGCCCGGGGTCTGGGCCTGTCCTGCGACAACCTGCTCTCGGCAGACGTGGTCACCGCCGACGGCAATCTGGTGATCGCCAGCGAGGACGAGAACGCCGACCTGTTCTGGGCGCTGCGTGGCGGTGGCGGGAACTTCGGCGCGGTGACCTCGTTCGAGTTCAAGCTCAGCCCGGTCAAGGACATCTACGGCGGGCCGATGTTCATCGAGCTCGAGCACGCCGCCGATGTACTGCGGTTCTACCGCGAGTTCATCAAGGACGCGCCCGAGCAGCTCGGGGCGTTTCCCGCGTTCCACCTGGCCCCGCCGCTGCCGTTCGTACCGGCCGACCGGCACGGCGACCCGTTCCTGCTGATGGTGGTCTGCTGGGCGGGTCCGATCGAGGAGGGCGAGCGGGTCCTCAAGCCGATCCGCGACGCGGCCCCGGTGTTCGCCGAGGGCGTCGGTCCGATGCCGTACCACGCGCTGAACAGCGCGTTCGACGCGCTGAGCGGCCCGGGCCTGCAGCACTACTGGAAGGCGAACTTCGTCAAGGAGCTCACCGACGACGTCATCGCCGCGCACCTCGAGTACGGCCCGAAGGCGCCGGCGGTCAACACGGCCGTGCACATCTACCCGATCAACGGCGCGGTGCAAAGAGTGGCGCCGGGCGACACGGCGTTCGCGTACCGTGACGCGTCGTTCGCCACCGTGATCGCGGGGATGTGGCCGGACCCGGCCGACAACGAGTCGGCGACGAAGTGGGTGCGCGACTACTACGCCGCGACCGCGCCGCACTCGGAAGAAGGCGGGTACATCAACTTCATGGCCGACGACGACCAGGACCGGATCCGCGACAACTACAAGGACAACTACGACCGGCTGGTCCAGCTGAAGCAGAAGTACGACCCGGGCAACCTGTTCCACCTCAACCAGAACATCAAGCCGTAGTCACCCCTGGATGGTGCCTGCCGGGCGGTCTCTCATCCCGCCCGGCAGGTCACCGAGTACCTAGGTGGATCGTGTTGGCGCTGAGGTCGGTGAGGTCGGTACGCCGGCCCAGCCAGTGCGGGCCATCCTCGTCGAACAGCTGGTCCCACGTGCCGAGGTCTTCCTCGGACAGGAAGCCGGTCTCGCGGAGCCGCCCGATCCAGCGCGTCAGCCTCTCGATCAGGTGCGCCTTGTCGTCGTCCGACAGCGGGGTCGGCCTCTCGGTCAGCACCGTGCGGCTGGTGACGTCACGGAGCCCGGCCCGCCGCAACGCGTCGGGCCAGCCGTACGGCATCCGGGTCGACCCCGGTAACTCCGCCCGCATCCGGGCGAACCAGCGGTCGTTGGCCGCGTCCATCCTCAGTTCGAGACCCGGCTCGCCGATGCCGAGGTCCCAGGGCAGGGTGCGGGTCGGCAGCCCGCCCTCGGCCAGCGCAAGCCGGCCATCCGGAGCGAGCAATGCCGCAAGGGTGTCGACACAGGCCTGCTGGTTGCCGGCGTGGTGCACCGCGTGCGCCGCCCAGACCAGATCGGCCGGTTCGCGGATCACTTCGCGCAGCCGATCCGGCCCATCGTCGAGCGACCCGATCTCGCACCGCGCCCGTACGTCCCGCAGATTGTCGCGGGCCTTGGCCAGCACGTCCTCGGAGTGATCGACGGCGACGACGATCCCGCCTTCGGGCAGAGCGGTCGCCAGCGCCCTTGCCATCCCGCCACCGCCGGTGCCGATGTCGACCGCGACCCGGTCCCCTGGACGGACCAGCGACCGCGCGACAGACTCGTTCCACTCCGCTTGGATGTCGGCCGCGGTACGAAGCCGATCGGCCTCAGCCGACCAGTCGATCTCGAACACGTTCGTCATGTCGGCGAGCCTACGTCTGGCCGGAGGCAGCCCTCGATGCCGAGATCGCGCGCTGCCAGGTGTCGCGCAGAGACTCCCGGACGGTGATCGCCGGAGACCAGCCGAGGTGCTCGGCCGCCGCGGTGATGTCGGCCCGCTGCCACACCACGGTCGCGGCCGGCGAGCCGGCGTACCCCTCGTGCTCGGACGCCTCCTCGATCAGCGGGGCACCGGTTCCGCTGGCCTCGATCAACCACGTCACGGCGTCGCGCGACAGCGTCGCCTCGCCGCGGCCGACGTTGATGATGGGCGGCAGCGGCTCCGACGTGACTGCGGCGTCCACGACCGCGCGGGCGACGTCGCGGACGTCGACGAAGTCGCGCCAGGTGCCGAGTGGTCCGAGTACGACCTTGCCGTCGGTGCGGATCTGGTTCAGCGTCCGGCCCAGCAGCGTACTCGGCGGCGAGCCCGGTCCGGTGACGTTGAAGGCGCGCAGCACGACCACGTCGAAGCCCTGCTCTCGCGCCCGTAGCGTCATGGCCGAGCCGGCCAGCTTGGTGTGCCCGTACCCCCCGCCGGGCCGGGGCGTGGCGTCCTCCGCGATCGAGGTGTCCTTGGGTGCCGCGCCGTACTCCGCGGACGACCCGATCTGCACCAGCCGGGCGGTCGGCGCGCTCCAGGCGAGCGAGGACAGCAGCGCGTGGACGGCGACCACGTTGCCGAGGGTGAGGTCATCGACCGTGCCATGCGTCGCCCCGGTGCAATTGACCACCGCGACCGGGTCGATCGCCGAGATCAGCTGGTCGAGATCGTGCTGTGACGAGCCGGTGAGATCCACCAGGTGGTCGATGCCGGGGCCGGGCGTGCGGCCCGCGCCGACGGTGTAGATGGTCCGGGCCCCGAGTTCGGCGCGTACTGCCTGACCGAGGAAGCCGCCGGCACCGAGAAGCAGAACCTTGCCCACCGCGTCAGTCTGCCGTACGGGTCCCCGGGTACCGGGTCTGAGGTCCCCGGCAGATGTGACCAGAGTCATCAACCAAAACGAATGATCGTTCTTGATCTTTGGCGAACGTGGATGGAATTCTCGAAGAAGGACGTTGGTTTGTTTCCTACCAGGGGGTGGTGCGATGGCTCAGGGTGTCCTTGAGCAACAGCAGGTAGCAGTCGGCTCGGCCTGGCGCGCGCGCCTCCTGATGATCGGCCGGGAAGCCCTCCTTCTTGGAACCATGTACGCGATCTACACGATCGGCCGGTTCGTGGCGGCCGGTCACACCGGGCCCGCATACTCCAACGCGGAGTTGGCCATCGACCTCGAGTCCCGGCTCGGCCTGCCGAGTGAGGTGAACCTCCAGCAGCACGCGCTGGCCATTCCGGACATGGCGCAGTTGGCGAACGGCTACTACGCATTCGTGCATTTCCCGCTCACGTTCGCGGTGATGTTATGGCTGTCGATCCGCCGGCCGGCGGCATACCCGCGGGTGCGCTGGACGCTGATCGCGCTTACCGGCCTGGCCCTGATCGGGCACATCCTGTTCCCGCTGGCACCGCCGCGGATGATGACCCAGTACGGATGGGTCGACACCGGCGTGCGGTACGGGCAGTCCGTGTACGGCGCGAAGCCGGATGGCGGCCTGGCCAACCAGTTCGCCGCGATGCCGAGCCTGCACGTCGGATGGGCAGTCCTGACGGCGATCGTGCTGATCATGGTGACGCGGAACCGGCTGCGATGGCTGTGGCTGCTGCATCCCGTGCTGACCGTCTTCGTCGTAGTCGTGACGGCGAACCACTACTGGCTCGACGGCCTCGTCTCGGTGGTCCTGCTCGGCTGCTGCCTGCCGATCATCACCGCGTACAGAAGCGCCTTCCTGAGATAGCCGTACCCTCGTTCGGTGGGCGGGTTGTGGGACCAGTCGGACGTCGTCGTCCTCGACGGCGGCATGTCGAACGCGCTCGAGGCCCGCGGTCACGACCTGTCCGACAAGCTCTGGTCCGCCCGGCTGCTTCGCGACGCTCCCGAGGCGATCGCCGAAGTCCATCGTGATTACTACCTGGCCGGCGCGAGCGTCGCCACCACGGCCAGCTATCAGGCCAGCGTCGACGGCTTCATGGCGTACGGTGCCGAGCGATCCGAGGCGGAGGCGCTGGTCCGCAGCAGCGTGACCATCGCCCGTGAGGTGCGCGACTCGCTCGCCGATGACGGCCGCCGCCGGTGGGTGGCCGCATCTGTAGGCCCGTACGGTGCGGTGCTGGCCGACGGCTCCGAGTACCGCGGGCGGTACGGGCTCTCGACGCGAGCGCTGCGCCAATTCCATCGGCCGAGGATCGAACTGTTGCTGTCGGCGGGGCCGGACCTGCTCGCGGTCGAGACCATCCCGGACGTCGACGAGGCCGAGGTGCTGGCATCGCTGCTCGACGAGTACGCGGTGCCGGCCTGGTTCTCGTACTCGATCGACGGCGACCGCACCAGGGCCGGGCAGGTGCTGCCGGAGGCGTTCGCGGTCGCCGCGGGCTGCGCGACGGTGGTTGCCGTCGGCATCAATTGTTGCCGGCCGGCCGATGTCGGGCCCGCCGTGCGGACCGCGGCCGACGCGATCGACCTGCCGGTGGTCGCGTACCCGAACAGCGGTGAGGACTGGGATCCGGTCGCGAGGTCGTGGGCGGGTGGTACGGCGTATGACGTCCGGCTGGCTCGCGACTGGGTCTCGGCCGGCGCCAGACTGATCGGCGGCTGCTGCCGGGTCGGCCCGGCCGGCATCGCCGCCGTCGTTACGGCTCTTGACCTTCGAGCAGGTTGAACGCCCGGGATCTCGGCCGTGGGCGACCTGCTGACCATCAGTGCGTCGTTGCTGATGGCAACCGCGGGAGGGTTCGTGCGATTCTTTACTCATGAGCGAGTTGAGAATCGCGCACACCGCGGATCTCGACGCCGACACCCTGTCGACGGCCCGGTCGTTGCTGGACGATGCGTTCGACGGCGACTTCTCCGACGATGACTGGGAGCACTCGCTCGGGGGAATGCATGCTCTGGTCTGGGAGGGCGCGGACCTGATCGGCCATGCCGCGGTGGTGCAACGGCGATTGCTATACGGCGGGCGCGCTTTGCGCACCGGTTACGTCGAGGGGGTCGGGGTCCGCGCGGACCGGCGCCGGGCAGGCTACGCAGGGGCGATGATGACCGCGCTCGAACGAGTCATCCGGGATGCCTATGACATCGGTGCGCTCAGTGCCACCGATGACGCGGCCGGGTTGTACTCCGGACGCGGCTGGCTGCTGTGGCGCGGCCCGTCGTACGCGCTGACCCCGAAGGGCGTGGAGCGTACCGCCGACGACGACGGCGCGATCTACGTGCTGCCGCAGGCGATGCAGCTGGACCTATCCGCGGAGCTGACCTGCGACTACCGCGACGGCGACGTCTGGTGAGCGACGGCCAGCACCTGTGAGATGACCTCGACGGTCCGGCGGCTCAGCTCGAGATCCCCGCCGTCCGGCTCGTCGTTCAGCACCCGGTCCGCGAACCGCTCGACCTCGATGCGGTACAGATCACCAGGCGGGTTGATCATCTCCGACGAACCCGAGCCGTCCTTGACGACCACGGTCGCGCCGCCGCGGTCCGGGCGGAACACGCGGGGCAAGGCGATCGTGCCTCCGGAGCCGATCAGCAGCGCCGAGTCACCTGCCGGGGCGTCGAACCCGCAGCTGAACGACGCGATCACGTCGTTGTAGTGCAGCGTGCCCGCGGTCGTCGTGTCGACGCCGTCGTGTGTGATGGATGCCGCCGACACCGCGATCGGGAGCCGGCCGATCAGCATGTTCGCCAGATCGATGGCGTAGCAGCCGACATCGCGTACGGCACCACCGCCGAGGTCGGCGTTCAGCCGGATGTTCGGGCCGGCGGCCGGGTCGAGCAGGAAGTGGAACCGTGCGTCGATGGCGACCAGCCGGCCGATCCGGCCCGATCCGAGTAGGTCCCGCACGATGCCGATCTGCGGGTGATGCCGGTACATGAACGCCTCGCTGAGCTGGACGCCGTTCGAATGGCACACCGCCTCGACCTCGGTCAGTTCGGCCGGACTCATCGCGATCGGCTTCTCGCACAACACGTGCTTGCCGGCCTGCGCCGCGCGCTTCGTCCAGTCGGCGTGCAGCGTGTTCGGCAGCGGGATGTACACCGCGTCGACCTCGCCGTCGGCCAGCAGGGCGTCGTGCGAGTCGTACGCCTTCGGAATGCCGAGGCGGTCGGCGTACGCCTTGGCTTGGCCGCTGCCGCTACTGACCGCGACCACCGTGCCGTTG
Source organism: Actinomycetota bacterium (assembly GCA_046765875.1). Lineage (GTDB taxonomy): Bacteria > Actinomycetota > Actinomycetes > Propionibacteriales > Kribbellaceae > DASRHY01. The sequence goes on from JBKPSJ010000317.1 coordinate 6,731, forward strand.
TTCGAGGCATCGATCGCCGGGATCACCTGCAACTCGGCGATCCGCGCGGTTCCGAGCACTCCCCACCGCAGCATCTGTCTCCTAAGCGTCCGAGGGACCCGTGGTGCACAGGCCCCTCGGACGCTACCGGGGATTTACTGGTAAAGCACTGCCTGGATCTTCGGGTCGTCGATGTTGGTCTTGTCGTACCAGTAGTAGCCGGTGTCGATCACCTTCGGTACGGACTCGCCCCGGATCACCTTCATCGCCGCGGCGACGGTCTGCTGGCCGATGCCGATCGGGTTCTGGGTGATCGCGCCGGCCATCGTGCCGTCCTTGATCGCGTCGATCTGCGCCTTCCCGGAGTCGAAGCCGACGATCTTGACCTTGCCGGACTTGCCCGCCTCCTCGACGCCCTTGACGACGCCGATCGCCGAGCCCTCGTTCGAGCCGTAGATGCCGGCCACGTCCGGATTCGCCGCGAGGATCGACTTGGTGATGTCCGCGGACTTCGCCTGGTCGCCACCGCCGTACTGCGGCGCCAGCACGGTGATGCCGGGGGCGTTCGCCTTCATCCACTCCATGAAGCCGTCGCGGCGCTCCTGTCCGGTCTTGCTGGTCTGGTCGTGCACGACCAGCGCGACCTTGCCCTTGCCGCCCAGCAGGTCGGACATGTGCTTGGCCGCCTCAGCCGCGGCAGCCTTGTTGTCGGTCGCCGCGGTGGTCACCGGGATGTCGCCCTCGACCCCGGAGTCGAACGCGATCACCGGGATGTTGTCGGTCTTGGCCTGCTCCAGCGCCGGCGCGGCCGCCTTGCTGTCCAGCGCGGCGAACGCGAGCGCCTTCGGGTGCTTCGCGAGCGCGTTCGTCAGCATCGTCATCTGCGCCTCGATGTCCTGCTCGGTGGGCGGGCCCTCGAAGGTGATGGTGGCGCCCTCCTTGGCCGCCTCCTCCTCGGCACCCTTCTTGACCGCCTGCCAGAACTGGTGCTGGAAGCCCTTCGAGACGATCGCGATGTACGGCTTGTCACCCCCCGAGCCGCCACTCGCATTGTTGTCGTCGCTCCCGCAGGCAGCCAGTGCGAGCGCGAGCGTCGCCGCGGTCAGGGCTGCGCCGAGCCGTCGTGTTGTCATGTCCCGCTCCTTGTGATGTGTAGATCAGGCTTCGCGCTTGCGCACCATGTCGGCGTACACGGCGACGAGGATGACGCAACCGAGGATCACGTTCTGCCACTCCTGTGGGATCGACAGGATCTGCAGGCCGTTGTTGAGCACCGAGATGATCAGCGCGCCGATGACGGTGCCGACGATCGAGCCCTTGCCGCCGCTGAGCGACGTACCGCCGATCACGACCGCGGCGATCGCCTGCAGTTCGTACCCCAACCCGGTGGCCGGCTGTGCCGATCCGAGCCGGGCCGAAATCATGATGCCGGCCAGGCCGATGAACAGGCCGGCGAAGGTGTAGACGATGATCTTCCACTTGCGTACGTCGATCCCGGACAGCGCGGTGGCCTCTTCGTTGCTGCCGATCGAGTACGTGTACCGGCCGAGCACCGACTTGTTCAGCAGCACCCCGGCGATCACCGCCACCACCGCGAGCACCAGCACCGCGTTCGGGAAATTCGGGATCAGCTCGCCGCGGGAGATCTTCGAGTACGCCGGTGTGTCGTTGAAGTAGATCGGCGTACTGTGCGAGAGCACCAGCGCCAGACCCTGCGCGACCAGCATCATCGCCAGCGTCGCGATGAACGGCGGGATCTTCAGCACGGAGATGTTGAAGCCGTTGGTCAGGCCGATCAGGCCGCCGAACAGGATCGTGCCCAGCACGCCGATCGGCCACGGCAGGCCCCAGTTCACGATCATCACGCCGGACATCACCGCGCACAGCGACATCCCGGTGCCGATGCTGAGGTCGATGCCACCGGTGATGATCACGAACGTCGTACCGAGGGCCAGCGTGCCGATCACGACGGTCGAGTACAGGATCGCCAGCACGTTGCTGTAGGTCAGGAAGTTCGGGCTGCCGGCGATCGAGAACACGATGAAGATCACCATCAGGCTGGCGAACGCGAGCAGCTGCTGCAGCTTGTCGCGTACGCTCACCGGCACCGCCGCCGTCAATGCACTCATATGGTCTCCAGGCCCAGTTCGGCTGCGTCCTCGGGGTTCTCGTCCGGCCGCAGGGTGGCGTAGTGCATCACCGTCTCCTGCGTCGCCTCGCCCGCGTCGAGGGTGCCGGTGATCCGGCCCTCGCTCATCACGACCACCCGGTGAGCCATCCGCAGCACCTCCGGGAGCTCGGAGGAGATCATGATGATCGACTTGCCCTGCGCCGCGAGGTTGTTGAGCAGCGCGTAGATCTCCTCCTTCGCGCCGACGTCGATGCCCCGGGTCGGTTCGTCGAAGATGAGGATGTCGCAGTTCTTCAGCAGCCACTTCGCGATGACGACCTTCTGCTGGTTGCCGCCGGACAGGTTCTTCGCCGTCTGCAGGATCGACGGGGTCTTGATACGCAGTGAGTCGACGTACGACCTCGAGCGCTTGCGCATCGCGCGGTCCTGCATGAACCCGTATCTGGCGAAGTCCGGGATCGAGCTGATCGTGATGTTGGCGTTGACGTCCTGTTCGAGCAAGAGGCCGAACTGCTTGCGGTCCTCGGACAGGTAGCCGATCCGGTGCCGGGCCGCGTCGGCCGGGCTGGCGATGTTGATCCGCCGGCCGCGCAGCGAGATGGTGCCGCCGTCGGTCTTGTCGGCGCCGACGATCGCTCGCGCCACCTCGGTCCGGCCGGCACCCATCAGTCCGGCGAACCCGAGGATCTCGCCCTCGCGGAGCTCGAACGACACGTCCTTCAGTAGGTCCTTGCTGCTCAGCCCGCTGACCTCTAGCAGTACCTCGCGGTTCTCGCGTACGCCGACCGGCCTGGCCTCGCTGGTGATGGTCCGCCCGACCATCAGCGCGATGACCTCCCGCATCGTGGTCCGCTCGGTGTCGACGGTGTCGACGTACCGGCCGTCACGCAGCACGGTGATCCGGTTCGAGATCGCCTTCAGCTCGTCCATCCGGTGGCTGATGTAGATGACGCCGGTCTCGTCGGTGCGGAACCGGCGGATCAGGTCGTGCAGCGTGGCCACCTCGGCCTCGTTGAGCGCGGCCGTCGGCTCGTCCATGACCAGCACCCGGGGGTCGTACGACAGCGCTTTGGCGATCTCGATCATCTGCTGCTTCGCGACTGTCAGGCCGCCTACCAGGTCTCTGGGTTCGAGCGGCAGATGCAGCCGGTCGAGCAGTGCGGCGGCCTGCTTGTTGAGCGCACGCTCGTCGAGGAAGAACCGCCCGTGCCGCGGCTCCCGGCCGACAAGGATGTTCTGCGCGACTGTGAGGTCGGGCATGAGGTTGAACTCCTGGTGGATGATGCTGATCCCCAGTTCGAGCGCGTGCCGCGGATTGAGCGGCTTGAACAGCTGACCGTTCAGGTAGAAGTCGCCGGCGTCGATCGGGTAGATACCGGTCAGCAGCTTCATCAGCGTCGACTTGCCGGCACCGTTCTCGCCGACCAGACCGAGCACCTCGCCGAACCGCAGGTCAAGGTGGACATCCGACAACGCCTGAACCCCGGGGAAGCTCTTGCTCACCCCGTGCAGCTCGAGCAACGGGTTCACGGGATCTCCTGGACGGCCGGGCTGGGCAGGGTCGGGCTATTCATCCGATGTCTACCACAGATTCGGCCGGGAATTCGACCCTTTCTAGGCATCAACCCAATCACAGATCGGGTCGCTGGTGTCTCGGCACCCCGCCGCCCGGCCGTTGTGACGATTCCGGCCGATCCGAACGAAGCAGCGTCATGCGGCGGTCGTACCCCCGTCGTAACCCCAGTGCTCCAACCTGTCTGACTCGGGGCCGAGCCGGGCAATCCATCGCGTCAGCAAATTCGTATCCACAAGGGAGGGGCTGACACGATGGAGGAAGGGTGAGATGAGACATCGACGTACGACACTCGCTGTGATCGGTACCCTGCTCGGCTTGGTCGGGTTCGCAGCCGCGCCTGCCGTTGCCGCGGCGCCGACCAACCGGTACGACGAAACGGACCTGGTATCCGATATACCGGGTCGAGCCCAGCTGACCGATCCGCTGGTGGTCAACCCGTGGGGGCTGGCGCTGTCCCCGACCAGCCCGCTGTGGGTGGCGAACAACGGCAGCGACTCTGCCACGCTCTACTCCGGCGGGGCGAATGGCTCGGTGACCAAGGTGGGGCTCGAGGTCGCTATCACCGGGGGCGCACCCACCGGTCAGGTGTTCAACGGCACGAGTTCGTTCGTGGTCACCGGTCCGAATGGATCGGGGCCCGCGCGGTTCCTGTTCGACAGCGAGTCCGGTGATGTAACCGGTTGGAGCCCGACGGCGGACCCGACCACCGCGCTGGTCGGCGCGCACAGCGACACCGCGATCTACAAGGGCCTCGCGCTGGTGAGCCTCGCATCGGGTCCCCGGCTGGTGGCGACCGACTTCCACAACGCGAAGGTCGATGTGTTCGACGGCTCGTTCCAGCCCGTCAACGATCCGACCGCGTTCGTCGACCATTCGATCCCGGCGGGTTATGCGCCCTTCGGCGTGTTCACGACTGGTGGCTTCGTCTACGTGTCGTACGCGAAGCAGGACGCCGACGCCGAGGACGACGTGGCCGGGCACGGGTTCGGCTTCGTCGACCGCTACGACCTGACCGGTCATAACCTGCACCGGGTCGCCAGCCACGGCAACCTGAACGCGCCGTGGGGCATGGCGATCGCCCCGGACAGCTTCGGGCCGTACGCAGGCATGCTGCTGGTCGGCAACTTCGGCGACGGCAGGATCGGCGTCTACTCCGGCGACGAGTTCATGGGGCAACTGCGCGACCGTGACAACCGAGCGATCGAGATCGACGGTCTGTGGGCGTTGCTACGCGGTACCGCAAACACCGGCGGCACCGACGCGGTGTGGTTCAGCGCCGGCCTCGACGACGAGGCACACGGTCTGGTGGGACTGCTCAAGCGAGCCACCGACTGACTGACCGCAACAACCAGACACTCCAGCCGAACCCGGACGACGAAGCCCTAGGCCCCCACCCGGGGCTTCGTCATCGGTTGCTGACGGCCACTTGATGCCCACGACCATTGAGTCGGGTCCGGCGAGCGGTTCGGCGTAGGTGTCGCGGAAGCCGGCGTCGGCCATCCATGAACCGGCAGTCGGCGAAGGTGTAGTCGAAGCCTGCCTGGGTTTCGATGAGCATGTTCACGCTCATCAGCAGACCGAAGGTGTTGGCCCGGCGGTCGTCGTCGATGATGCTCTCGTAGACGACAAGGGCCCCGCCATCAGGCAGCGCATCGTACGCGTTGCGGATCAAGAGGAGCTTCTCGGCCAAGCTCCAGTCATGCAGGATGTGACCCATGATGAGCACGTCGGCGGGAGGCAGTGGGTCGGCGAAGAAATCGCCGGGGTAGAACTGCAACCGGTCGGCGAGCCCGTTACTGGCCACGTACTCATCGAAGATCGGCTCTGCGGCGGGAAGGTCGAGTCCGCCGCCGGTGAGGTGCGGATGGCGGCGCGCAATCTGGACCGGCACGCATCCTTCGGCGGCACCGATGTCGATGACCGCGGCATTGGCGTATTCGTCGCCGGTGCGTTCGATCAGGCCGAGCGAGACCATCGCGTCGAGCCAGTCAGCGGTGCCGCGGTGCTGCAAACCTAGTTCAGCGGCGACGGCCTTGCAGGTGAGGGGACCTCGGGCGAGGGTAGTGAACAACCCAGCCACGAGCGGTGAGGTGACCGCGCCGACCTTCAGCTCAGCCGAGCCGGCAGCCAGCGCGACGCCTGAGAAGGTGGCTCCCGTTGCCTTCAGCGCGAACTGCACAACGTGCTCGATCGTCTCCTGCACCGAGTCGGCCTCGTGCAACCGCGACGCGAGATCGGCGAACGCCCGGGCATCATCGGCCGACATCGATGCCTCGTCCCCGGCTCCCAGCACTTCCCCACCCAGGCAGATCGGCACGGTGCCGAGCATGGTCGGCACCAACGTACGCCCACCGCGACCGCTCCACCAGCGCTTGATGCCGGATCCTCGGGGCACGACGGCGTGCCGGCGGGTCCGGCTGAAAAGCGGCGGTCGGCGGTTCGAGACCGCCCCTGACCACCCCTCTGACCAGCGCTTATCGCGCTCAGTGACTTCCCATGAGTCCCCTCCATACCCCCTGAACGACCGTCGCTAGTTGCACGTAGGTTGCACGGCGACAAAGAACGCCCTACAGCGGCCGGGCGCGAGCACGGACACCGGATCTATAACGACAATTGGCCGACAGGTTTAGCTGGTTTGGTGAGTGCAGATAATGGCAGCAACGCGTGGGTGGTACGCGGGCTGGTCGGTCGAGGAGTCAGTGAGGTCGGTTGTGGGCTGGGGAGCTGACCCGTCGCAGAGCGCGGGGTTGTTCGCGGATATGGCCGTCGGCCTGCACGAGTCCGGTGGGGTGACCGAGACCGTCGACATGGTTGTGCAGTTCGCCCTCGACGCGTTGGACTGCACGCACGCCGGTGTGGTGTTCGCCCAGCGCGGCGGCCGTGCCGACATCGCCGCGGTCACCCATTCGGCGCTGGTTGACATCTATCTCGCGCAGGTCGAGGCGAGCGAGGGACCGTTGGTCACGGCGCTGACCGGCCTGCAGGCCGTGCTGGTACGTGATACCGGCACCGATGCTCGGTGGCCAGCCTGGGCCGCGTCGGTGCGTGAGCTTGGCGTGGCCAGCGTGCTGGACGTACCGATGAACGTCAGCCGGCGCACCGTCGGCGTGTTGGGCCTGTACAGCTCACGCGTCGACGGGTTCGACACCGACGACGAGGCGGTCGCTCAGATCCTGGCCCGGCACGCCGCGGTTGCACTCGCCACGGCCCGCCACGAGGAGGCTCTCGCCAAGGCCGTCGACGCCCGCAAACTGGTCGGCCAGGCGATGGGCATTCTTATGGAGCGCTACGACATTGACGGGGACCAAGCGTTTGCCGTGCTGCGCCGCTACTCCCAAGACACCAACACCAAACTCAGCCTGATCGCCCAGCAGCTCATCGTCACGCGTAGCCTGCCCGGCCATCGCCACCCCACCGATGCACCCCGCCCGGCCTCTCGGTCAGCAGAACCGCTGGCCGAGCTGAGCTGATCGGCGCCACTCACGGCAAAGCTGCGGCGGCGCCAGGGTGCTCACCGGCAGCGGCGCCGACCTCGGTAAGTCCTCAGGCCCACGAAGCCGGCCGCGGGATGCCGCCCGGTCGTCCGTGCCAGCCGGCATCCCGCGTGCAGCCTCCGTACCCGGTGGAGGTTGTGTTCAATCGGCCGCCGTGGCCCGACAGCTGCCGAAGCTCCCGCCGGCTCACCCGGGCGCATGTCTGAAGGCAGTGGCACTGCCCGCGATGGTCACGCTGTACCCCGTCGCGCACTTCCACGACCTCCGGCACACCGGTAACACACTCGCCGGAGCCGGCGCGAGCACCAAGGACCTGATGGCGCGCATGGGTCACGACAGCGTCGAGGCAGCCGAGGGCACGACCTCGAAACCAGCTCGGCAACGACGAAGCCCCAGGGCAGGAAGGTGGCTCCTGACCTGGGGCTTCGTGGTGGGAGCGGGTGACGGGAATCGAACCCGCATTGTCAGCTTGGGAATCCGTCCTGCATGCCGGTTGCCCGTGGCAACAGCCGCTCTAGGGTGACCGTCCTTGACCGCTGTTGACCGCACGTTGATGCACGCGAGGTGCACGCTCGGTGGGATCCGGTTGCGGATGCCTGCAACTAGTGCGGGTCCGTTGGGTCGCGCTGGGTCAGGGCGAGAGGCTTGGCTCGTTCTGGGGAAGGAACGGCCGCGCTGGTCCCTTTTTGTGGCCACCGAGGCTAGGCTCTGCCTCGTGAGCGACCTGCTGCCGGTTCTACCGATGGCGTTCGTGATGATCGCCGGTCCGCAGATCATCAGCGCGGTGTTCCTTGCGACGAGCGTTGGCTGGGCGCGAAACTCCGTTGCGTATATCGCCGGCGCCGCAGTCTCGATCACCGTTGTCGTCACGCTCGCCTACCTCGTCGTCCGAGCGGTGAAGAGTTCGCCCGGCTCCAGCAGCGAGGGCGGCGAGGGACGCACGCTCGACATCGTGATCCTCGCGTTGCTCGTGGTCTTGGCGGCCAACGTCTACCGCAAGCGCAAGGAGGCCGAGCCGCCGAAGTGGATGGGCAAGCTTCAGGAGGCATCCCCGAAGTTCTCCTTCAGGCTCGGCCTTCTCCTACTTGGCGTGTTTCCGACCGACATCATCACGTCGATCACTGTCGGTACCAAGGTGGCGCGCGAGGGTGCGGCCTGGTGGCACACGCTGCTCTTCGTCGCTGTAACCCTGCTCCTGCTCGCGATACCAGCGATACTCGTGGTCGTGCTGGGCAAGCGAGCGCAGACGTTCCTTCCGAAGGTCCGCGAGTGGATGAACAAGAACTCATGGATCGTCAGCGAGATCGTCATCGCGCTGTTCATCGGCATCGAAATCAACAGCCTGATAAGCGGGTAACGAACCCTCACCCCTGCCTTGCAAAGGCGGTTGTGGCGCTGCCGCTGACCTGAGCGGTAGATCGCCAGGCGTGGGCTCGACCGGTTGCACCCCGTTAGCGACCGGCCGAGCCCGTTGCTGCTCTCTCGTTAGGGCACGCGGAGGGCACGGACCTTCTGACGCTTCTATGTGTGTCAAGTGGCCATCGTGGTGTTGAGGCTGCGGTAGAGCTCGCGGGCGATGTAGCGCTTGAGGCAGCGGCGGATTTCGGGATCGGTCTTGCCTTCTGCGCGGCGCCGGGTGATGTAGGCGTGGGTGCGCTGGCAGCTGCGCCACCGGGTCAGAAGGATGTCGTG
>JBKPSJ010000318.1:0-4475 GCA_046765875.1 Actinomycetota bacterium
GTTCTGCCGTGAGGACGAGTGCGTCGAGGTGACCCCGGAGGCGATCCGGATGCGCAAGGTGGCGCTGTCCCAGACCGAGCGGGCGAAGCTTCGCAGCCGGACACGCTGACACCTGGGCTCGATCGGCCCGATGGCGTGAAAGGATGCCGGATCGTAGCCCAACCCGGACGTGCTCGTTTGCGTCTATGAGGTGTGACTGCTGATCGAGATTCAGGTGGAGGGGATACGTAGTGAGGACAATGACCAGGCTCGCCGGTGCCGTGTTGGCGAGCATCGCGGTATCCGCCGGGCTGATGGCCGCCGTACCAGCACAGGCCGCTGCTCCGGCCGGTACGACGGTCTCCGCAGCCGCCCCGGTGACGACCGTCGCCCAGGCGTTGCCGGCTCAGATCGTACCGGGCACGCTGCGGATCGACCGGCGCTGCATGACCGGGCGCGCGTTGTGCGCGAACAAGACAACTCGCAAGCTCACGCTGCTGCTGAACGGCAAGCCGCTCATAACGGTCGACGCGCGGTTCGGCTGCGCCAGCACGCCGACTCGCGAGGGGCAGTTCAAGGTGTACTTCAAGTCGAGGTACCACGTGTCGAGCCTGTACCACTCGCCGATGCCGTACGCGATGTTCTTCAGCGGCGGCCAGGCTGTGCACTACTCGAGCGACTTCGCCGCGCGGGGCTACAACGGCTGCTCGCACGGGTGCGTGAATGTCCGCAACAAGACGGCGATCGCGTGGATCTACGCCCGGGTGCCGATCGGGACGAAGGTCATCGTCTACCGGTCATGACCCGGTAGCAGGACTAACACGATCGTCGGACGTGGCGGCCGCCTCAGGGGCGCGGCCGCCGCGTCCTTCCGTGTTCGTTCAGTGTTGTCCTTCAGTGTTGTCTTTCAGTGTTGTCTTTCAGTGTTGTACGCCGTACGCGCGGGCGAAGGCGCGACGAAGTCGTGGCTCGATCAGGCAGAACAAGGCCTTCTCGACGTGGGTCGGCGTACTCCGTAGCGTGTCGAGCGCGATCTGCGCGGCGGACTCCGCGGGCCATCCGTAGATGCCGGCCGAAACCGCCGGAAGCGCGAGCGTCTTGACCCCGAGTTCGTCCGCCACGGCCAGCGCACCGCGATAGCAGGACTCGAGCAGGGCCGGATCTCGCTGGCCGGCGTTGTAGTTCGGGCCGACGACGTGGATCACGTACCGCGCCGGCAGCGCGCCGGCGGTTGTCCATCCGGCCGAACCTGTCGGCAGGCCGTGCGGGTACTTGTCGATGCACTCCTGCAGGATCCGCGGCCCGCCGGCACGGTGGATCGCACCGTCGACCCCGCCACCGCCTCTCAGCGCGTGGTGCGCCGCGTTCACAATGGCGTCCACGTTCACGGTCGTGATGTCGGCTGTTCCGAGGTCGATGTCCATCGCCTCCGAACTTATCGCGCGAGCGGTCTTCTGCCTCCCGGTGCGTCGGTACGCCGAATCGCCGTTGTTCTGTGGATAACTAGAGGCTGGTCTGCATCGCAGATATAACAGTCCGGTCACTGGTTACGGTGGGCGACAACTCAGCGGTACCCGTTCGTCGTCCAAGGCAATGACCAGTCAGCAACGACTGGTCGATTCATGCTGGCAGGAGGAGGGAATCAGGTGCGTGCTGAGCGCGTTGCGAGGCGCGGCATCGCGATCGCCGCGGGGATTGTCGTCGTCGCGGTGCTGGCGGCCGCGGGAATCCTGATCGCGACCCAGTCGAATGCTGCCTCCGGGCAGTCCGCGACCAGCTCGACCTCGGGCACGCCCACGGCTTCCGTACCGACCCCGTCGAAGACGCCGTCGACGACACCGCCGACGACCAGCAGGCCCACCACGGAGAAGCCGACCTCGAAGCCGACAAGGGTGCTGCCGAAGGCGCTGTGGAACCTGGACGACACCGGGCTGGACGTCCGCAAACTCGAGGCCCGGCTGGTCCAGCTCGGCCTGCTGAACAAGAAGTGGGTCGACGGCTCATACGGGACGATGACCCGCAGTGCGGTCCGCAGCTTCCAGACCCAGCACGGCATGCAGAATCTCGGGTACGTCGACCAGGCCACCTGGGACAAGCTGGTCGCGCTGACGCGCGAGCCGACCCACGATGAGCTGTACCCGCCTAAGGCCAAACCGGACGACCCGACCTCGGCCAAGCTCGACCCGCGATGCGTCACCGGCCGAGCGCTGTGCATCGACAAGACCAGCCGCAAGCTGCGCTGGGTGGTCGACGGCCAGGTACTGCTCACCACCGACGTCCGGTTCGGCTCCGTCCGCACCCCGACCCGGATGGGAGCGTTCCAGGTCGGCTGGAAGAGCCGCTTCCACCACTCCAAGCTGTACGACTCGGACATGCCGTACGCGATGTTCTTCAGCGGCGGCCAGGCCGTGCACTATTCCAGCGACTTCGCGGCCCGCGGGTACGCCGGCGCCTCGCACGGCTGTGTCAACGTCCGCAACCTGACGAAGATCAAGTGGCTGTTCGACCAGGTGCAGGTCGGCGACAAGGTGATCGTCTACCGGTCGTAGTGACCGGCGGGGGTTACAGCGGGCGGGGGCCGCGGCGACGGCGGAACGCGCCGCCCCCCTTGCCGCCGCCACCGGAGGCGCGGCGCAGCGCCGGGCGGGCGTCCACCAGGTAGACGACCGCAGCCACGAGCCCGATCAGCCCGATCAGGCTGAGTTGGTTCATGAACACGTGCGCCACCGTGAAGGTCCCGAGGATCAATATCCAGCCCGGCTTCGTGAGCTTGTCCGCGGCGATGAACACTCTACGTGGCCGCAGTGATGCGTCGAGCAACGCCACCAGCTTCACCGCGAGCACCGCCGCGGAGAAGATCCCACCGGGCGTCTCGAAATCCGGCAGGTTGAGGATCGACGACATGTGATGAGGGTACCTGTGCGAAATGTACGACGGCCCGCCCCTCCGCAGGAGGAGCGGGCCGTCGATGCTGGTCGACCGGCCCACGACAGGGATGAATTGGGCCGGTCGCCTGGTTCCGGCGGAGGGGTTGGCCGGACCTGTTGTGCGTCAGTCGCCTGGTTCCGGCCGGGGATGGCCGGAACGGTGCAGCTGCGTCAGTTGCCGACCTTGCCGGCGGCGTCCGACGCGGCCTTGGTGGCGCTCGACGCGGTCTTCTTGGCGCTGGTGGCGGTCGCCTTCGCGCTCTTGGTCGCGGAGCCCGCGGCCTTACGGGTGGTGGTCTTGGTCGCCTTCGCCTTGGTGGCGGTGGACTTGGCCTGCGTGACGGCCTCCTCGGTCGCGGCCTGGTTCGCGATCCGGGCCACGACGATCTTGCCGCGGCCGGCCAGCTCCCCGTACGTCGCCTCGAACTGGCCGAGGACGGCGTCGATCTGGTGCTGCACCAGTGCCGGCAGCTCACGCAGCTGGGCCGGCACCGACTTGGCGTCGGTGGTCAGCGTCTCGAACCGCTTGGTCAGGTCGGCCTGGCGCTTCTCGAACAGCTTGGTGAGGTCGGCCTGGCCCTTCTCGAACTGCTTGGCCAGCTCAGCCTGGCGCTTGGCCAGCTCGGCCTGCACGGTCTTCGCGTCGAAGGAACCGAATCGGGTGGTCACGTCCTCGCCAACCTCGCGCAGCTTCTCGACGACGAGGTCGCCGGCACCTGCCAGCGCGTACAGCGGGGTCGCGGTGTTCTTGTTGATGGTGGGCATGCTGAAGTTCTCCTCGGCATCGGCCAGGGGTTGCTTGTCTGGCTTGACTTACTCTGCTGACTGCCGTTGCTTCGGCTCGGCAGCCTTGCGCTCCGGTCCGTCGTTCTCGCGGACGAACGACGCGTACACGTCGAGCAGAACCCGCTTCTGGCGCTCGTTCAGCGCCGGGTCCAGCAGGATCGCGTCCACGACGTTGACCGCGGTCCGATCGGTGGAGTCACGCTCGTCGTCCGGGTCGAGGATTCCGGCCCGCACGTACAAGGTCTCGGCGGAGATGCGCAACGCCTTGGCGAGCTGCTGCAGCACCTCGGCAGACGGTTTGCGCAGACCCCGCTCGATCTGGCTCAAGTAGGGATTGGACACTCCGGCGATGTCGGACAGCTGTCGCAGCGAGAGGCGCGCCTGCTTGCGCTGTTCGGCGAGGTACTCCCCCACCGAACCGACAACCCGGTCTCCCAACTTCGCCATGTCCCCAGTCTGCGTGCCCGTGCTTGCAAAAGCAAGCGCATTGCTAGCAAGCAGCAAGTGACCCTGGTCACCGTCCGCCGGTGAGCACCGCCGCGGGCCGGATCGTGCCGACCGGCCGGCCACCACCGAGCACCGGTGCGGCCGACTGCTCGTCGAGGATCGGGTCGGTCAGGCCGAGCCGCCTGAGCGTGGCGGCCATCACCACCGGCCGGGCCCGGGCGGCGCCCTCCTCGATCTTGATCGCGATACCGCGCCCGTCCGGCAGACCCACGCCATACACGCCCTCGGCGCCCGCCTTGCAGAACAGGCCCGGGACAGCGCGCATCAGCGCGGCCT
>JBKPSJ010000319.1:0-4059 GCA_046765875.1 Actinomycetota bacterium
GTCCCCGCCCGGGCGGTTCGAGGTCTGCGGGCGGTCCGGTGCGTCCGGTCCCTCAGGCCTGTCCCGGCCGTCGTCCGGTCCGGCGTCGCTCCCGTCGCCCGGCCCGGTCGGCGGCCGCCGCCAGATGTTGTCCGACATCGATGCTCCTCAGCTACCTCGAGACCGCCAAGTATTCCAACCGCACGGTTCGCAACGCGTTACTTCCCCACTCCGCGTTCCGTGCGCCGGTCTGTCCGGTGTACCCGAAACCGCGATACCCCAGAAATGGCGTACTGAGAACGTTAGGACACCCGGCTCGAGGACGATGTGAAGGTGTTGCACAGTGCCGGGTTCCGGCCGTTAAAACCGCGCTTGGCCCAGTAGTAGTGATTGCCGGTGCTGCCGTGGTCGTGGCGCGGGTCGATGGTGTGCGAGATCGACCAGGTCCACTGCCGCAGGTTCTCGCCGGTTATCGGCAGCGCCCTGCGGTTGGCGCCGGCGAACAGATTGCCCAGGCAGGACGCCTGCAGTTCGCGCCGGCGGCTCTCCTCCAGCCGGTCGGACTCGCTGTCCATCGCGTAGGTGCGGTTCCAGGACGCGGTCATGATGCCGGTCATCTGCTGAACGTGGTGGCCGTACTCGTGCGCGAGGGTGTGTAGCGCCCACATCTTGGCCCAGACCTTCGAGTACGCCGCCGGATAGGTGTTGTAGTTCGTCACGTCCAGGTCGTAGCGCATGTAGATGACCTGGTTCTGGCCGCAGTAGTACGACACGCTCGTGAAACCGGACCCACAAGGGCCGGAAACAGGGCCGGACACCAGCAGCAGTCGCGGCACCGCGAACGTGTCGCCTGAGCGGGCCATCTTCTGCGCCCAGGCCGTGTTGAGGCAGCCGAAGACCGCGTTGTAATACCGCGCGACGTTGGCCCGGTTGTTGATCCGCACGTTGGCCAGGTGGCAACCGACCGTGGCCATCGAGCCGCTGCGGTAGAACGCGTCCCGCTGGACGATCTCGCGGTCGGTCGGCGGCGGTGGCTGCCGCGGCCGCGGCTTCGGTGGTGGCGGCGTCACCCTGGATGAGGTCGGCAGTGCCCGGGTCGGCTGGCCGGTCGGGTTCGCGGTCGGGTTGGTCGGCTGGTCGTAGGTCGGCTCCGGCGTCGGGATCGCCGGCGACGACACCGCCGGGCTCGGGTGGCTGACCGGGATGCCGTTGCCGCGGGCCGCCAGCCCGCCGATGATCGCGACCGCAACGACCGCGGCACCGAGGACGGCCATGGTGACGATCAGACCAGTAGGCCGGCGCTTGCGCTGCGGCCGCGGCGGTGGTCCGGGCGGGCCGGTGTACCCCGACCCCCAGCCGAAGCCCGGGTTCACCGGCGGGTAGCCGTGCGAGCCGTAGACGGGCTGCTGATAACCACCCTGATAACCGGCTCGGTAATCACCCTGGTAATAACCGGGTTGGCCACTGTGGTAAGGATTCTGGGCGGGTCCGGGATAGGCCTGCTGCGGGGGTGCGGGCGGCACCGAGTAGTGTCCTGCGGGCGTACCCTGCGGCGGGTACGGGCCGGCAGACGGACCCCACTGCTGGTCTGGCACGATGACCCCTCGATGCGATGTGATTGCCCGATGCGCCTACGTCTTCTGGGGGCGATTGCCTGCGCCCTCGGTTGGATCACACTATCCAGCGGTCAGGTCATGGCCGCCCCGGCAGCAGATCCGACAATCACCTCGTATGACAGCGAGGTCCGGGTCGACCCAGACGGCCAGCTCGAGGTCAGCGAGGTGTGGAAACTGACCGGTGTCCTGGGCACCTTTACCCGGTTCGTGGTCAGCCGCGAGCACCTCCCCGACGACGTAGACCACGTTCAGCAGATCACCGACGTCGAGGCCAACGTCGGTGGCACGACCAAGCCGACCGAGATCAAGACCGACGGCGATGTCATCTCGATCGCGATCGGCGATCTGAACGGTGATGCCGAGCTGAATTTGACGTACTCGGTACGGGGCGCTGTATCGAGCACGGTCAACGGCACCGAGGTGCACTGGTCACCGCTGCACGGCCTGCCATCGGACGTGCAGACGGCCACGGTCAAGCTGCAGACCCCGGAGGTCACCCACATCCAGTGCACGGCCGGCGAGCTGAACGGCAGCGCTCCGTGCACGATGGCGCAGATCGGCGAGACCGCGAGCCCGGAGTTCCAGCAGTTCAATCTTGCCCCTGGCAACACGATGCGGGTCGTGGCGGGCTTCAAGCCCGGCGCGATCGCCACGAACTCGATCGTCGAGTACCGCAAGTCGTTCAAGCGCGCGTTCACCGCCGACGGCCCGCGGCTGGCGGTCGCCCTGATCGTGCTCGCCGCCGGCGCCGCACTGCTGTTCGTGCTGTATCGCAGCCGTGGCCGCGACCAGCTCGACCCGCGCCGGGTCGTACCGGCATCCCTGTTCAGTCTCGGCCCGGACACCAAGATCGCTTTCACCCCGCCGGAGAACCTTCGGCCCGGCCAGGTCGGCACCCTGATCGACGAGCGGATCGATCCGGTCGACGTGACCGCCTCGATCTTCGACCTCGCGGTCCGCGGTCACATGACTGTGACCGAGTTGCCGAAGTCCAGCGAGTTCGCCCGGCCGGACTGGGAACTGCGCAAGCTCGAGGGACCGGACAGCCTGCGGCCGTACGAGAAGGGTCTGCTCAAGGCACTGTTCGACGGGTCGGACTCGGTGCTGGTCTCGCAGCTCGGACCGCAGGTCCGTGCGCATCTCGCCGAGGTGCAGGACGCGCTGTACGACGACGTGGTGGACCGCGGCTGGTTCTCCGAGCGGCCGGACAAGACCAGGTCCAAGTGGAGCACCCTCGGCATCGGAGTACTTGCCCTAGGCATCATCCTGACCGTCGTGCTGGCGCTGACCTCGCGCTGGGGCCTGGTCGGGCTGGCGGTGACGGTGGTCGGCGCCGGGCTGCTGTGGCTCGGCCGGTACATGCCGTCGAAGACGCCGGCGGCCGGCAAGGTGCTCGGTCAGATGGCGGCGATCCGCGGCGAACTGCTCGAGATGGACGTCAGCGAACTGCCGGCCGACCAGCACACCGAACTGTGCTCGCGGGCGCTCCCGTACGCCGTGGTGCTCGGCGGTGCCGACCGCTGGATCGACGCGCTGGTCGACACCGACACCGATGAGGACCCGGACGAGGGCTTCGGCTGGTACCGCGGCCCGGACAACTGGCACCTCCAGTATCTGCCGGACAGCCTCCGCAACCTCACCACTAACCTCACCGGCGCCCTCTTCGCCCGCTGACCCTTGCCGATCGGCCGCTTCCGTTCGCCATGGGCGGTGGGGTTACCAGTTGCCGTTGGACAGGGGGAGGGGCACCGACGCGGGGTGGATGACGTAGACGATGCCGCCGGAGTGGGGGACCCAGGTGTTCTCGAACTGCGCGCGGTTGTAGACCGTGCGGACCTGGTCGTCGCTGGGGATCAGGTGTGAGGCCGGATCGTTGACGACGACGTCGCCGTTGGTGGTGAAGCCCACGATCACCATCAGGTGCCCATTGGTGCCGTATCCGGCGCCGTCGAGTTCGTTCTTCTTGAACGACACCGACGCCACCAGCGGGATGCCGGCCTTGATGAACTGTTCCGCCTCTGTCAGCGATCGGAGTCGGGTGACGAAGGCGTCAAGGCCTCGGCTGCCCGCGTACGCAGTGTTGAACGGCCAGTTCCCGGCGCCGTCGTAGGCATAGTCGAACACTGCGCGAGCGGCGTGGTCCACCTGCGGATCGGGGTCGGTGGGGTCGACCCAGGCCGTCTCGGCGTCGGTCGGACCTGCACCCCAGTAGTCGAGAACCATCGCCGTCGAGGTCGGGGAGCACCATGCCTCGCCGCCGTTGTCCCACTGCGGGTAGTGCCCGATGTGCGTCTCCTGCGAGTACGTCGGCACGGGCAGCACCGTGCCCCAGGCCCCGCCTGCCGGGCTGGCCGGGACGCTCTTCTGGTCAGGCAGCCGCGACGCCATCGCCCCGACTGAACCCACCGCGGGGACGGCCGTTGTCCCGGCCAGGCGGTGCAGAGTGACGCGGAGCTGCCAGTTC
>JBKPSJ010000320.1:0-17784 GCA_046765875.1 Actinomycetota bacterium
CTCCGAGGCGCTGGCGCCGGAGAGCACGGTCTGCACTCCCGCTGGCGTGCGCCACGCCCCGTAGAGGGAGTCGGTCGACAGGAAGGCGCCGACCACGGCGCCGCCCGGTGGGTGGAGTGCCTGTCTCCCGCCGCCACCGCCGCCCAGCGCTGGCATGTAGAGCCACGGGTAGTAGACGGCGGCGTAGCTCGCCTCCGTGGCCCCGAGCGCCAACGTCGAGTTGGCGAACGTCTCGACCTCGGTCGGCGTCTTGGCCACCGGCGGGTCGATCACCACGAACATCGTCGCCTGCCCGGCAGCGGCAGCGACGGCGTTCTTGATGACCGTGGTGTCGGTCATGTTCGGCAGGTTCAGGATCACCGGCTGATCGATCTCAGCGAGCTGGGCGATGGCCTTGGAGTACGACTCGGAGGCGACGTAGGGCGTGCTGTACGACCCGTCGGCGCCGCCGGAGAAGGCGTTGCCTCCCCCTGAGCCGGGGAACTTGTTGTTCTGCGGGTTCGCCGGGTCGTTGGACTGCCCGGCGAAGCTCACGTACACCGACCCAGCCATGCTCGGGATGTTGGCCACGGCGTACAGGTACCGCGGGTCGTTCGGGTTGATCGAGACGTCGAGCCACTGGTCGACCATGAACTCGGTGTTGCGCTTGGCGGGATCGAAGCTCGGCTCGGTGGCCGGGTACTTGAACAGCGACACGTCGAAGCGTCCGGCCGCCTGGTCCCGCGGCGTCACGACGAGCTTCAGCTCGTCGCCCCACTTCCCGGGGTTCGAGGCGGTGACGGTGAACAGGAGCTTGGAGTCGTCGCCCGGCGTCGGTGCGCCGACGAGGGTGTCGTCGTACACCTTCAGTGAAGACGCCGTCGCACCGGTGCCCTCGATGCGCACGATCACCGCAACGAGGCCACCGTTGCTGTAGAAGTCGTTGACGGCGTTGTGCAGGTCGGTGTAGTTGGTCCCGTAGAGCCGCGAGAACTCGGCCCAGGAGGTGACCTTGGTGGCGGCGAGCGGGCCCATGTGCGAGCGCCCGATGAACGCCCCCATCGTCGAAAGCGGGCCGACGGAGGCTTGGCCGGGCTGGAACGCCTTCTCCACCGTCTGAACGCCTGGGTAGTAGAGGTCCTTCGGACCAGCGGAAACAGCCATATGTCCTTCTCTCAGGAGAGCGGTTCAATGATGGTGAGCATTCACGGTGCCGGGGCGTCGTGCGCCCAGGCACCGATCTCTTCGTTTCCGGGGATCGCCTTGATGGTCCCGCGCACCTTCTCCACCAGGGCGAAGAGGTACGGGTCGTCGGGCGAGAGGTGTGCCGACACCACAACGTGGAAGACCTTGCGGAAGATCCGATTTGTGCTGTCACCACCCTCGTTGTAATTGGCGGTGGACCAGTCGACGAGATCCAGCCAACGGAAGGTCTCATCAGCCGGGACGTAGAGCCAGCCCCACCTGTGCGGCGTGAACGCCGTCCTGAGCAGGATGCGGGTGATCTCCAGGTCGTGGCGTGCACTGCGTGTGTATGAGACGACCTGGAAGTGGAGGTTGTAGGGATGGCACATCAGGCCATCGACGACGTGATTCTCGGGGATCTCGACCCCGTAGGCCTCGGCCCACTCCTCGATCGTGGCGAACTCGCTGGGCCAGTAGTCGACGGGGAGGATCTGCGCCGAGTGGGCACGGTCGGCGGCGAACTCGACGTCGATGAGATCGATCGAGATGAACGGGTACTGGCGGTTGATCTCCGCCGACGGGAAGCCCCAACGGGTGTGGACCCGACGGCGGCCGTTGGCCCCGTTCGGGTCGCTCACGTAGATGTTGCTCAGCTTGGCCTTGAGCGCCTCCTCCTCGGCGAGGATGAAGCCGCGGTCGATCTCGGTGTCAGTTGCCACCGAGGACCTTCGACATCGCCTGGGAGGCCGGGAGGGTGGCGCCGATGATGGCCCGACGCACGGCCGGGTTGGGGGACGCGCCAGCGGACCCGATCTCGTCGTCGTACTGGTCCTGGGTGAGGGGGACGTCGAAGAAGACGCCCCGGCCGAAGATGAGCCCGCCCTTGGCGAACTGTGCCTGGGCGGCGATGCCGGGACCGGCGGTGGAGATCAGTCGCTTCTCCAGCTCGTCAGCCCCCGCCTGGATCGCCTCGACGAACAGCTGCATCGTCTCGTCGTTGTCGGAACCCCAAGCGGCCGTCGCGATGAAGTCATCGTTGAACTGGAAGAGATCCACTCGGTCTCCAGGCTGGGCGGTTGGGGAGCCAGGCGCTTCCCTGGTCTCGACCGCGAGCGTAGTTCGGGGAGCCCGAGTGGGGCGGTTACGGCATCCGGGGCGGAAGGGGGTAGCCGGTGATGACCTCGTGGCCTCCGCCGTAGTCGGTGAAGGCGTCCTGATCCTGGGTGTCGTCGGTGCCCAGCGCCCCGCCGGTCTGGAACGCCTGCTCCCGGATCAGCGGCCCGAGGAGGTTGACGAGGTCGCCCGGGATGTGGTCGAAGACGAAGTCCTCGTCCGGCGACACCCGCTCACACTCCACACCGATGATGACCGAATGGCCGCCCATGCGGCCGCGGATCTGGTAGGAGTTCACCGACCACAGTGTGCGGTGGAAGAGTACGACGTCGTTCTGGTGGCGCTCGGCGTCCATCACGTCGGACACGCCCGAGCGCCGGATCTGGGCGATGTCAACGGCGAACCGCAGGCGCGGCTCGAAACGGCCGCCCTCCGGTGGGTTGTCCTCGTCGGACTCGTTCTCGATGACCCAGAGCACGGGCACGCCAATGCCCTTGGCGTAGGTCCTCCCGCCCTCCTCGAACACCGACCCAAACCGACTGTTCTCGGCGTCGAACTCGTACCACAGGACTCCTTCTCCGAGCGTCGCCTGGTACCACCCGAGCCCGACTCGTCGGATGTAGGCCAGCTCTCGGCGGGTGTCCATCACACGTCCCAACCGTTCTCCTTGGCCCTGCGGACACGATCTTTGACCCGATCGCTCTGATGCTCCTCGGGGACGTGCTCGCCACGACGGATGGCGTTGAGTTGATGGATCTCGTGACCGGTGTACCCGTTGACCGTGACCCGGCCCAGGTTCACAACGTGCTCTGGAGCAACGTCGTGCGTCAGTAGAGCCTCACCGCCACTACCTCGACTCGTGCTGAGGTGGTACTGCACGTCATCGGGACGATGGCCCGCCAACTCGGGGGGGACCTCCAGGTGCTCCATGGGCACGGAGAAAGCGTGCATGTGGTGTCCATAGCCCTCGGCCCCCCACGCTTCCCCGGAGACGTAGACACCCTGACCTAGACCACCACCGGGGGCGAAGTTGACCGCCTCGCCCTTGGCGAATCGTTGACGCACTAGGTGTTGCGGCACGTTGGTCATCTTCACCCCCTCGGCAAAGGAGTCCGGGCGCTCCGAAGCGTGGTACACCCAGCGCCGACCAGGACCGGCAGCAGCTTCGTACTCCTCCGAGGACATCTCGTGGAACTGCTGCTCTCCCCGCTTCTTCATTGGTTGCCCTCAGCCGGGACTACGCCGTCTTGTCGGTCGGCTCGCTGGCGGTGATCTCGATCTCGGCGACGTCACCGGCGACGACGTCGATGGCGATCGAACCCTGGAAGTCGCCCGAGCCGTCCTGGTTGACATCGTTGGTGACGGTCACCGAAGCCGTGCCGACGGGGCCGACGGCGACAGCAGTCGCCTGCTCGGCACTGGAGGAGTTGATCGAGATGATCGACTGGTCCGAGGACAGCCACACGACATCACCGCTGATGTCGACTTGGTTGCCGTAACGGTCCTGGCCGGAGATGGAGAGGTCGACCTGCTGGTCGGCGGTCAGTTGCACTGTGAGGTCCTCGTTTCCTGTTGCGGGTGTCTGCTTCGTTCCTCGCCGGATGAGAGGAACCGGGATGTAGGTCTTGGGCCGCACCGGCCCGATGTGCCAGCGCCAGACGATAGGCGGCGGCTTGGGTACGACTTCGGTGTGGGTCCAGGAGTCGTAGCCGTACGGGGCGTCATAGCTCATCGCTCATCAGTCAGCCATCAGCGGATCCAGTCCCGCCAGTCCTCGCCGTGCGTCCACTCCATCTCGTCCTCGGGATTGCTGCGCGTGTGCTCCTTGTAGCTGATATCACGGGTGTGCTTGAGCACAGCAGGGTTGTAGACGATGCCGAGCTTGCCCTTGAACATCGTCATGTCGTAGCGACCGCGCCGAACCCGATCCTGCTCCTGCTCGGACAGGACACCGTCGAAGTGCTCTTCGTCCGTGAAGTGGACCTTGGCCGCCGGGTCGACGGCGAACTCCTTGATGTGGCCCTCGTTCATGATCCGCCAGTCCTCTTCGGGCTCGAAGCCCCGGCCGAGATCGAAGGCGTAGTCAGTGGGGAGATCGGTGTCGGCGGCGACGTGGAACGGCCGGTCGTAGGAGGCATCCGGCGTGGTGCCCTTCCACGGGTACTGAGTGCCGTGGTAGACGTGCTTGAGCTGGTCGCGACTGACGTGCTCCTCAGCCATCAGTCACGCGGCCTTTGCTTGAGCAGGTCGTTGTGCGCGCCCTTCACCGCCCGGCGCACATGGGTCTTGATCTTCGACGGTGTCACATCATGCAGGACCGTGGTGTCAACCGTCTTGTAGTACGACCCGGTCGTGTCCCGCTCCTCGTGAGGCCCGTGCACAACACGCACCATCCAATCACGACCGTTGATCTGCTGAGCCTGCGCCCGGATGTGGTGCGGCTCGTGAGGAAGACGATCTGATAGCGGGATCTCGGCGTAGATGTTCTCCCGGCCGGTGTTGTAGTCACGAGACTGCTGCTCGCTGAGTCTGGCCTGATCAGGGTGCATCCTGCCCATAGGTCCTCACAATGTCAGTGCGATTAGGAAGGCGACGTTGGCCTTGGCGTTGGGGATCACACCACTGCCCGACTCCCAGGACACCGGGACCTGGGCGTTGGTGGCATCCATGGTCGGCGACCCTGTCACGTCGAACCGGTGCAAGCTGGCGGCGTTGTCCCAGTCGTTGATGCGGACGGTCGAACCAACAGTCAGCTGCTGAAAGATCGGCGTACGGTCAGCTCCGTCGGCATCGATCTTGCGGATGTCCATCAGAGTGGCCTGCGTCAGATCAACGTTGTTGAAGCGGACTTGGTTGTTGACACCGGAGCCGGTAGCTGGCGGAGCACCGTTGTTGTACAGCCAGGCATAGCTGTTGTAGATGTACTGGGGCTTGGCCTCCAGAGTGGCGATGCGCTCCTCCAGATACTCCAGGTAGGAGTTGAGGTCGTCGCCCCAATCCTCTGTGCCGGGTTCAGGAGGATCGACGGGCTCGACGGTCATGGGCTCACTCCGTCCTGCCCGTCACCAGACGGGCCGTTGCCGCCGTAGGGACCGGCGCCGTAGGGGCCGTAGCCGTAGACACCGCCGTGCATGTCCTCGGGCTCCCACGCCTCGGGCTGCTCGGCGAAGCCGGTGACGACCCGGGCCGGGATGAAGTCCGACGGCGGCGTCGTCGGCAGGTTGGTCGGGTTGGGCGGGAACAGGCGCTGCGGGCGGGCGGCGTCGTCCCATTCACGGGACTTGTACACGGGCACGAGGCGGCCGGTGGTGCGGCTGATCCGGCGGAGGTGGAACATCTCGACGCGCTCCAGCCCGACGTTCAACATCTGTGCCTTGGACTTGTACTTGTTGACGAGCCCGTTGGGCGAGAAGAGCAGGTCCTCCATCTGGCGGTAGCGCTGGGTCGCCGGGACCGAGACCGCCTCGGGAGTGGAGATGTCGATGTCCCGGGAGAACTCGATCAGCTGGGACCACAGCGCCTCCACGGCCGAGCCCAAGGAGATCGCGTCGGCCTCGACGTCGGACACGTCCGAGAGCACGAACTCGGGCCGGTGGAACTGGTGCTCGGCGACGATGTTCTCGACGAAGAAGGCGAGGTCCTCGTCGGTGACCCACGTGTAGTAGTAGCCCTCGACGTTGACGTACGTCCCGGCCGGGAAGCCTCCGGTGACCGGCGAGATGAGGCGCAGCAGACCGTTGCGCTCGTCGAGCTGAAAGCCGAAGGACGTGTCAGTCGCCTCGCCGTTGTCGACTCCTTGGTAGACCGTACCGTTGCCGACGGCGTACACGAAGAACCCTGCCGACGACACGTTGGGGTGCGGCAGCTGGAACGTGCGCGACCCGTCCTGGCGCGACACGGTGGCCTGGAAGAAGCGTTTGTGGTCCCGCATGTAGGTGCGGGACGTGGCCATCAGTGACTCAATGCTGGGCATCAATCCTCCCAGAGGAACAGCGCCGAGAACTGATCGAGGTCGACGAGGTTGCGGGGGGCGCCAGCCATGTCGACCACATCGTCGATGGGATCGTCGTCAGCGGCCGCCTCCGTGGGCATCTGGGCTCCCGGCGTCATCTGAGACAGGGCCCAGAAGCGTTCCTCGGGAGCGGCCATCAGAGCTTCACATACACGTAGACGAAGTGGGTCGGCTGGTACGCCGAGAACGGGTCGCCCTCGCCAGCGGGCAGGACCCTGATCCCGGTCTTGGCATTCCGGTCGTAGTCGGAGGGTTCGGTGTAGACGTGCTCCAGGGCGTCGTTGGACGGGACCGGGTGGCGGTTGTTGTGGAACTGCCACGGCCTGATGTAGGCGTGCGGTCCGGCCTGGGGATGGATGTGCCCGGGGTCGTTGATGCCGTGGTCGTGGCGCGGCATGTGGCGCTCTTCCAACGTGATCGTGTCCGCACCCTTGTCCGTGAGGGCGGGACTGTCACCGCTGCCGTGGTTGGCCAACGTGCGCCCGAGCAGGTTGGGCATCTGGATCTCACCCGAGCGCGACCCGTACGTACCGCCAATCATCGCTGCCAGCTCGGCGGTGTCGCCCGACGTGGAGATCCACTGCCCGTTGGCGGCGATGAACCCGTCCGGCGCCGTCGGGGACAGCGAGTGGATCAGCGTGCCGGTGGGGAGCGCCGACTCACTCTCGGCGAAGGCCCGGAACGACACCCAGTTGGACTTCGTGTTGTTCGCTCCGCCCTTCTGCCAGACCCCCAGGCTCGATCCTCCCTGAGCACGGTCGATGTAGAGGTCGCCCTTGTCACCGACTACAACACCGTTGGGGTTTCCGTTGCCGTACTTGAAGTTGTCGGCGTACAGCATGCCGGTGCCGGTGATGTAGGCCTTCGCGCCTCCGCCGGATCCCTCGGCCTGGAGCAGGATCTGCTCGGCGGGGTTATCGAAGGTGCTGACCAGGGTGAGGAGCGGCTGGTCGAGCGTGATGTCGGTGGTCTTCATCACCAAGTTGGTGAGGAACTGCATCACCTGTGTGGTGAGCCGCTTGAGCGAGCTGTTGGTCCAGAAGTGCTCGCCCTCGGCGTTGACCCGGTAGGCGACGCCGGATCCGGTGACCAGGGTCTGCAGGAACGTGTTGTTGTTGAATGCGTACGACCGGGAGAACCGGGTCGGCATCGACGTTGACTTCTGGGAGATGTGGGTCCCGAGCACCGCCGTCGATCCGGGCGGTACGTAGACCGCAGCCAGCGGGCAGTAGTTGTCGAAGTCGAAGTCCTTGAACATGGCGTTGGCCGACGCCTCACCGGCTTGGTTGGACAAGGACCCGTCCTTGGCCACAGCGATGATGTCGAAGCGGGGGTTCCCCCCACCGTTGGCGACAGCGACGTTCCCCCCGGTGAAGCGCACCGGCTCGTCAGCGATGATGACGACACCGCCAGCGACCTTGACCGAACCCGCCGGTGTACCCAGAGCTGTGACCGTCCCGCCCGAGAAGACCCCGGTGCGCCGGTTGCCGAGCGCCTGGTAGTCGAAGTCGTCGGGCTCGGCCTGATCGAGGTACGAGACGTCGGGGAGGTTCGGGACGCTGTACTTCAACGGTCAGACCTCGCTGGTGGATTCCGCCTCGGGCTCGGGCTCGGCCTCGGGCTCGGTCGGGCTGTTCGTCTCGGAGCCGTAGCCCTGATCGATGAGGAAGGCGGCGTCCTCGGACGACAGCTGCAGGATGTTCCCGGCCTGGAGGTTGTACGAGGCGCCCGACGGCAGGGTCAGGATCGCCGTCTGGTCGACGATGACCCATTTCGTGTCCGAAGCCTGCCCGGGGTCCGTGGTGTCGTCAGGAGTCGCCGACGGCGGGTCGACCACGCGCCCGGGATCTTCCTCGTCCTGCTGCTCGGGCTGCTCGCTGGACTTTGGCTTCGTGGCCATCGGGGCTCCTCTCAGTAGGTCGGGTTCTCGGCGAGCTGGTCGACCAACAGGCCGCGCTCGCGCAGGTAGCGGAAGACGTCGGCGGGGACCCGGTAGCGGCGGTTCCGCTTCAGCTCGATCGGGCGCTCGGTGCCGCCGTAGTAGACGGGCCCGACGTCGGTGTGCACACGGACGATGTGCGTGGTCGCCTCCGGGTCGAGGACCTCGACGCCGAGGTCGACGATCTGGTCGACGGTCTCGGCCTGGCTCAAGTTGTGGTGGCGGTGGAACGACGCCGTGGTCGTCAGCTCCTCGCCATGCTCCAGCTCGTCGAAGGAGATGTCGTCGTCGGCCTGAGCACCCGGGTCGTAGCTGTCGACCTCGACGAGACGGGGGTCGATCTCCTCGGTCTCATCGACCTCGGTGATCTGGGGCGGGGGCTTGGAGTTGGCCATGGCGTGTCCTTGTCGTCGGTGTGTGCATGGGCGAACTCAACGGTAGTCCGCACCCCCTCAGCTGCGTTGGTGCTCCCCCCCGGCACGGACCGGGGGGGAGTGCGTTCATCAGCTCAGTTGGTCACCATGCTGACGACGGCCTGCGGCGTGATCGCCCCGAAGCCGTAGATCGAGTACCACGCCAGGGCGTGCTCACGACCGAAGTCGAGGACGCCGCCGTCACGCAGCTCGACCGGCAGGGAGATCGCGTGCCCGAAAGCGTTGTCGCCGATCATCACGCCGTAGTACTCGTCGAGACCGGCGCCGACCGAGGTCTTCTTCACCTGGGTGGTCTCGATGAACACAACGTCGTTGAGTCGGCCGATCTCGCCGAGCATGAAGTTGCCCGGCGCCGCGTACTTCGAGACCTCGATGAACTCGGGCGTGTCCCGGAGGTGGCGGCTCTGGTGCGGGTGCACGAACGCCACGTACGTCTCGCCGAGACGCGGGATGTTGAGGCTGGCGAGCATCTCCACCGCGTCCTTGACGGTGTAGGTCGTGAAGCGGAACGGTGCCGCCGCGAGCGCGCCTTCCACGGCCGCCTGCGTGGCGGCCTTGGTGCCGGGCTCGTAGATGTTCGTCGAGGAGCCCTGGTACGGCGCTGCGCCGGTGTAACCGAAGGCCACGTTGCCAGCGGCGGACAGGAGCGTGTTGCGCGCCTGGACGTCCATCGACTGGGCCATGTGGCGCCCGAGGAGACGAGAGCCAGACGCCATGATGTCGTCGAACGATGCGTGGAGCAGCAGCTCCGACACGGCGATGGCATATCCCTGTTCACCGACACTGATGCGGTACTGGAAGGCCGACAGGGCCTTCGTCGTCATACGCACACCTTCGGTGAGTGCCGCCCCGCTCACTTCGTTGACGGGGAGGTTGTTGTACTTCATGAAGTTCACGGTCAAACCGGGCTGGACTCCCAGCTCGGTCTTCTTCACGGCGAACTGCTCGAAGCGAAGAATTGGCATCGCCTCGAAGAGGATCTCCTTCGACCAGATGGCCTGGATCGCCGGAGTCATTGCTGTTGAACCGGTGATGGCGGTGCCCTGCGGATATCCGTCGGTCACCAGCCCACCGGGGGCGGGGGCGACCTGGACGCCGAGGAATGCACCGCCCGTGGGGACGGCAGCAGGGTTGTTGCCCCCGGTGACACCGGAATACAGGTTCCCAGTGCCCGAGACGGCACCCGAGATGTCGGGCATTGGCTCCTCCTATGGAGTTGTAAGTGGCGGTCGTCAGCGCCCGCTGTAGAACTGGCGCTTGGCGGCCTCTCGGAGTTGAGCCTGATGCTGGGCGTATACCTGTGGGCTCATGGCCCGGATCTGTTCGGCGGTGAAGGTCTGTTGCTGTGGGACGACGTCCTGGGGCGCCCCCACCGGTGCTGTCACTCCAGCACCGCGCATGGCGGTGAATTGCTGGTTCTGGACAGCTTGAACATCATTGACGATGGAGTTTGTGCGCTCCACCATGGCGACAATAGCCGCGTCGATCTCTTCCGGGCTGTTACCCGTCACGAAGTCCTGCAGCTGGGGCATGATCTCGTGCCCGTACTGACGCAGCTTCTCGGCGCGGTACTGCACGAGGGCGCTGAGATGGCGCTCCTGTTCGAGCATCGCCTCGGCCATCCGGCGCTCCTCTTCGAGCTGCTGGAAGCGCTGCTGGGTCGTCTGCTCCATCGTCTCCAGGCGGGTGCGGAGATCCATCTCCTCCAGCTCCTTGGCCCGGCGCGCCTCTTCGGCGGCCTGCTCGGCGGCGGCCTGCGCATCGATCGCCGCCTGGCGCTCGGCCTGCAGGCGCTCGAACTGCTGCTCCATCGACTCCAGCCGGTTGTAGAGCTTGGACTTCTCCTGCTCACGAGCCGCTTCGAGGTCGGCCGCGGTGAAGGTCTGGCCGTTGGTCGACGGCGGCGGCTGAGTAGGAGGCTGGCCCTGGGAGGTGCGGCGCTTGGTGATCTCCGGCGGCTGTACGCCAGCGATGAAGCCGTCGCCGGTCTCGCCACCGACGATGACGGGGTCGACGTTGGCAGGCGGGGTCTCGACGGTGACGGAGTTCGGGTCGTTCGACATGGTGTGGGGTTCCTAAGTGAGCGTGTGGACTAGGTCCTGGTGTTCTCTGGGTTGCGGTACTGGGCCAGTTTGCCGCCGTAGGCCCGCTCCACGAGGTCCTGGGCCATGGCCTGGATCTCGGGAGTGACCATCGGGCCGGGCAGTGACGGGCCCTGTTGGGCGGTGGAGGTGACTTCACCGCCGCCGTCGGGCGGCACGATGCCGCCTTCGGGGGAACCGGGGACGACGCCGGTGACGAGCTGCACCGCGGCGGCGATCGCGCTGGTGAGCATCGACAGGGCACCGGCGTCCTTGGCGTCGTCGATCTGCTCGGCGGCGATCTCGTCGAGCTTCTCCCGGGGCATGTCCTCGCCGAGGTCGCGCAGCGCGCCCTCCTTGGACTCCAGACCGAGGCCCATCTTGGCCTGGATCTCGTTGAGCTTGACGAGGATGTCCACCGGCAGCGGGGGCGGCCAGTGGATCGAGGTCTCGTAGGTGTTCGGGTCGGCAGGGTCGAGCACGAGCGGGTGCTCGGGATCGGGACGTGCCGCCTCCATCGGGTCGTACTGCAGCGCCGCCGGTTCCTTCTGGGCCAGCGTCAGGATGACCAGCTCGTTGATGTGCCGGAACAGCCGCGACAGGTTCGTCGTCTTGCGGTCGTAGCGGTTCATCAGCGGCTGGTACTGGATGTGCAGTGCCACACCGCTGGTGTTGGAGATCGGTTGCATCTGACCGAGCGCCTGCTCCGGCACGCCGGTCATCTCGTGCATCGCCCGCTTGATGTAGTCCATGTACGCCAGCGGGCCGTTCAGCTCCACGAGCCCCTGCAGGTTGGTCATCGACGCTTCCTTCGGGAGCGTGATGACGCGGCTGGCGCCCTTCTCGATGTTGGCCAGCTTGGCGCCCACGACCACAGTCAATGGTGCTGCGTGGTAATTGATGATGTCGCTGACTTCGAGCGCTTTCTCATTCAGTTCCCGGTTGAGAGGTATGACACTATCGATGTCAGGGAGTCCCCATGGTGATCCGGGCACAGCGATGTTGGGCTCGTAGGCGATGGGTATGACGCCGAGCGGGTTCGGGCGCGAGTCGATCAAGCGGTCGTTGATGTACTCCTCGATGCCGACGTCGGTGATCAGCTCGGTGTACGTGTAGACCTGGCGCTCACCGGTCGGCGCCGTGTTCCAGAACCGATACTTGAGTTTGAATGAGATCATCCGATGGCGATCGTGGGGATGCCACTGCGGGAAGCACTGAGCTGCGTTCAACGGGATGATGCGGACTCGTCCCGGATGCAACCGACCGGCGGGATCGACAAAGGGATCCTCGTAGGCGACCTTGACGAACATATCGCCGGTGACTCCGCCGTGGACGCCGATCTCCCACAGCACAGAGTCCTTGTCGTTGTCCTGCTCCCATACCCGGTTCAGGGCGGGCAGGATGATCGACTGGGTCGCCGCCGGGCAGCGGAACCCGATGCCCTTGCCGAGCGTGAAGCTGGTGATGTAATCGCTCAGGGCGCGCACGTAGTTGAACTGGAACTGTGGCTCGCCGATCTCGCGCATGTGGGACTGCATGTGCCCGAGGTAGTGGGCCCAGTACAGGGCGTAGCGGCTGAGGCGCGGACCGTGGACCTCGAACTCCTCGTCGGCCAGCTCCACCAGGCCGAGCGGGGAGACCTGGACGGTGAGGTCGCCGGAGGCTGCACGGTACGACGGCGGATGGAAGGTCAGCATCTACATCACCACGTCTTGTGACCACGGGTGGCGCGAGCGATGTTCGTCTTCAGCGCCGTGAACGAGGGGGTCTTCATCGCCACGACCGAGGGCGCCTTGAACGTCCGGGTCGGCTTGGTTGCCATCACCCATGGCAGTGAGCGCGAGGCGTTGCGATGCCCGAGGTTGGGACTCATGCGAACGAACTGAGCGCCGAGCAGATCGAGGGCAGCCATGTCACGCGGAGCCTAGCCCTGGCCCTTTGCGCTGCGTGAGCTACGTCTCCGCAGACACCGATGATGATCAGCCGGAATGCCACGCAGCTCCACCACCGGCGCGGCTGGCGGCGTAGTCGCGCTGTGCGTCCAGGATGGCCCGCCGCTTGGTCAGGTCGGCGGCCGGTGGGTTGGACGGCGTCTGGTGGAACTCCTCCATACCCGGCGTCGAGATGGTCGTCGGTCCGGCAGCCCGAGCTGCGGACGCTTCGTGCGGCTTCACGGTGACGGTGTCGGTGTCGAGCGGGTTGTCATAGCCCCGGTGGAAGGTCCCCGGGGTCTCCATCCGCTCCACCACCGGCTCCTTCTGCGAGCCGCGGAACTCCCGCAGCCCTTCCAGGGTGCCGCGGGTCAACCGGCCGATGCGAGCCCGGGCGGAGGCGGTCTTGGACCCGGAGAACTGACCGTTGTTGAGCATCTGCTCGGTCGACTTGGCCACCTCGCCGCGAGCGTGGACCCAGGTCATCTCCTGCATCATCACCGGCGGGATGTTGGTCTGGCTCTCGGGCTCACGGGCCTTCTGCGCCCCCTTCTGCACCGCAGCCAGAGCGCCCATGCCCCAGGCGGCACCGCCGGTGAACTCCTTGCCACCGGCGGCCCTGGCGGCGGCCGGGGACATGAACGTGTGGCCCTCGATGTTGGCCGAGGTCGTCGCCGTCTGCGACCCGGCGGCCTTGGCCGGTGAGGACGACCCCGGGAGGTCGTGCATCTCCTGGCCCGACAGCAACGCTGACATCCACGTGTCGGGCACGGCCATGCCCCGGGTGCCGAGGATCGGATGGTGGTAGGCCGGGTCGGTGGGGTCCGAGCCCCCCTTCATCAGCCCGTAGAGGTCGACGCGGTCGGGTACGCCGCGGATCGCCTCGGAGCCGGTGATGCCCTTGCGCTTGTCGGCGGCGCGGCCCAGGCGCACGTCACGGGCGGCAGACTGGTCCCAGAAGCGCGCCTCGTACTCGTGGTGCAGTGGGGAGTCAGCCTCCGACGCCTTGGTGACGTTGGTGTACAAGTGCACCTTCGCTGACTTCATCTCCTCAACGGCGTTGTAGTCGGGCTCGCTCAAGGTCCGCCAACCGGCGCGCCGGTTGGTACCGGCGTTGCGGAACCCGGGAAGGTCGAAGTCGGAGGCATGGCTGACGTTCTTGACGTTCTCGGTACCGGTGACCGTCTGCATCTCGTCGGGCGTCAGCGTCGTCACCTTGCGTCGCCCGAGCTGCTTGTCCGTGATCACCCGGCCGTTGGCGATGGCGTCAGACATGGCCGCTGCGGCGCGGTACTCGCTGTCGGGGTCGTTCTGCGGGCTCATCGCACCGCTGGCGTCGATGACGGTGTCGGGATCCATGTGGTGCTTGTTGGCCAGGTCGACGAGCCGTCGGTTGTGGCCGAAGTACCACGACGACCCGGGGCGGCTGGTGGAGCCCATCATCCGGTTCCAGTGGGTCTTGAGGTTGCTCGCCGCCTTGTCGATGGTGACGTCGGTGTCCCGCAGCCGCGAGATCTGCTCGGGGGCCAGTGCGCCCTTGTTGCCCTCGGCGGCGAAGCGGGTCTCCCGGGTCTTCCAGTTCGACATCGACTTGCGGAAGCCCTCGGCGACAGCGCTCTGACTGGCCGGGGACATCTCGTGGAGCATGGGCGGCATGGCCCGGGCGCCGGTGCCGTACTCGGTCTCGGCGGCCGAGCGGAGCTGACCCGGGTGGAGGTTGACGTTGACGGGGTTGCGCTTGCGCTTGGCCACTACTCACACCTTTGCTGAGTTGAAGTACACCGACGTTGCGGTATCATCCCCGCCATGCTCATCAGCGTGCAGCGGCAGAACGGCTACGGGGCGTACAAGCGCGGGGAGCACTGCGAGGTCTGCTACATCACCGAACGCAAGGTCGGAGTATGGCGTGCCGTGTACACCGGCGGTGTCGTTCGGTTCTTCTGTGACCACCACGTCACCGACGCTTTCGCTGAACTTTCGCCCGCACCTGCGGAGCCTGCGTCCACGCACTGATCTCGGGCTGGTCCAGGGCCTTGTTCGGGCTCTTGCGGACCATCGCCTCGAACTCGGGGTACTTGCCGCGCATCATCTTGCCGATGTCGGGGTGCTCGCCCTCGTCGGGCTGGCGGGGCGACCACGGGTTGACGTCCTCGGCCATCTCGTGCAGCGAGAACGACGCCTTCTGCTCCCGCAGGACCTGGGCCTCCCGGGACTTGGTGTGCCCGGTCGGCGTGGCCGGATAGACCTTGGGCAGGTCGAGCGTGTTGCCCCAGCCGCCGATCATCTCCTGGCCCTTGCCCTTGCCCTTGTCCTGCTTCCACAGCGGCGCTGACCCGGCGATGTAGCCCTGCACGTGAGCCTCGGTGACACCGGCGGGATGGGTGACGGTCATCTCGGCTGCCGGGTGGGCGGCCACCGAGAACCCGGAGTCGGGGAACGAGCGCGTCCGGGGGTCGTAGGTGAAGCCGCCTTCCGAGTGCAGCCGGTTGACGATCTCCCCGAACTGGTGCTCGTTGAACTGCGGCACGGGCTCAGTAGAGCCAGGACTCGTTCGTGGCGTCGTACAGCCCCTGGCGGAACGATGCGTTGCGGGAGATGTAGACCACTCCCTCGGGCGCCGGGCCGGTGAACGGGACGTCGATCGGGATGTCACCGACCTCCTCGCCGGGGGCGATCTGGCCGGTGTTCCAATCTGATGCGGACATCATGCTCCTCCTCGTAGGCGGGACCATCCGCCACGGACCAATTTCGGGATCTTCATCCGGCCGCCGATGTTGCCGGTCAGGACATCGTTGGCGGCGTTCTCGATCCCCGTCGTCATCTCCTCGCGCTGGGACATCGCCCCCAGCTGGTCACTGACGATGCCGGAGTGCTCGCGCCCGCCAGCGGGGCCGACAGGACTGGAAGGGTACGGACTCTTCCAATTCAGCATCATCTTGTTCGCCTCGTAGAAGTCCTGCGGGTCGTACGACTCTGCCGCCGCGGGCTCGGCCCCGGTCATCGCGCCCTCAGCCGCCTGGCGCTGGGCCTGCTTGCGGGTGTTGCGGTAGTCGGCCCGCTTCTCGGCGGTACGTGCATCGAGCGCCGCGAACCCCTGGGAGACGAGACCCTTGCGCCCCATCGCCTGGAGGGTGAGATCACGGGCCTCGCTGCTCGGCCTCGTCATCGCCCGCTGGAGGGCGCCGTGCACGTCGGCTCGCGGCACCGCACCCACACCGACGTTGCGGAGGGTCCAGTCGACCTCGTTGAACCCCTTGGCGTACGACCGGCCGTAGACCGGCGGGGTGTACGTCGAGTGCCGGGGATACGCCGACGACGGGTTATAGGGCATCGCCGGTGATCAGTCGCGAACGATGGTCGGAGCCGGTCGATTCATCCGGTGGGTGAGCGGGTTGCGCACGACCTCGTAGCTCGGACGGTTCTGACCGGCGCCCGCGCCCTGGACGAAGTCGCTGAGCATGCCGGGCGCCTCGATCCAGGCCGCCGAGCCGATGTGAGCGCGCTCGCGCATCGTCTCGTCGGCGTGCTTGTACACCATCTCGGGGTTGTTGTGGTTGTGACGCGTCGGGTCACTGGTCGTGTCGAAGTAGGCACCCCGGGCGAAGTCCGTCGGGACATCGGTGTCGGTGGCGATGCCTTCCTCGAAGCGCAGCGGGCCACGCGACGCCGGGATCGACGGGGCCACCTGGCGGTCGAACCGGTTGCCTGACCGCTCCGGGTAGGGGTTCGTTGGGGCGATGGTCATTGACAGCTCCTCTGACCTGGCTGGACACGAGGAACTGTAGCTCCGGCCCCTTCACGGCCGCCTGCTATGGGCTCAGGCCGAGTCGCGTAGCTCCGCCAGACGCTGGCGGTCTGCCTCCTCCTGGGCCAGCAATTCCTGGAGCACGTCCTCGTCGAAGTAGGTCGTGTTGGTGATGGCGTCGCCGACGAGCGCCTCCAGCACCGTCGGGTCGACAGCCTCGGTCTCAATCTGGAACAACGATCCGTGCTCGGCGATGAAGCCGGAGGCACGCGACGACGTCATCTTGCCCGGGTTCGGGACAAGTCCGAGCGGACCGATCTGCGAAGACAGCACGGTCAGCCGATCCCAGTGCTCGAACTCGATGCTCATCCGGTCGGCCTGCTCCTGGAAGTTGCGCTCGATGTCGATGCCTTCGGGATCGAGATCACCGATGTACCAGACCACGACCGGGCGGCCGTCGCTCTCCATCGCCTTGAAGATCTCCCGCTCCAGGGACTCCGACGAGTAGCCGCGCAGGGCGGCGGTGGGGATGCCGTAGTCCCGGGTCCAGGACTCGATCTGGGCACCCAAGGTGGCCTTCTCGTAGAGCACCCAGGTCTGGTACTCCTGACCCTCGGTGTGGTCGCGGCGGTACTGGTTGACGACAGCATCGATGATCTGGGCCGGGCTGCTCCATCGGGGCGGGCGCTCGACACCGCGGGTGCGGTCCGACAGCTCGGCGAACCATCCGGCGCGACGTGCTTCAGCAGTGAGCGCCGAGAGCTGCTTGTAGCACCCCTGGGTGTTCTCGTACCCACCGACGGAGGCGGCGACGAGGCGGTAGTGGAGCTGACGAAGCGTGACAGCGGTGGGATAGGTGCGGGCGATGCGGTCGGCCTCGGCGACGATCGGGCCCCAGTTACGAGTTGTAGTCATAGACGATGAGGATACGGAGGGACCACCTCATGTACAACATCGATGATGAACGAGAAGAGGCCCCCCGCCGAAGCGGAGGGCCTCCTCACCGCGGTGAACTTCACCGCGCTCCTCGACGTCAGCCGTACAGCTCGTCATGGTCGGGAACGCGACGCCCGACCTCCTCCCGCCAGGCCAGCGCCAGCCGGGTGGCCGCACCGGTGATGTCGCCCTGACGAGCGGTGAAGGTGCGGTTCCCGTCCTGGATGAACTTGTCCCGCCAGAACGCCGCGTGCGGGTGCTTCCCGCGCCCGGTCAGCTGGATCGGCACACCGGCCATCTTGGGCTCGACCCAGCGCAGGAACGCCACCTGATCGCCGGGCAGGGTCTGGTCTGGGGTGGGGTCGTTGGTCATGGCCGCAGGTTACGACTCAGCGCCGCGCCCGGCGGGCATACAGCGGCTGGGTCGAC
>JBKPSJ010000321.1:0-23683 GCA_046765875.1 Actinomycetota bacterium
ATCGACATCGCCTCCGTGGACGAGGACCTGGACCGGCTGTCGCAGCGCGAGCGCGAGGTGCTGCGGCTGATCGCCCGCGGGTACGCCTACAAGGAGGTCGCACGCGAGTTGTTCATCTCGGTCAAGACCGTCGAGACACACGTATCGAGCGTGCTGCGCAAGCTACAACTCTCGAACCGGCACGAGCTGACCCGCTGGGCCACCGACCGCCGCCTGGTCTGATCCCCGGGAACCCTTGCCAGACCGTGCCGGTCGCGATCCGGTCCGCCACGGCTTCCGGTTCCCGCCACGGCTGTTGTCATCGTTGTCGTATTGCTCCCGGGCGCCATGCTGGTCCTGCGCGGACGCCGTTCTGCGGCGCGCAGTTCGGTGACGACTTGACCTTGGTTGCTGAGATACCGTCTTGAGTCATGGAGCGGAATCTCACCACCGAGCAGGTCGAGCTTTTCGAGAAGGGATTCGCCGCACAGCCGTCGTACCGGCTGATGCAGAACGCCGTGACCCAGACGCCGGTCGGTGACATCGCGCTGGACCGGCGGATCGTGACCGGGATCGACCACTCGGTGTCGCACCTGCTGGATGACTGGAAGGTCACCAACCAGAAGAAGTCCGGCCGGTGCTGGATGTTCGCGGGGCTGAACCTGCTCCGCGTCGGCGCGGCACGCAAACTCGGGGTGAAAGACTTCGAGTTCTCGCAGAACTACACCTTGTGGTGGGACAAGTTCGAGCGGGCCAACTACTTTCTCGAGGCGATGATCGAGACCTCCGGGCGCGACGTCGACGACCGCACGGTCGCGCACCTGCTGTCGGACCCGATCAGCGACGGCGGCCAGTGGAACATGTTCGCCGCGCTGGTCCGCAAGCACGGCCTGGTGCCCAAGGTCGCGATGCCGGAGACCGACAGTTCGTCCAACACCAGCGCGATGAACGACATCCTGCGCAAGGTGCTGCGCGAGGGCGCCCGTGACCTGCGTGGCATCGTCGGCGAGGGCGAGGAAACGCAGCGTGAGCGCAAGGAGCAGGTGCTCGCCGTTGTTCACCGGGTGCTGAGCATCCACCTCGGCACGCCGCCGACGCAGTTCCTGTGGCAGTGGAAGGACGACGAGAAGACGTTCCACCGCGACGGCTGGATGACGCCGACCGAGTTCGCCGAGAAGTACGTCGCAGTCCCCATCGACGAGTACGCATGCGTCGTACACGATCCGCGGCCGAGCAGTCCCGTCGGCCGGACCTTCACCGTCGACTACCTGGGCAACATCATCGACGCGCCGCCGGTCACGTACCTCAACGTCGAGATCGGCCTGCTCAAGCGACTGGCGATGGACACCATCACCGGTGGTGAGCCGGTCTGGTTCGGCTGTGACGTGGCCAAGCAGATGCGCGGCGACCTCGGCTATTGGGACGCCAAGCTGTTCGACTACGACGCGGTCTACGACACCGCGTTCACGCTGAACAAGGCCGACCGGCTGCTGCACCACGAGACACTGATGACGCACGCGATGCTGTTCACCGGTGTCGACGTGGTCGACGACGCACCGCGGCGCTGGCGGGTCGAGAACAGCTGGGGCGACGAGAAGGGCGACGCCGGCTTCTGGACCATGAACGACTCGTGGTTCGCCGAGCACGTGTTCGAGATCGCGGTCCGCCGTTCGGCCCTGCCGGCCGAACTGGCGTCCGCGCTCGACGAGGAGCCGGTCGTCCTTCCCGCCTGGGACCCGATGGGCGCCCTGGCTCACTGATCCAGCCTCCACCGCCCGGCGGGCTCGAGTTCATCGGACCCGTCTGGTCAGGTCTGACTGAGGTGCTCGTGAGCACCGATGCACTCTCGCCTGCTGATCCACCGCCAGCCTGGTCACACCTTGGGTTGTTGCATTGTTCTAGTACGATGCAAACATGTTGATCCGTGTGGACCCTGCGTCGCGTGAGCCGCTCGCCGACCAGATCGCCGCCCAGGTACGCGGCGCGGTCGCGAGCGGCGACCTCGGCCCGGGCGACCGGCTGGCACCGGCCCGCGAACTGGCCGACGGGCTCGGGGTGAACATGCACACCGTGCTGCGGGCGTACTCCGCGCTTCGTGACGAGGGGCTGATCGAGTTGCGGCGCGGCCGTGGCGCCACCGTTCGCGAGACCGCCTCGCCGGGGGTCGCCCGGGTCCGCGACCTGGCCCGCGAACTGGTCGCCGCCGGCCGCCGGCTCGGCATGTCGGTCGACGACCTGGTCGACATCGTCAAGGCGGTGGCGTGATGCGAGTCCGGCAGACCGCGGCGCTCGCGCTGATCGCCGTCCCCTTCGTCGTCACGCTGATTCTGCTGCTGACGGTCCAGGATCTGCCCAATCCGTTGCCGTCGCACTGGAACGTGCACGGTGACGTGAACGGCACCATGTCCCGCGCGGCGTTCACCGTGATGGCCCTTCTCGTCACCTTCGGAGCCGTTGTGGTGGCCATCGGCTTCACCCGGGCGCACGAGGACGAGGAGGTACGCCGCTTCGCTGCGACGGCATGTGCGTTCGCGGCGTACCTGATCGGTGGCCTGTCGGTGATGACGTTGGTGCTCGCCAACGGCGCGGAGCAGGCCGCCGACGTCGGCTTGCCGTGGTCGGCGTTGTTGCTCACTTTAGTGATCGCGTTCGGCGTACCCGCGCTGGTCTATCGGATCTGGCCGCGCCCGGAGCCCGTACCGGACGGCCCACCCGACCCGGCGCTGCCGCGGATCCAGCTCGCGCCAGGGGAGCGGGCGGCGTACGTCACGACGATCCGCTCGAGCGGTTTCGTTGCCCTTGGCATCGGCTGTGCGGCGCTCGGCCTCGGGCTAATCGTGTTCTCCGACGTGATCGTCGGTGCGACCGTGATCGCCGTGGCCGCGGCCGTGCTGGCGTTGTCACGGGTGACGTTGCGGGTCGACGAGACCGGGGTGCGGATCGCATTCGGCCCCGGATCCGGGTACGGGTGCCGATGGACGACATCCGGCAGGCCGCCGTCGAGGACATCCGGCCGCTGGCCTGGGGCGGCTGGGGGTACCGGATCCGGCCGGGCCGGCGTGGCCTGATCCTGCGGGCCGGGCCGGGGCTGGTGCTCGACCTGCGCAGCGGGACCCGGTTCGCGGTCACCGTGGACGACCCCGAGCGTCCCGCCGCGCTGCTGAACGGGCTGCTGGAGCGGCGTGCGCGCAGGTCATGACGCCAGCCGACCCGCCGTGTGGATGGCGCCCCGCGGTTGTCGGGTCGAACACCTAGGCTGGAGGGCGACATGACGACGCTCTTCTCGCCCGACGAAATGCCGGCGCCGCTGGACACGGTGGACCCCGACGCCCCGCCCGAGTACCCCAAGATCGACCCGGAGTCGCTGCTCGAGGGGCTCAACCCGCAGCAGCGCGCGGCGGTCGTGCATCACGGGCGGCCGCTGCTGGTCGTGGCCGGCGCGGGGTCCGGCAAGACCCGGGTGCTGACCCGCCGGATCGCGTACCTGCTGGCCGCGCGGGACGCCCATCCGGGCTCGATCCTGGCGATCACGTTCACCAACAAGGCCGCGGCGGAGATGCGCGAGCGGGTGGTGGACCTGGTCGGGCCGCGGGCGAAGGCGATGTGGGTCTCGACCTTCCACTCGTCGTGTGTGCGGATCCTGCGCCGCGAGATCAAGCGGTTCGGGATCTCCTCGACGTTCTCGATCTACGACGAGACCGACGCGCGCCGGCTGATGACGCTGGTGTGCCGCGACCTCGACCTGGACGTCAAGCGCTACAACCCGCGCGCGGTCCTCAACTGGGTCTCGGTGCAGAAGAACGAGCTGATCGACCACGAGACCGCAGGGGCGAAGGCGCAGAACCACCTCGAGGAGACCTACGCCGAGTGCTACCGGCTCTACCAGGAGCGGCTGCAGCAGGCCAACGCGCTCGACTTCGACGACCTGCTGATGACCACGGTGCACCTGTTCCAGGCGTTCCCGGACGTCAGGGAGAAGTACCGGCGCCGGTTCCGGCATGTGCTCGTAGACGAGTACCAAGACACCAACCACGCGCAGTACGTGCTGATCCGCGAGTTGTGTGCCGAGTTGCCGCCCCCGGCCGAGGGTCCGGTGATGCCGCCGGGCGAGCTGATGGTGGTCGGTGATGCGGACCAGTCGATCTATGCGTTCCGCGGTGCCACCATCCGCAACATCCTCGCGTTCGAGGAGGACTTCCAGAACGCCGAGACGATCCTGCTGGAGCAGAACTACCGCTCCACCCAGACGATCCTGTCCGCGGCGAACGCGGTGATCTCGCGTAACGCCGACCGCAAGGCGAAGAACCTGTGGTCCGACGCCGGCGCGGGCGAGCAGATCGCGGTGTATGTGGCGGACAACGAGCACGACGAGGCCCAGTTCGTCGCCGACGAGATCGACCGGCTCACCGACGCCAAGCAGGCCAGGCCGTCGGACGTGGCCGTGTTCTACCGGACCAACGCACAGTCGCGTGTGTTCGAGGAGGTGTTCATCCGCACCGGCCTGCCGTACAAGGTGGTCGGCGGGGTGCGCTTCTACGAGCGCAAGGAGGTGCGTGACGCGCTGGCGTACCTGCGGGTGCTGGTCAACCCCGAGGACACGGTCTCGCTGCGCCGGATCATCAACGTACCCAAGCGCGGGATCGGCGACCGGGCCGAAGCCTCGGTGGACACGTTCGCCCAGCGCGAGCGGATCTCGTTCGGCCAGGCGCTGCGCCGGGTGGACGAGGTCCCGGACCTCGTCGCCCGGTCGGTGAACGCGATCAAGGGTTTCCTGGAGATCCTGGACGACCTGCAGGTGATGGTCGACTCCAGCGCGCCGCCGGACGACATCATGGACGCCGTTCTGCACCGCAGCGGGTACCACGAGGAGCTGGAGAAGTCGTCGGACCCGCAGGACGAGACCCGGCTGGAGAACCTTGCCGAGTTCATCGCGGTGGCCGCCGAGTTCGTCGAGGAGGCGACCGCGGCCGGTGACACGGCCGACCTGCAGGCCTTCCTCGAACGGGTCTCGCTGGTGGCCGACGCCGACCAGATCCCCGACGCCGACGACAGCGGCGGTGTGGTCACGCTGATGACGCTGCACACGGCGAAGGGCCTGGAGTTCCCGGTGGTGTTCCTGACCGGGATGGAGGACGGGGTGTTCCCGCACGCCCGCACGCTGAGCGAGATGAAGGAGCTGGAGGAGGAGCGCCGGCTCGCCTACGTCGGGATCACCCGGGCGCGGCAGCGGCTCTACCTGTCCCGTGCGGCGGTCCGCAGCGCCTGGGGCGCGCCGCAGCACAACCCGCCGTCGCGGTTCCTGGAGGAGATCCCTGGCG
This sequence comes from Actinomycetota bacterium, assembly GCA_046765875.1. Lineage (GTDB taxonomy): Bacteria > Actinomycetota > Actinomycetes > Propionibacteriales > Kribbellaceae > DASRHY01. The sequence continues at coordinate 5,298 of JBKPSJ010000321.1, forward strand.
AGCACCTGGACTGGCGACGCGACGAATCGGCGATCACCAGATGGTCCGGCCGCTCCACCGTGCAGACCCGGTACGAGCCCGCCAGGCGGACCCCGTCGCCCTCGGACAAGCCGGTCCTGCAGCTCCAGCCGGGGGACCGGGTCGTTCACGACACATTCGGTATGGGTACCGTCGTAGCTACACGCGGCGTGGACCAGCAGTTGCAGGCCGAGGTCGACTTCGGCTCCAATGGTATGAAACGCCTGCTAGTCCGCTACGCGCCACTGGAGAAGATCTAGACCGGAGCAGTACCCATGCCGACCCCCGCCCGCCGCGTCATCCTCGCCGGGGCCAACCCCGGGGTGCGGTTGTTCGACGCCGCCGGCAAGGTGTCGGCGTTCGCGTCGATCTGGCAGGTGGACTGGTCCGTGCGCGGCTCCGGCAGCGTCATCGTGCTGTGGCACGGCGGCACTGTCCGGGTCGTCTCGGAGGACGCCGACCTGGCCTCGTGGCTGGAGCAGTACTTCGTCCGGTCGTTCCTCGAGGTGCAGGGCCTGCCCTGGCCGGAGCCGGTGGTCGAGCGTGACCTGGTGCAGATCTCGCTGGACCTGTCCGACGGGCTGACCGCGAAGGGTTCGGACATCCAGATCGAGATGAGCGGCGTCCTGGACCGGCGGGTCTACTCCACCGACCGGTACCTCCTGCACGGCGTCGAGCACAGTCTCAGCCTGCTGATCGTCCCGGTCCGCTCGGCGCGGATCGACGTGGGCGGTGAGACCCTCCCCGGTCACATCCGCGCTCACGCCGGCGGCGTCAAGCCCTCCTCGACGGCCTTCCTCACCACTGCCGAGGTCTGGTCTCGCTGACTCAAGCGTGACCATACGCTTCCCACCCGTTCATCGGACGCGTCTGGTCAGCGCCCAGGAACCGGCATGTCCTCTGCTGTGACCAGACGCGTCCGATGATCCGGTGGTGAGACTGCTCTGATCAGGCTGCTGAGTCGTTGAACAGGGTCTGGTGACGTTGGACAGTGCCTGGCGTGTTCAACGTCACGACACCTTGTTCAACGTCACCAGAGCGTTGGCCGGGTTTGCCGATGATCGGACGCGTCTGGTCAGCGTTGTCGAACGGGGCATGCCCGCTGATGTGTGACCAGAAGCGTCCGATGAGCGCCAAAACCAGGGGCGGCTCGATGAGCGCCGGGTGGGCGGGGTGGCGGGTTAGGGGTTGAGGCCGTGGTCGCGGAGCCACGGCATCGGGTTGATCGCCTCGCCGCCGTCCGGGTGCACCTCGAAGTGCAGGTGCGGGCCGGTGGTGTTGCCGGTCATACCGACGGAGCCGACCTGGTCGCCGGCGTACACGTAGTCGCCGACCGAGACGGTGAACTCCGACATGTGGCAGTACCAGGTGACCGTGCCGTCGTCGTGCAGGATCTCGACCCTGCGGCCGAACGCGCCGGCGAATTCCGCGGAGATCACCTTGCCGCGCATCACGGCGCCGATCCGGGTGCCGATCGGGGCGGCGAAGTCGGTGCCGGTGTGGACGCGGGCCCAGCGGGTGCCGCCCTGACCGAAGGTCGCCGTGATGTGGTAGCCGCTGATCATCATCTCGACCCGGCCGGCGGCGCGGAGCGCGGCCTGCCGGGCCCGCTCGGCGGCGGCCTTCGCGGCCGCCAGCGAGGCTGCCCGGCGCTGGGTCTGGGCGCGGTAGGAGTCCAGCTTGACCGCACGGGCCTTGGCCTGCCGGGCGGCGGCGGCCTGGCGCTTGCGCGCGGTGGACTCGTTCAGCTCGACCCTGGAGGCGTCCCGGCTGGCGAGCTGGCGGCGTTCGATCCGGGCCAGCGTGAGCGCGGACATCTGCGCCTCACCCATGGTGGCGTTCAGCGCGGCGTTGTTCACCGCCGCGTTCGCCGGGGTAGGCCCGGCCAGCGAGCTATGGCTGAAGCCGACCGCTCCGGCCGCGGCGGCCAGCGCCGCGCTCATACCGAAGATCTGGGCCTTACCGGGGGTGGAACGCCGGGCGACACGATGTTTTGCAGCGTGCCTCACAGCAGCGCCGGGTGAGCGCGCAGCGGAGCCGGGCGTGACGCGACTGGGCGCGACACGTTGCTGAGTCACAGCGTGGCCTTTCGGTCACAGGGGAGGGGCTGACTCTCGCCCAGAGGCGTTGCGGATCACGTCTCTGAACGTCGCTCCTGGGGTGTCGCCCCGGGGGCGTTCAAGCACCATAACGGACCGGTCACGGTACGACAAACCCCAGGATGAACTTTTTTGGGCTATCTGTTACCGGGGGTCCGCGGACCTTCCGTTCAGGCGCTCCTGCTCCGCGTTCCGCGGGGCGGAACGAGACTGTTGGTGGCGATTCCGCCGTGCTCGTCGAGGTGGGACAGCGCGCCGGTGATCTCGTGGACCACCTGACCGTCGATCGGAAGCGAGAGATGACCCACGCCACGGACCCTGACGTTACGCGCGACCAGGTCGGGATGGTGGATTCGCGCCCGGCGTTGCGGAACGATCAGCTGGTCGACGTCGCTGTAAAAGGCCAGGAACCGGGTCCGGCAGCCCGGCGCCGGCTCGTCCAGTTCCGTGATCAGGTCACTGCCGGGCCGGATCTGGCGGAGCAGCGGCCAGGGCAGCAGCCGGGCGGTCTGGGTGCCCTGGTGCGGCGTACCGAGGGTGACACAGGTGTGCACCCGGGCGTCGCCGCCGAGCCGCTGGACGTAGTACCGCGCGACCAGGCCTCCGAGGCTGTGCCCGATCACATGGATCCGCTCGTAGCCGGTCTCCTCGCACAGTCGCTCGATCTCGTGACCGAGCCGGGCGGCGGTACGGCGCAGGTCGAGCGTCAGCGGCGAGTACGAGAACGCGCGGACCAGGCCGAAGCCGCGGCGCAGCAGGTTGCGGCGCATCATGGTGAAGATGGTGTGGTTGTCGACGATGCCGTGGACGAGCACGATCGGGGTCGACGCGGCCGCGACGTCACCGACGAGCAGACCGCGCTGCACCGGCGCCAGGCCGGCCAGGTTCAGCCGTTCGGCCCGGTGGTTGCCGTCACGCAACAGTCCCAGCGGGTACAGCGCCATATGCGCGGTCACCCAGCCGACCTCGACCGCCGCACCCTGCATCGCCCTGGGTGACAGCGCCGCCTGTGCGCCGTACCGCAGGCCGGCCAGTGCCGCGCGCAGGCCCGATGGCCCGGATGACCCAGATGTCTCCGGTGTCTCCGGTGTCTCCGGTGTCTCCGGTGTCTCCGGTGTCTCCGGTGTCTCCGGTGTCTCCGGTGTCTCCGGTGTCTCCGGTGTCGTGGTAGCCGTGGCGCTCGAGGCGCCCGGCAATCCCCCCTCGGTCGGCTCCGCCGCCGTATCGGCCCCTGTGCTGTCCCCCGTGTTCATGGGTCTCACCTCACTCGCAGGACGAGATCCGACCTCTGTCCCTTGAAGGTAACCGATCGGTCGGCCGATGCGTGGCGGGCGCCACACAACTGTGTCTTACCCGTAAGCAAGGGCTAATCTGCGCTCCAGTAGCCGATTCGCGGCCGGTCAACGCCCCGCCGTACTCGAGGCCGCAGTCAACGCCGTACCCTCGACTTGTCGTCATGGAGGAGCCGATGCCCACCAGCAGCACGCCGTCGAGCCCGCTGCGCGTGGTCGTCGCCAAACCCGGGCTGGACGGCCACGACCGTGGCGCGAAGGTGGTCGCCCGCGCGCTGCGCGACGCGGGCATGGAGGTCATCTACACCGGCCTGCACCAGACCCCGGAGCAGATCGTCGAGACCGCCCTCGCGGAGGATGCCGACGCGATCGGGCTGTCGGTGCTGTCCGGGGCTCACATGACGTTGTTCAAGCGGGTGCGCGAACTGCTGACCGAACGGGACGCCGACGACATCGTCGTCTTCGGCGGCGGGATCATTCCCGAGGCCGACGTGCAGCCACTGGCAGGCCTGGGCGTACGAAAGATTTTCACACCGGGGGCAACGACGACGGAGATCGTCGACTGGGTAAGGGCCAATGTCGGCGACACGTCTGGCGTAGGCGCGGCTGCTGACGGTACGCAGTCAGGCTGACACAACCGGCTCACAGGAATCATCCGACCACTCCGCCTTGTCTTGGTTTTATGCCGAATCGTTGCGCCACACCCGTTGCGCGCCCGACCGATTTCGCGGTCGCATACAGGCGTGAAGCGCACTGACAGACGCGGTCGTGAGCGGACACGGTGTGTGTCCCATGACACACGGGACCCGAAAAGCGACTAATGTCCGGAGAGGCGTCCCACGGCAGGGGACTGCGGAACGCCTGCGCTGATCACTCTGAAGTGTCCGTTTCGGGAGAGGCCAGGTGCACGATGAGGTTTGAACGATCACACGTCCGGCGCGTCGCCGCTGCCGCGGTCGCAGCCAGCTTGGTGCTGCTCGCGTCGGCGTGTGGCGGTAACGACAACAAGAGTAGTGGCGGTAGTACCTCGGGCGGCGGGCTCGAAGGCAAGGGTCCGATCACGTTCGCAACGGGCAAGGACACCTCCGGCTTCCTGCCCCAGCAGGTCGCCGCGTGGAACTCGCAGCACAAGGGCGAAGAGGTCAAGGTCATCGAGCTGCCGGAGTCGGCCGACGGCCAGCGCCAGCAGATGGTGCAGTCCGCGCTGAACAAGCAGGACACCTACAGCGTGCTCAACCTTGACGTGGTCTGGACCGCCGAGTTCGCGGCCAACAGGTGGGTTGTCGAGCTTCCCAGGGACCAGTTCCCGAGCCTGACCAGCGCGATCCCCGCCACCGTCAAGACCGCAGAGTACAGGGGCAAGCTGTACGCGGTGCCGATCACCTCCGACGGTGGCCTGCTGTACTACCGCAAGGATCTGCTGGACAAGGCAGGCGTGCAGCCGCCGAAGACCTGGGACGAGATGTCGCAGGCATGCAAGAAGGTCCAGGCGCTGCCCGAGGGCAAGGGTATGAGCTGCTACGCCGGTCAGTTCGAGAAGTACGAGGGCCTGACCTGTAACTTCTCCGAGGCCGTCAACGGCGCCGGTGGCGAGGTTGTCGGTGCGGACGGCAAGCCGAACGTGAATACCCCTGAGGCCCAGGCGGGCCTGGAGTTCCTGGTGAACGGCTTCAAGACCGGCGAGATCCCGAAGGCCGCCATCACCTACAAGGAGGAGGAAGGCCGGCGCGCGTTCCAGGAGGGCAAGCTGATCTTCCACCGCAACTGGCCGTACGTGTACGCGCTGGCGAGCAAGACCGACGGCTCGTCGAAGATCGTCGGCAAGTTCGCGGTCGCCCCGCTGCCGGGCAAGGACGGCCCGGGCGTGTCCACCCTCGGTGGCCACAACTACGCGATCAGCGCGTTCACAAAGAACAAGGGCACAGCAGCCGAGTTCATCAAGTTCATGGCCAGCGAAGAACGGCAGAACGCCAACCTCCAGGCGTCCTCACAGGCGCCGACCTGGGCCTCGCTGTACGACGACCCGGCACTGCAGAAGAAGTTCCCGTACCTGGCGCCGCTGAAGGCCTCGATCGAGAAGGCGCAACCGCGCCCGTCCGTGGTCAAGTACGGCGACGTGACCGCAGCGATCCAGGAAGCCGCGTACGACGCACTGAACGGGAAGAAGACACCGCAGCAGGCGCTGTCCGACCTGCAGACGCAGTTGAGTAGCATGATCACGCAGTGACCGGTAGGTCCGGTCGGCGCGGAGCGACAACGCTCCGCGCCGGCCGAGCACCCCAGATTCGAAGGAGGCTGAGGTGAGCGAATCCGCCCCGGTCGCGGTCGCAGAGCGAACCAAGACCCCTAAATCTCCGAAGAAACAGCAGCGGTACAACGAGGGGACGGGTCGGCTCGCCGCGGCCCTGCTCTCACCGACGCTGATCGTGCTGCTCCTGGTCGTGATGCTGCCGATCCTGATGGCGCTGCGCCAGTCGCTGTACACCTCAGGCGGCATAGACCCCACGACCGGATTTGTCAACGAGGGTGACGTCTGGGTAGGCCTGAACAACTACAAGGCGATCTTCACCGGCGAGTCCGCTCACCGGTTCTGGAACGCGTTCTACAACACGACGTTCTTCACCGTGGTCTGCGTGACGATCGAGACGATCATCGGTGTCGCCATGGCGCTGATCATGCACAGGGCCTTCAAGGGCCGCGGCATCGTGCGCGCCAGCATCCTGGTGCCGTGGGCCATCCCCACGGTCGTGTCCGCCCTGCTGTGGAAGTGGATCTTCCAGGCCGACGGCGTCGCGAACGCCATCATCAACGCACAGGTCCTGTGGTCGACCGAAGGGTGGCAGGCCAAGCTGTCGGTCATCATCGCCGACACCTGGAAGACCGCACCGTTCATCGGACTACTCGTCCTGGCCGGATTGCAGACGATCCCGGACGAGGTGTACGAGGCGGCGAAGGTCGACGGGGCAAGAGCGTGGCAGACGTTCCGGATGATCACGCTGCCCCTGGTCAAGCCCGCCCTGCTGATCGCGGTGCTGTTCCGGATGCTCGACACGCTGCGGATCTTCGATCTGCCGTTCGTCCTGGTCGGCCCGCGCAAGGACTCCGTCGAGACGCTGTCGATGCTGGGCTTCGACGAGGCGTTCAACAACCGGTTCGGACCCGCCGCGGCCTATTCGACGGTGTTGTTCATCTACGTCGCATTGGCTGCGTACGCGTTCGTCAAGATCCTCGGCGCCGACGTGATCGGTGAGGCCAGAGCCAGAAGACCAGGAGGCGGTGCACGCAGAAAGCGCCGCGGTGAACCGGCGCCGGCTGGTGTTTCCGAGGCTGGCCTCCAGGGCCTCGCAGGAGGTGCGTGATGGCTACTGCAACCCTGACTGCCGCACAGGTCCGCGCGGCCGAGAGCGGTAGGTTCCGAAAGTGGTTGCCGTTGATCGGCATCACGCTGATCGTCATCTACTGCCTGACGCCGTTCTACTGGATGGTCGTCTCGTCGTTGCGGCGCCCGACCGACCAGTTCTCCAACGCGCCGCTCCCGCAGCGGTGGTCGCTGCAGAACTTCAAGGACGTGTTCAAGGAGGGCACCGGCTTCCAGCGGGGTCTGCTGAACAGCCTGTTCGTGGCCGGGTCGGTGACGATCCTGACGCTGATCATCGGCCTGGTCGCGGCGTACACGCTGGCCCGGCTGGACTTCCGGGGCAAGAACTTCGTGCTGGCCCTGATCATCACGACGTCGATGTTCCCGGGGATCTCGCTGGTCGTCCCGCTGCGCAAGCTGTTCGCGGACATCGGCTGGCTGAACACCTACCAGTCGATGATCGTGCCCAGCCTGTCGTTCGCACTACCACTAGCGGTGTGGCTCCTGACGGCGTTCTTCCGGCAAATGCCGAGAGAACTCGAACAGGCGGCGATGGTCGACGGCTGTACGCCGGCACAGGCGTTCCGCAAGGTGATCATCCCGCTGGCGGCACCCGGTGTGTTCACCACCGCCATCATCACCTTCATCGCGGCCTGGAACGAGTTCCTGATCGCGCTGAGCATGGTGCAGTTCAAGGAGCGGCAGACCGCGAACGTCGTGATCGCGACGTTCACCGGTACGACCGGTCGTGACCAGCCGTTCGGCAGCCAGATGGCGGCCGGCGTGGTGGTCACGATCCCGCTGGTGATCGCGGTGTTGATCTTCCAGCGGCGTATCGTCGCCGGCCTGACCGCTGGAGGTGTGAAGTGAGCTACGACCGCGACAGGGAAGAGCGCGAGCGCCGCGATCGCGAGGACCGGGAACGCCGCGACCGGGAGGACCGGGACCGGCGCGACCGCGAGGAGCGTGAGCGGCGCGACCGCGAGCGGTACTAGCGACTGACACGTAAGAACAAACCGGGCCCGGGCGAGTGATCGCCCGGGCCCGGACCCTCGTGGAACGGCCTGCGTGGACTCGGCCGCGCGTATCGTCGGGACCCGCCGGCCGGTGGGAGGTGTGACGGTGGAGCGTGGGTTCGCACGCGAGCGCCGCGACGGGTTCGACCGGAACCGCCGCGACGAGTCCGACCCGCGGGCCCGGACGATCATCGGCTTCGTCCGGGTCGATCCCGATGACACGGATGATGACACCGATGGCGCCGACAGCACTGACGCGCAAGATCGCACGGTGACGGCCGAGGACGACAGGCAGGCGCGGGTTCGGCTGGAGGATGAGCAGCGCCGCCGGCTGCTCGACTACGAGGATCGTCGCCGCCGGACGCTGGCCGAGCAAGACCGCCGGGACCGGATCGCCGACGACCTGCGCGAGCGCGACCGGTACGAGCGCGACGATCGCGGCCGCCTGGCCGATCTGGACCACGACGATCGCGTCCGCGACGAGCTCGAGCACGACGATCGGGTACGCGCCGAGGATGACCGCCACGACCGGGCCCGCCGCTACCGGACCCGGGCGGACCTCGAGCGCGACTGGCCGGTCTGAGCGGTCAGGCGCGCAGCCAGACGGTGGTGTCGACGGGGACCTTGCCGTTGGCGAGCGGCTGGCTGGCCAGCAGCACCTCGGTGTCGCCGCCGGGAAGGTCGATCGGCTCGGTGCTGATGTTCACCAGGCAGCGGAAGCCCGGGTGCCGGGTGAACGAGAGCACGCCCTTCGGGGTGTCCTCGTCCCACTCCAGCCGGCCGTCGCCGAGCGCCTGGTGCTCCTTGCGGATCCGCAGCGCCGCCTTGTACAGCGACAGCATGCTGTCCGGGTCGGCCGCCTGCGCCTCCGCGGTCAGCGGTGCCCAATCGGCCGGTTGCGGCAGCCACGGCTGGCCGTTCCCCGGGCCGAACTGATACGGCGGTTCGGAGCCCCCCCAAGGGATCGGCACCCGGCAGCCGTCGCGGCCGCGGACCTTGTGCCCGGACCGCTCCCAGGTCGGGTCGTCGAGGACATCCTCGGGCAGGTCCTCAACCTCGGGCAGGCCGAGCTCGTCGCCCTGGTAGACATACGCACCGCCTGGCAGCGCGAGCTCGAGCAGGGCCGCGGCCCGGGCCCGGCGCAGTCCGAGCTCCAGATTGGTCGGGACCCCGCCGGCCGGTGCCTGTGCGTCGATCAGGTCGCGCCCGTACCTGGTGCGGTGCCGGATCGTGTCGTGGTTGCTGAGCACCCAGGTCGCCGGCGCACCGACCGCCCACAGGTTCTCGGTGGTGTGGACGATCACCTCGCGGAGCTGGTCGGCGTCCCACGGACAGCGCAGGGCGTCGAAGTTGAACGCCGAGTGCAGCTCGTTCGGCCGCACGTACTTGGCCAGCCGCTCCGCCGGTGACAGCCAGGCCTCGGCGACGAACACCCGCGGGCCCTCCGGCGTACCGGCGTAGGAGTCCGCGACGGTGCGCCAGTGCTGGTGGATGTCATGCACGGCCGGCTGGTCGTACGTCGGGTGGCCCGGGTACTTGTCCCCGCGCTCGATCCGCTCCGGCCCGCTCGCCGGTGTGCTCAGATGCTCCGGTACGTCGGGCAGCGAGGGGTCCTTGGCCATCGAGTCGGCCACGTCGATCCGGAACCCGTCCACGCCGCGGTCGAACCAGAACCGCAGGACCGAGTCGAACTCGTCGACGATCTCCTGGTTGCCCCAATTGAAGTCTGGCTGGGAGATGTCGAACAGGTGCAGGTACCACTGGCCGTCCTCGATCCGCTGCCAGGCGGATCCGCCGAACACGGCCGGCCAGTTCGTCGGCGGCTGCGCGCCGCCGGGTCCCTTGCCGTCGCGGAACCAGAATCGGTCCCGCTCCCGGGAGCCCTTGCCCGCGGCAAGCGCCGCCTTGAACCAGGGGTGCTCCCACGAGCAATGGTTCGGCACCAGGTCGATCAGCACTCGCAGGCCGAGCTCGTGCGCCTCCCGGATCAGCGCGTCGGCGTCGTCGAGGTTGCCGAAGTCGGGGTTGATGCCGCGGTAGTCGGACACGTCGTACCCGCCGTCGAGCAGCGGGGAGGGGTACCAGGGGCTGATCCAGATCGCGTCCACGCCCAGGTCGGCGAGGTACTGCAGCCGGGCCCGGATGCCGTTCACGTCGCCGATGCCGTCGCCGTCGGAGTCGGCGAACGAGCGCGGGTACACCTGGTAGACGACGGCGCTGCGCCACCAGTCATCGGCCGGAGGGGTCTGAGCGGCTGCATCGGTCATGCGCACCAGACTGTCATGGCCGCTCAACCGCGGTGACGGGTGTCTCACGGCGCACCCCGGCTGTCCGGGAGGGCCCCGCCGTGGCTAGTCTCGGCCCGACGGGATACGTCGGCTGACGGTGCCCTCCTTCCACAGCAGAGCCCGTACGAAGCCACGCCCCGGCCGACCGACTGGTGAGAGAGGGCATCGGACATCGTGGACCTGATGGAGTACCAGGCGAAGTCGCTGTTCGCCAAGCACGGCGTGAGGACGACCGTCGGTGAGGTCGCCACCACCGCGGAGGAGGCCAGGGCCGCGGCCGAGAGGATCGGCGGCAGGGTGGTCGTCAAGGCGCAGGTCAAGACCGGTGGCCGGGGCAAGGCCGGAGGCGTCAAGCTGGCCGACGATCCCGCCGACGCGGAGGCGAAGGCGAACACCATCCTCGGACTGGACATCAAGGGCCACATCGTCAAGAAGCTGAACATCGTGCCGGCCGCCAGCATCGCCGAGGAGTATTACTTCTCGTTCCTGGTCGACCGCGCCAACCGCGCCTACCTGTCGATCGCCAGCGCCGAGGGCGGTGTCGAGATCGAGGAGGTCGCGCACACGAACCCGGACGCGGTCGCCCAGGTGTCGATCGACCCGGCGACCGGTGTCGATCTGGCCAAGGCCCGCGAGATCGCGGTCGCGGCGAAGTTTCCCGCCGACGTGGTCGACGCCGCGGCGGAGCAGATCGTCAAGCTGTATGAGGTGTTCATCGAGGAGGACGCCTCGCTGGTCGAGGTCAACCCGCTGGTCAGGCTCGCCGACGGCTCGGTCGAGGCGCTCGACGGCAAGGTGACGCTGGACGGCAACGCCGACTTCCGCCACCCCGACCACGCCGAGTTCGAGGACCCGAGCGCGGACGACCCGCTGGAGGCGAAGGCCAAGGAGCAGGACCTCAACTACGTCAAGCTGGACGGCTCGGTCGGCATCATCGGCAACGGCGCCGGCCTGGTGATGTCCACCCTCGACGTGGTCGCATACGCCGGTGAGGCGTACGGCGGTGTCGAGCCGGCGAACTTCCTCGACATCGGCGGCGGCGCGAACGCCGACGTGATGGCCGCGGGCCTCGAGGTGATCATGTCCGACCGCCAGGTGGAAAGCGTGTTCGTCAACGTGTTCGGTGGCATCACCGCATGCGACGAGGTCGCCAACGGAATCGTCCAGGCTTTCGAACTGCTTGCCTCGCGCAACGAACACGTCGACCGGCCGCTGGTGGTCCGGCTGGACGGGAACAACGCCGAGGAGGGTCGCCGGATCCTCACCGAGGCGAACCTCGACGGCGTGGAGCAGGTGGACACGATGGACGGCGCCGCCAAGCGTGCGGCCGAGCTGGCTGCGGCCGGGAAGTAGGGGAACACACCGATGTCAGTCTTCCTGAACAAGGGCAGCAAGGTCATCGTCCAGGGTATGACCGGCGCCGAGGGCACCCGGCACACCAAGCGGATGCTTGCCTCGGGCACCGATATCGTCGGCGGCGTCAATCCGCGCAAGGCAGGGCAGACCGCCGACTTCGACGGCAAGGCGATCCCGGTTTTCGGCACCGTGGCGGAGGCGATGGAGGCGGCCGGCGCGAACGTGAGCGTGGTCTTCGTACCGCCGAGGTTCGCCAAGGATGCCGCGATCGAAGCGATCGACGCCGGCATCCCGCTGGTGGTGGTGATCACCGAGGGCATCCCGGTGCACGACACCGCCGCATTCTTCGCTCATGCGCAGGCCTCCGGCAAGACCCGGATCATCGGCCCGAACTGCCCGGGCATCATCACCCCGGGCGAGTCGAACGCCGGCATCATTCCGTCCGACATCGCCGGCTCGGGGCGGATCGGACTGGTCAGCAAGTCCGGCACCCTGACGTACCAGATGATGTATGAGCTTCGCGACTTCGGCTTCTCGACCGCGATCGGCATCGGCGGCGACCCGATCATCGGCACCACTCACATCGACGCGCTGGAGGCGTTCCAGGCCGACCCGGACACCGACGCGATCGTGATGATCGGCGAGATCGGCGGCGACGCCGAGGAGCGCGCGGCCGCCTTCGTCAAGGAGAACGTCACCAAGCCGGTGGTCGGCTACGTCGCGGGCTTCACCGCGCCCGAGGGCAAGACGATGGGTCACGCGGGTGCGATCGTGTCCGGCTCGTCCGGTACCGCGGCCGCCAAGCAGGAGGCGCTCGAGGCAGTCGGCGTCAAGGTCGGCAAGACGCCGTCGGAGACCGCCCGGCTGATGCGGGAGATCATGCAGGATCTGAACTAGCGCCTTACTTGTACGACATGCTCCGGTGCGCGGCCCGGGCCACGGTCGTCGCGAACTCCTGATCTGTCACGTCCAGGCCGTTGAGGCTCAGGAACAGCAGATAGGTGACGCGCTTGCCGGCCTGGGCCGCGCCCACGCGGTAGGTCAGGTTGCTGCCGTTCGCCAGCCCGATGCGCACCACCCAGGTCTGGCCGGTCACCCCGGCCTCGCCGCCGACCGTCGCGGACCGCCGAGTGGTCACGTTGGAGTGACTGGCATTGCACTTGGCCATCGTGGTGCGCATACCGGCGAGATACTGGCCGGCCACCTTCGCCGAGCTGAACTCGAAGATCTTGGTGTCCATCCCGAACTCGGTCGGGACCTTCGCGCCGACCGGGAGGTAGGTACGGGCCGCCGTCCGCACCGGCTTGGCCGTTGGCTGGTTGGTCTCGCCGCAGTCGGTCTGCGGGTTGGTGCCGGCGTCGACGCCGACCCACGGTTCCTTGACCTTGCTGAGGACCGGAAGGTCGATCGCGGTCATGAAGCCGGCCGGCTCGCCGACCGCCGGGAGCAGCGACGGCGTCAGCACCTGTGAGCGCGGGCAGGTCGACTTGGTCTCGGAGCACAGCCGCATCATCGCGTCCGTGCCGGCTGCGACCGGGCCCGTCGTCTTCGGCGTGCCGGACGCGACCGTTATGTACTCCAGCACCATCATGGCCGGCCCGGTGCCGGTTACGGTGAGAGTCCGGTACCGCTCCTTGCCGCCGCCGACCGGCTGTGCGAACACCGCCACCGTGCCGCGGTCCCCGAGACCGTCGGCGGTGTAGCTGGTGACCAGCCGTTGCTGCGGCGTTGTACAAGTGGCCAGCCAGTTGAGCACGGTGTCGTAGGCCTTCGCGGCGGTGCGGCTGTCGAGGGACAACTCGACGTACTCGATCGCGGTGGAGTCGCCGTTCTTGAACTGGCGCACCCAGGTGCGTATCCCGGCCGGATCGGCGAACCGCTGCGCCTGGCAGGTGAACGACCGCTCCGGCACCTGCACACCCTCGTTGGTGGTCGAGACCTGCCAGGGTCCGCCGGACAACGTCTTCGCGCCGTCGGCGTCGAGCAGGAACGTGTCCTTGGCCAGCATCGTGGAGTCGCCGCGCTGGTCGTCCGCTCCGGCAGTGCCGGCCTGCGCGGCCGGCCCGCCCTTGTCGCGAGTACCGGCCCACACGACGTACGCGGCACCACCGATGAGCAGGGCGAGCACGACCACGATCCCGAACAGTTGCTGACGCCGCCTGGTCCTCTTCCGGCGGGCCTGCCGCACAGCGGCGCGGCTGGTCCGTTCAAGCCGGTGAGAGCCGGTCATGCTGCGGTGTACCTCCTGAGTGATCTACCCGACCGTACCGAGGCGGGCAAGCCATCCAGCAACGGGGATCGAAGTCTTCCATTACAGCCGAGTCACCCGGCGTGTCACCCGGAGAACCATCTCAGCAGCAACGACCATGGGTCCAGATGACCGACCTCGACAACCGCCGGCCGGGACGTCCGGGATCCCCTGACCGCGATCTTCCCCAGCAGCCGGCTCCGAAACCGGTGACATTGTCCGCAGTCGTCGCGGCGGGTGCTTGTCTGCTCACCGGATTGGTGGCCTGCACGGCTCTATCGGTCGTCGGCTGGCTCGCCGCCACGTTCGGTGGTACGTCCGGTGCGGTCCGTGCCGGTGCGCTGGCCTGGCTGGCCGCGCACAAGACGAGCGTCGCGATACCCGGTGGACACTTCTCTGTCGCGCCGCTCGGACTGACGCTGGTGATCGTGGTCTGCCTGTACCGCGGCGGCCGCTACGCCGCCCGGATCAGTGCGGCCGATCTCACCGGCGACCTGGTCACGGCATCGGCCGTGTTGGCGATCACGTACGGCGCCGGCGCCGCACTGGTCGCGGTACTGGCCTCCGACGACCGGTTCGGGGTGCAGGCGCTGTCCGCGTTCGTCGCGGCCGGATCGGTGGCGCTGGTGGCCGGTACGGCCGGCGTGCTGGCCGAGTCCGGTGCGGGGGAGGACATCCTCGACGCCACGCCGGACTGGCTCCGCGACGCCGTACCAGCCGGGCTGGCGGCCGCGGCCGCGCTGTTCGTCGCGGGCGGGCTGATGGTGGTGCTGTCATTGGCGCTGCGCTTCGGCACGGCCAGCGACCTCATCGAGTCGCTCAACCCCGGACCTGTCGGCGCCGTCGTGCTGTTCGCGGTATGTGCGGTCATGGTCCCGAACGCGATCGTGTACGCGGTGGCGTTCCTGGCCGGGCCCGGATTCCAGGTCGGGACGGGCACAGTAGTGGCGCCTACCGGGGTCGAACTGGGCAGGCTTCCGGCGCTGCCGCTGCTGGCCGCACTGCCGGAGGACGGGGCCACGCCGACGTACCTGATGGTGCTGACGGCGGCGGTGCCGTTCCTGGCCGGCATCGCGGCCGGGCTGGTGCTGGCCAGGCGGGCGCGCCAGGCGGCGTACCGGAACACGCCGGTGGGATGGCACGGTCTGATCGCACGAGCGCTCGTGGCGGGGGTGGTCACGGCTCTCGCGCTGTTGGTCGCGATGGTGCTGGCCAGTGGTTCGGCCGGTCCGGGCCGGATGGCCGACGTCGGTGTCGCGGACCTGCTCACCGCCGCGCTGACCCCGGCAGCGGGTGTGGCTCTCGGCGCAGTTGCCGCTTCGCTGCTGGCGATCCGCCGGCGGCCGATCTGAGACCTGCTCGCCGGTTCCTACCCAGCCGCTGGGTAGGGTGCGGTACGTGCCAGATCCGAAGAAGCTCGTGGTGCTGGTGTCCGGGTCCGGCTCCAACCTGCAGGCCCTGCTGGACGCCTGCGCCGACCCGTCGTACGGCGCCCGGGTCGTCGCCGTCGGTGCCGACCGGGACGGGATCGAGGGACTGGACCGGGCCGCCCGGCACGGCGTACCCACCTTCGTGCACCGGGTGAAGGACTATCCCGACCGGGCCGAGTGGGACGCGGCGCTGACCGAGTCGGTCGCGGCGTACCATCCCGACCTCGTCATCTCGGCGGGCTTCCTCAAGCTGGTCGGCGACAAGTTCCTCGGCGCGTTCGGCGACCGGTACGTCAACACCCACAACGCACTGCTGCCGAGCTTCCCGGGCATCCACGGCCCGCGCGACGCGCTCGCGTACGGCGTCAAGGTCACCGGTGCGACCCTGTTCTTCGTCGACGGCGGTGTCGACTCCGGCCCGATCGTCGCGCAGGTCACCGTCCCGGTCGCCGACGACGACACCGAGGACACGCTGACCGAGCGGATCAAGCAGGTCGAGCGCCGCCAGCTCGTCGAGTACGTGGGCCGGATGGTCCGCGAGGGCTGGACCATCAACGGACGAAAGGTCACCATCCCGTGAGTCTGGACAACGGCGAGCAGCGCAAGCCGGTACGTCGCGCGCTGATCAGCGTGTACGACAAGACCGGGCTGGCCGAACTGGCCAAGGGTCTGGACGGGGCCGGCGTGCGGATCGTGTCGACGGGCTCGACCGCGGCCCGGATCGCCGAGGCCGGCGTCGCGGTGACCAAGGTCGAGACACTGACCGGGTTCCCCGAGGCGCTGGACGGCCGGGTCAAGACGCTGCACCCGATGGTGCACGCCGGTCTGCTCGCCGACACCCGCAAGCAGTCACACACCGAGCAACTGGCCGCCATGAAGGTCGCGCCGTTCGACCTGCTGGTGAGCAACCTTTACCCGTTCACCGAGACGGTGAACTCCGGCGCGACACCGGACGAGTGCATCGAGCAGATCGACATCGGCGGCCCGGCGATGGTCCGCGGCGCCGCCAAGAACCACGCGAACGTGGCGGTGGTGACCGACCCGTCGCGGTACACCGAGGTGCTCGACGCGATCGCCGCGGGCGGGTTCACCCTCGCGCAGCGGCAGCGGCTCGCCGCCGAGGCGTTCCAGCACACCGCGACGTACGACGTGGCGGTGGCGTCCTGGCTGAGCAACGTCGTCGCCGACACCGGCGACGGCACCGGCTTCCCGAACTGGATCGGCGCCACCTGGGAGCGGGCCGCCGTGCTGCGCTACGGCGAGAACCCGCACCAGCCGGCCGCGTTGTACCGGCACTGGCGCGGCGGACTGGCCGCTGCCGACCAACTGCACGGCAAGGAGATGTCGTACAACAACTACGTCGATGCGGACTCGGCCCGGCGTACTGCTTACGACTTCGAGCAACCGGCGGTGGCGATTATCAAGCACGCCAATCCGTGTGGCATCGCCGTCGGCAGCGATGTCGCCGAGGCACACCGCAGGGCGCACGCGTGCGACCCGGTGTCGGCGTACGGCGGGGTGATCGCGACCAACCGCCCGGTCTCGGTACGGATGGCCGAGCAGGTCGCGGAGGTCTTCACCGAGGTGATCGTCGCGCCCGGGTACGACGAGGGCGCGGTCGAGGTGCTGACCGCGAAGAAGAACATCCGGATCCTGGTCTGCCCGCCGGACCAGCACCCGGACCCGATCGAGTTCCGGGGGATCAGCGGCGGGGTGCTCGTCCAGGCCGTCGACCGGTTCCAGGCCGAGGGGGACGACCCGGCGAACTGGACGCTGGCCGCCGGGCCGGCAGCCTCCGAGGCCGTGCTCGCGGATCTGGCGTTCGCCTGGCGGGCCTGCCGCGCGGTGAAGTCGAACGCGATCCTGCTCGCGTCCGGCGGCGCCTCGGTCGGGGTCGGAATGGGCCAGGTGAACCGGGTCGACTCGTGCCGGCTGGCGGTGTCGCGTGCCGGCGACCGGGCGGCCGGGTCGGTGGCGGCCTCGGACGCGTTCTTCCCGTTCGCCGACGGCCCGCAGGTGCTGATCGACGCCGGCGTCACCGCGGTCGTCCAGCCGGGCGGATCGGTCCGCGACACCGAGGTGATCGCCGCCGCTGAGAAGGCCGGCCTGACCATGTATTTCACCGGGACCAGACACTTCTTCCACTGAAGAAGGCTCGGATGTCCTCGACGAGGAGGTCGGGGACTTCGAGGGCAGGGAAGTGGCCGCCGCGGTCGTACTCGGTCCAGCGGACTATGTTGTTGGTTCGCTCGGCGATCCGGCGTACCGGGATGAAGTTGTCGTGCGGGAACACGGCCAGCGCGGTCGGCGTCGTCGACGGCATCGGCATGGCCGGCCAGTCCGAGTGCGCGCGTTCGTAGTAGATCGCGCCCGACGAGCCGCCGGTCCGGGTCAGCCAGTAGAGCATCACGTTGGTCAGCAGGTGATCGCGGCCGACCGGGGTCGCCGGATCGGTCCAGTCGTGGAACTTCTCCGCGATCCAGGCGAGCTGGCCGACCGGTGAGTCGGCAAGCAGATAGGCCAGTGTCTGCGGACGCGTCGACTGCAGGTCGGCGTACCCCTGCTTGTCGCCGGCCCACGCCCGCAGGTGCTCCCAGGACCGGCGGGTCTCGTCGTCGGTCACGTCCGCCTCGGTCGCGGCCGACTGCGGGAGCAGGTTGAGGTGTACGCCGACCACCCGGTCCGGCCGAGTGCGGCCTAGTTCGCGGGCGATCGCCGCACCCCAGTCGCCGCCCTGGACGCCGTACCGCTGGTAGCCGAGCCGGTCCATCAGCTCGCCGAACGCGGCAGCGACCCGGCGGATCTCCCAGCCGGGCTCGGGCACCGGACCGGAGATACCGAACCCCGGGATCGTCGGCATCACCAGATCGAAGTCCTCGCTGAGCGGTCCGGCGATCTCGGTGAACTCGACGATCGAGCCGGGCCAGCCGTGGGTGATCAGCAGCGGCAACGTGCCCGCTTCGGTGGACCGCACGTGCGCGAAGTGGACGCGGGTGCCGTCGATCGTGGTGGTGAACTGCGGCCATTCGTTCAGCCGGGCCTCGGCCGCACGCCAGTCGTACCCGTGCCGCCAGTACTGTGCCAGGTCCTGGAGATAGGCCGGTGGCACGCCGTACCGCCAGTCCGATGCCGGCAGCGGGGACGGCCACCGGGTGCGGTTGAGCCGCTCGTAAAGGTCGTCGAGCTCCTCCTGCGGTACGGCGATCCGGAACGGTTCGATCGTGGCCACGCCGACAGCTAACCAGCGGGACCCGACATATGGACGTGGTCTAGACCAAGGC
>JBKPSJ010000322.1:0-13336 GCA_046765875.1 Actinomycetota bacterium
GAAGCAGCCCTGGAAGCAGCCCTGGAAGCAGCCCCGGAAGCAGCCCCGGAAACGATTCCGGAAACGGGTCCGATCAGGACTGGGGTGATCGCTGGGAGCACGGCAACGGTCCCGATCCCCTGGAGTCGCCGCCCGGTGAGCGGGGCCGGATGGCGGATACCGGGGACCGGATGCGATCGACCGCACAACGGGTCGGCAAGGGCGCCACGGCGGCAGGCCAGGCCACCGGCCGGGCCGGTCGGGCCACCGGGCGGCGGATCCGGCGGCTGACCGGCGCGCAGGGCGCCGGCGAGTCCGGCCTGGCCCGGCTGATCGAGCTGGGCGCGGTCAATGCCGCCGCCGACACCGCGTTCGCCGTCTCGCTGGCCGGCAGTGTGTTCTTCACCGTTCCGAGCGACCAGGCGCGCGACCGGGTCGCGCTGTTCCTGCTGCTCACGATGGCCCCGTTCGCGTTCATGGCCCCGCTGATCGGCCCGCTGCTGGACCGGTTCCGGCACGGCCGCCGGTGGGCGATCGGCGCTACCCTCGGCGTGCGTGCCCTGCTGGTGTGGAGCCTGGCCACCTCGATCGGCCACAGCGGCTCGGCCTGGCTGTATCCGGCCGCGCTCGGCACCCTGGTCGCGTCAAAGGCGTACGCCGTCACCCGCGCCTCGGCCGTACCGCGGCTGCTGCCCAGGGAGATCACGCTGGTCACGGCGAACTCACGGGTGTCGCTGGCCGGCGTCGCGGGCGCGACGATCTCGGCAGCCATCTCCGGCGGGTTCGCCTCGATCGGGCCGGCGTGGTCGCTGCGCTGGGCGGCCGTGCTCTACATCGTCGGTGTGATCCTGGCGATCCGGCTGCCCTCGCGGGTGGACTCCCCTGCCGGCGAGGAGGTCGTCGGCACCGCGGGCAGGCGGGAACGTCGCCGGTCGGTCACGGCTGCGGTAGCGCGGGCGATCCGGTGCAACCTCGGCCTGCGGTTCGTGTCCGGCTTCCTGACGATGTTCCTGGCATTCCTGCTGCGCGAGCACCCGACCGGCGGGGTCAGCGGCACCGTGCTCGCGGGTGCGGTCATCGCCGCGGCCGGCATCGGCAGCAGTCTCGGCACCGCGCTCGGGTCGTTGCTCAAGGCCCGCAATCCCGAGTTGATCGTGATGGTCGTACTGGTGCTGGACGCGGCGCTGGCCGTCGTGGTCGCCGTGCTGTACGGACTGGTCGCACTGATCGCGCTCGGCCTGGTGGCAGGCCTGTGCAGCTCACTCGGCAAGCTCTCGCTCGACGCGCTGATCCAGCGCGACATACCCGATTCGGTGCGGACGTCGGTGTTCGCCCGGTCCGAGACCGTGCTGCAGCTGGCCTGGGTGATCGGCGGCGGCTTCGGCATCGTGATGCCGCTGGTTCCCCGGCTCGGCTTCGGCTTCCTTGCCGGTGTCCTCGTGGTCATGCTTTTCTTCGTGCTGCGACCAGGTGCGGCGCGAGCGACGACCAAGCCCACAAACGAACGCGCCCGGACGACCGGGCCCGACCGCCCCGCCGCGGACGAGGAGGGCAGGACCGCGCCGGCACGGGCCACCACCACCCCGGTACGCCGGGCGCCGAACCGCCCGCCGGGCCGCCCGAACCGCTGACCAACGGACCGCAGCGAGATCGAGAGGAGGACCGGGGTCGTGATCGAGATCGAGTTGCCGGCGAGGGACCTCGCCGACGTGCGCTTCTGCACCGATCCGGTCTGGGAGGCGACGATGAGCCTGCACGGCATCACCCAGCCCGACCGGTTCCCGCTGCACCGGCGGCTGCGGTCGCTGCTGCCGGACGATCCCGCGTTCGACCTCGGCCTGTTGCTCGAGCTCACCCGTCCGCGCCGGTGGATCCCGGACCTGCTCGTACCCGTTCCCGGGCAGGCCGCGACCGATCCGGTCGACCGATACGCGCAGGTCGCCACCACCGACCCGGCTCTGGTCGAGGGCGATCTGCGGGTGCTCCGGAACCTGATGCCCGGCTCCCGGGTCGCGGCGATGCAGCCGGCCGAGCTGGCCGAGCGGACAGCCGTCGCGCTCACCGGCTACTGGCACGCCGTACTCGAGCCACTGTGGGACCGGGTCGAGGGCATCGCCGGCGCGGACATCGCACACCGTTCGGCGCAGTCGTCGTCGGCCGGCCTGAACGGTGTGCTCAGTGGTGTCCACCACCTGATGACGTACGGCGCGGGCGTGATCACAGTTGCCAAGGGCAACGGCCGGCGCCGGTTCGCCTCCACCGGTCGCGGCCTGCGGATGGTGCCGTCGGTGTTCAGCTGGCCGCGGGTGGTCGTCGCCTGTCACTCGGGCCGGCCGGTGATCTCGTACGCGGCCCGCGGCGCCGGCCTGCTCTGGGAACGCCCGGCTCCGGCACCAGCCGATGCGCTGGCTGCGCTGGTCGGCCGGTCCCGGGCGGCGATCCTCGAACTGCTCGAACTCCCGCGGACGACGTCCGACCTGGCCGAACAGCTCCGGTTGTCGCCCGGGACCGTCAGCGAGCACCTATCGGTACTGGCCGCGGCAGGCCTGGTCCGGCCGCGCCGGCAGGGCAAGCGCGTGCTCTACGCCCGTACCGCCCTCGCGGTCATGCTGGTCGATCCGGGCCGGGCCGAGACTGCTCTCAACTAGGGCGTGTCTGACGGATCCTGGCGCGCCCTAGTTGCCGACAGGCCCGTCCGAGCCCCCGGCGTGCCGCATCGTCATCGTCATCCTCCCTCCGTCATCGGAACGCGACCGTAGGCACGGGGCGACGGGCATCGCCTCGATTCGGTCAGAGCAGAAACGTTGCGGGACGCAGATGTGGCCGCCCAGGAGGCCGGGCGGCCACTCCTGCCTGGAGGGGTTCGGTCAGTCGCGGGCCCCGCGGAGCAGCGTTCCGACCAGGCCGGCGGTCAGGACCAGCAGGACGCAGCCGACGACCGCCACCACGTTCATGCTGTGGCTGAACGAGTCGCGGGCCACCTCGAGCACCTGCTCGCCCAGCCGGCCCGGGATCCCGGCCGCGACCTCGGTGGCGACCGCGACACCCTCGCGGGCACCGTGCGCGGCCTCGGCCGGCAGCCCGGCGGGCAGGTGCCCGTCCAGGTTCGACCGGTACGCCGCGGTGCCGATGCTGCCCAGGATCGCGATACCCAGCGCGCCACCGAACTCCGCGCAGGTCTCGTTCAGTGCCGCAGCCGAGCCGGCCCGCTCCGGCGCCACTGCCCCGATCACGACCTCGGTGACCATGCTCATCACCACGACCATCCCGGCGGCCAGCACACCGGCGCCGATCATGACCAGCACCAGCGGCGAGCTGGGGTGTACCTGGGTGATGATCGCGAAGCCGGCTGCGCCGAGCACGAAAGCTGCCGAGAGCACCGGGCCCTTGCCGAACCTCTGCGCCATCGCGGCGCCGAACGGGGCCGCCGCGGCGACACCGACCGACGGGACCAGCGCCCACAGCGCGGCCTTCAGCGGGCTCATCCCGAGGACCAGCTGCAGGTACTGGGTCATGAAGACCGCGTTGCCGATGATCGCCAGACTGGCGACGGTGTTGGCGGCGACTGCGCCGGACAGCGCCCGGTTGCGGAACATCGACAGATCGAGGATCGGCGCCGGGCTGGTGCGCTGCCGGAACACGAACGCGACTCCGATCACCAGGCCGACCAGGATGCTGGCGACGCGTACCCCGTCGACACCGTCGGCGGCGATCTTCTTGATGCCGTAGATGACCGGGAGCACGGCGGCCAGCGACAGCGCGGAGCTGAGCAGGTCGAAGCGGCCGGTCGCCGGCGACTTGAACTCCGGCAGCAGGACCGGGGCCAGGATCAGCAGCAGCACCATCGCGGGCGTGTTGATCAGGAACACCGAGCCCCACCAGAAGTGCTCGAGCAGCAGACCGCTGAGCACCGGGCCGAGCGAGATGCCGCCCATCATGATCGCGCTCCAGAACGCGACCGCCTTCCCGCGCTCGGCCGGGTCGTGGAACATGTTGCGGATCAGCGCCAGGGTCGACGGCATCAGGGTGGCGCCGCCGATGCCGAGCAGCGCCCGGGCCGCGATCAGCTGCTCGGGGCTCTGCGCGTACGCCGCGCCCAGCGAGGCGGCGCCGAAGGCGGCCGCGCCGAAGATCAGCAGCCGGCGGCGGCCGATCCGGTCACCCAGGGCGCCCATCGTGATCAGCAGGCCGGCGAGCACGAACCCGTAGATGTCGAAGATCCACAGCTGCTCGGTGGCGGTGGCGCCGAGGTCCTGGCTGATGAACGGTACGGCGAAGTACAGCACCGACACGTCCATCGAGACCAGCAGCAGCGGAAGCGCCAGCACGCCGAGGGCGATCCACTCCTTCCGCCCGGCCCTGGCGGTGGTTGTCACATGCTCGGTGTTCTCGATCGTCGTCATGACCCCTCCAGAGACTGTGTACGGTATATATTGTTTATGTCGTACACAGACGATAGCACCGATCTGTCTATGATGTAAACAATTAATTCCAAGCCGCATGGAGGACCGATGACCGACCTCGAGCTCGACACCGAGCTGCCCAGGGTCCTGCGGCAGTTGTGGGGGCAGGAAGAGCCGCCGCGGCGGGGCCCGAAGCCGGGCCTGACCATCGGCGCGATCGCGGCAGCGGCGGTCAAGATCGCTGACGCCGACGGGCTCGGAGCGGTGTCGATGGCGAGGGTGGCCGGCGAGCTCGGCTTCACCACCATGTCGCTGTACCGGTACGTCGAGTCCAAGGACGACCTGTTCGTCGTGACGCTGGACGCCGCGTACGGGCCACCCGAACTAGGCGACCTGACCGGCCTGAACTGGCGCGAGCGACTGACCGTGTGGGCCACCGCGGCGCACGAGCGGCTGCTCCAGCGGCCGTGGATCCTCCAGGTGCCGGTCAAGGAGCCGCCGCTGGCGCCGAACCAGATGAGCTGGATGGAGGAGGGCCTACAGGCCCTGGCCGATACCGGGCTCGCCGAACACGAGAAGCTGTCGTCGATGCTGCTCGTGGACGTCTACGTACGCGGCATCACCCAACTGGCCGCGCACATGGTCAGGTCCGACATGACCATCGAGGAGGCCGACCGGATCTACGGTGCCCGGCTGGCCGCGGTGATCGACCCCGACGAACTCCCGGGCATCGCGAAGGCATTCGGGTCCGGCTCACTGACCGACGGCAGCGACTTCACCGTCGACGAGTTCCGATTCGGTCTCGAGACCGTGCTGGACGGCATCGCCGCCCTGGTCGAGCGAAAAGCCTAGACGTCGAGCTTGTCGGCCAGCCCGCGCAGCACTGTCGCGACGTTGTGAGCCGAGCGGTGGTCCGGGTGCCGGCCGCGCCGGTACCCCTCACCGAGGTTGTCGAGCAGCTTGATCAGGTCCTCGACGACGGTCACCATGTCCTCCGGCTTCGGCCGCATCGCCTTGACCACCGACGGCGGCGGGTCGATCAGCCGTACCTGCAGCGCCTGCTCGCCCTTGCGACCCTCGACCACCCCGAACTCGACCTTCTGGCCCGGCTTGAGTGTGGTCACGCCGGACGGCAGCGCCTCGGAGCGCACGTAGACGTCCCCGCCGCCCTCCTTGCTGAGGAAGCCGAAGCCCTTCTCCGCGTCGTACCACTTCACCTTGCCAACGGGCACGGGGAACCTCTTCGATGTCAGTCGTCGGGACGGAACCTGCGATGCGGGCGGAACGCTGGGCGGCCGGCCGCGGGCTTCTCAGCCTACGCCCGTACCCGGCTCGGGCGGTGGCCAGATCCGGACCACCTTCGGGATCGGCGGACTCACCGGTAACGCTCCGGATCGGCGAGCCGCTCGTTCATCGATCCGGACCGGAACCCGCGCGGATCCACCGTGGCCTTCGCGAAGCCCTCGGCGACCATCAGCGCGACCAGTTCGTCGTGGTCGACCCGGTCCAGCAGCGCGGCGTCGATCTCGATGCTCGCGGACTCGCCCAGGTCACGGACCCGGAGGTTCCGCTGACCGTACGAAGCCAGGTGCGCGCGCAACGCCTGCTCGGCGCGATCCACCCGCGCGAGCAGGTGCGGGGTGATCCGGACCCCGTACGCGATCCGGCTGGACAGGCACGCCGAGGCGGGCTTGTCCGACGTGGCCAGCTCCCAGCGCCGCGACGCCTCGCGGATCTGCGCCTTGGTCAGCCGGACCTGCTTCAGCGGCGTGAAGGCACCACGCTCGTACGCAGCACGGATACCCGGCCGGAACCCGGCGACGGCGTCGTCGGCGTTGGTGCCGGTCGCGATGGCGGCGATACCGAGCTCGTCGGCCAGCGGCCGCAGCGTCTCGACCAGCTCGGCCTTGCAGAAGTAGCAGCGGTCACCGTCGTTGGCCTGGTATCCCTCGCGCTCGATCTCGTGCGTGTGCGGGGTGAGGTGGCGGACGCCGAGCCCCGCGGCGAACCTCTTCGCCGGCTCGAGCTCGGCCGCCGGCAGGCTCGGGCTGATCGCCGTCGCGGCGACCACCTTGTCCGGGCCGAGCGCACGGGCCGCGGCCGCCAGCAGGAACGCCGAGTCCGCGCCGCCGGAGAACGCGACCAGCAGGCTGTCGTGCTCGGCCAGCCGCTCGGCGAGTGCCTCCAGCCGGGTGGTGAGCAGGTATTCATCCAGCCAGGCCGGGAACTCGCTCAGGTCCTCGAGCACCACGTCCGCGCCATACGCGCGTAGCTCGTCCGCACCGAACGGGCCGGTCGCCACACTCACCGCGAGCGCACCGGCCGCTCGGGCGCCGTCGATGTCGGACAGGTGGTCGCCCACATAGATCGTGGCGCCGTGGTCGAGCAGCGCGGTCGCCTTGCCGGTGCCGTGCAGGTCGCCGATCGCCTCGTCGACGTCGAGGCCGAGGTGCTCGACATGCGACCGGACGCTGCGCCCGTACTTGGCCGATACAACGATGCTCCGTCCGCGCTGGCGTCGTACGGCGTTCAACGCGTCGGCGACGCCCGGCAGCGGGTCGGTCCCGGTGATCGCGTGCGCCGGGTACAGCTCGCGGTACCGGGTCACCATCGGCCCGACCTGGTCCGGGCCGAACCAGTTGCCCATCTCGTCCTGCAGCGGCGGGCCGAGCCGGCTCACCACCAGGTCGGTGTCGATAGCGACCCCGGACTCCGCGGCCAGCAGATCCCAGACCGCCTTGATGCCCGGCCGCGAGTCGATCAGGGTCATGTCGAGGTCGAACCCCACCACCAGCGGCGGCAGGTCATCACGTACGGGCACAACCTCCACCCTACGTTCCGCGGACCGTCGTCCTGCTACCGGTCCTATGGCGGCCACGCCGGCCGGGCTACGGGATGCCGAGCGCGGCGCGTGAGACGGTCTCCAGTACCTGCTGCTGGTAGTACACCGGGCCGCCGCCGTCGGCGGTGACGTCGGACGGGTAGCGGGTGGACACCGCGAGGGTGTAGACGTTCGTGTCCGAGATCGCCAGGCCGAAGTAGTCGCCGATGAAGGCCCGGGTCGTGCACGGGTTGCTGTGGTTGGCGCAGGCCATCTGGTCGAGGCCGTCGACGGTCTGGCCGGGCTGCTCGGGGTCCCAGGTCAGCTTCGACACCGGGACGTTGCCGCCCACGGGCTGCGCTCCGGCGCCTGAGTCCTTGAACACCTGCAGCGACACGTCGATGCAGAAGTTCTGCCGACCGACGTCCTCGGGCAGGATGCCGGTCCCGTTCGGGCAGGCCGCCCGGCGGTCATAGAAGTTGACTGCCACGGCGCCGCCCGGCCCGGCCGCGACCTGCGGCTGGAACTGGTCCGACGCCGCCGGGTCGGCGTTGTCGTTGACCACCATCGGCGCCGACCAGGTACGGCCGCGGTCGGTCGACTGGCTGAACTTCACGTCGAACTGGGCGCCGTCCCAGTCCTCCCACGTGACGTACAGGTGACCGGGGTACGTCGGGCTCGCGGCGAAGCTCTCGAGGATGCCGTCACGGAAGGTCGTGTTCGGCAGGCAGCAGCCGCCGATCGTGCCCGCCGTCGCGACCGGTACGAATGACGACCAGGTGACGCCGTCGTCGGTGGACCGGGCGACGTAGATGGTCTTCGGGTCCGGACTCGGACTGTCGGCCGCGATCGAGACGTAGACGTCGCCGGCCGCATCGACGGACGGGATGACGTACTCGTTGGTCGGTCCGGTCTGGTTGGGCGCTGTGATCGTCACGGCCTTGGAGAACGACTGCCCGCGGTCGCGCGACACGGCGAGCCGGATCTTCGTCGTCTTCCCGTCGTACACCGCCCAGGCAGCGTATACGTGGTCCTGGTAGCGGTTGCCCGGAATGTGGTTGACCGCCACCCACTGCTTGTCCTCGACGAACCCGAGGCTGAGGCTGGACCAGTTCGGCTCGTGCTCGAGCGACTCGCCGCCGTTGCCCTTCACCCAATGCCGCCCCATGTCGTCGCTGTACGAGATCGCGATGTTCGAGTTCGGATGCAGGTTGACCCAGTACGGGTTGAACGGCAGCGTCACCTGGTAGACGCGGCCCAAGCTGTCGAACGCGGCGTTCGGGTCGGTGTTGTTCATCCAGCTCGGCGGCATCGCCTGGGTACCCGTGGTGGTGCAGTCGTAGCCCTGGACCTGGTTCGCGGCGACCGGGTGACCGTTCAGGATCGTGTACGAGCCGAGGTGGAAGTCGTAGAACGTGGAGTACTTCTCGAAGAAGAACTTCGAGGTCCCGACCAGGTCCTCGGTGCCGGGCTTGACCGCGATCCAAGACTCCGAGAAGTTCGAGTTGTACGAGCCGGGGCGGCAGGTGCCCGGCAACGGTGCGGTGGCACCCGCAGGCACGGGATAGCCGCCCCCTTGGACCGGTCCGCTCACCACCTGGTTGGTGACCGGGACGGTGTTCTGCCACAGCGGCCCGGGTCCGGCGCTCGCCGGGCCCTGCCCCACTGCTACGGCCACCGCCGTCACGAATGCGAAGGTGATACCTGCCGACGCGATCCTGTTCATGACCTCGACCACCCCTCGAACAGATGCCCGACCCGCGTCGATTCTCGTCCTGCGCACCGCCCCCTACAAGCGCTGGGCGACCTGACCTTCCCTTGAGACCTCAGGTGCCGAGGCCGAGGAGGTCGACGGACTTCTCGCGCATCTCGACCTTGCGGATCTTGCCGGTGACTGTCATCGGGAACTCGTCGACCAGCAGGACGTACCTCGGGATCTTGTAATGCGCGAGCTTGCCGGACGCGAACGCCCGTAACGCGTCGGCGTCGAGCGGTGTGGCGCCGTCACGCATCCGGATCCACGCGCACAGTTCCTCGCCGTACTTCTGGTCCGGTACGCCGATCACCTGTACGTCGGCGATGTCCGGATGGGTGTACAGGAACTCCTCGATCTCGCGCGGGTACACGTTCTCGCCACCGCGGATCACCATGTCCTTGATCCGGCCGACGATGTTGACGTACCCGTCGTCGCGCATCACCGCGAGGTCGCCGGTGTGCATCCAGCGGGCCCGGTCGACGGCCTCGGCGGTCTTGTCCGGCTCGTCCCAGTAGCCGAGCATCACCGAGTACCCGCGGGTGCACAGCTCGCCGGTTTCGCCGCGCGGCACCACCAGCCCGGTGGCTGGGTCGATCACCTTGACCTCGACGTGCGGCATCACCTGGCCGACGGTCGACGTACGCCGGTCCAGGTCGTCGTCGCGCCGGGTCTGGGTCGACACCGGCGAGGTCTCGGTCATGCCGTAGCAGATCGCCACCTCGGCCATGTGCATGTCACCGATGCACCGCTTCATCACCTCGACCGGACACGGCGAGCCGGCCATGATCCCGGTCCGCAGGCTCGACAGGTCGTACGAGCCGAAGTCGGCCAGGTCCAGTTCGGCGATGAACATGGTCGGTACGCCGTACACCCCTGTGCATCGCTCGTCCTGTACGGCCTTCAACGTGGCAGCGGGCTCGAACCCGGGACCCGGGATCACCATGCACGAGCCGTGCGTGGTGCATCCCAGATTGCCCATCACCATCCCGAAGCAGTGGTAGAACGGCACCGGTATGCACAGCCGATCCTCGGCGGAGAAACCGATCAGCTCCGTGACGAAGTACCCGTTGTTCAGGATGTTGTGGTGCGACAGCGTCGCACCCTTCGGGAACCCGGTGGTCCCCGACGTGTACTGGATGTTGATCGGGTCGTCGAACGCCAGCTCGTTGCCGCGCGCAACCAGCTCGTCCTCGGACACCGCCGTCGCACCGTTGACCAGCGCATCCCAGTCCGGCGTACCGATGTAGACGACGTCCACAAGCGCCGCACACTGCGGGCCGACCTCGTCGACCATCGCCCGGTAGTCGCTGGTCTTGAACGACGTCGCCGAGATCAGCAGCTTCACGCCGGACTGGTTGAGCGCGTACGACAGCTCATGCGTGCGATACGCCGGGTTGACGTTGACCAGGATCGCGCCGATCTTCGCCGTGGCGTACTGCGTGATCGTCCACTCCGCGCAGTTCGGCGCCCAGATGCCGACCCGGTCGCCCTTGCCGATCCCCTTGGCCATCAGGCCGCGCGCGACCACGTCGACCTCGCGGTTGAACTGCTCGTACGTCCAGCGCCGCCCGCTCGTCATCTCGACCAGCGCCTCGCGATCGCCGTACGCGGCAACCGTTCGCTCCAGGTTCTGCCCGATCGTCTCGCCGAGCAGCGGCACATCGGAAACGCCGGAAGCATACGAAGGCAGCGCACTGGTCATACCAGCATCGTGACCTGCCGGTACCCGAACCAGCAAGGATCCGCCGATGTCGTGGGACCCAGCGGGTCCTCGACGATCTGGTGCGCA
This sequence comes from Actinomycetota bacterium, assembly GCA_046765875.1. Lineage (GTDB taxonomy): Bacteria > Actinomycetota > Actinomycetes > Propionibacteriales > Kribbellaceae > DASRHY01. Next base: position 10,749 of record JBKPSJ010000322.1, read on the forward strand.
ACGGTCTGGTCAGGTCGCGGCCGGCCGGCAATGCGAGGCTGTACACCTTCAACCGTGAGCACGTCGCCGGCCTGGCGTCGGCTCGGCCGCTCGCGGAGAAGCCGGCCCTGACAGCGATATCGACGTGTTCGTTCTGAGGCCGGACGACGTGCCCGACTCCGACCAGACCTGGCAGGTCCAGGTCGACAACTTCAGCATGCGCGTCAGTCAATGGGCGGGAAACGGCTGCGAGGTCCTCGAGTACAGTCGCTCCGAGTTCGGAGATCTCGTGCGACGCAACGAGCGCATCGTGACAGAGCTTCTCCGTGATGCCATCCCATTGAGCGGGGAAACACCGCGCCAGGTCATCGGAAGGCGAGGCAGACGATGACTGTCCTCGACGACGCCGTAGCGCACCTGACGAAGGCTCGTGAGTTCCTCGAGGCCGCGGAGACGACCCATGAACTCGAGCTCTACAACGCCGCGGTGTCCAGTGCTGTCAGCTCGGGGATCAACTCCAAGGATGCGATCTGCCTGGCACTCACCGGCCGAAGCCGAAAGACCGACAACCACGCCGACGCAGTCGTGGAGCTCAGGCCGGACCGGCAGTCCGCGCCCTTGCCTCCTCGTTCGGCCGGCTGCTGCAACTGAAGTCCAAGTCCCGATACCAACCCGTTTCTGTGTCGCCCGCGGAGGCGGCGAAGGCTATCGAGTGGGCGACACGAATGCTCGACGTCGCCAAGGGCCTGGTCGGACAACCTCCACGGTGACAAGAGCAGCGGGCTAAGGGCGGCGGACGGCGTTGATGTAGGCCGTGATCGCGTCCCGATTGCGGGCCAGACAGCGGATCCGCGCGTCCATCTGGTCGCGGTGGCCCTCCAGGTCCGCGATCAGGTCCGGGGATGCCTCGGTCACATGGATGTCGGCCGGGTCACCGTCCAGGCAGGGCAGGATCTGACGGATGATCCGGGTCGGTACGCCCGCGTCGAGCAGGCCGCGGATCTGGATCACCCGGTCGACCAAGTGGTCGCCGTAGTCGCGGTAGCCGTTGGCTTCGCGGGCCGGCTCGAGCAGGTCCTGCTCCTCGTAATACCGAAGCAGCCTGGCCGGCACGCCGGTCCGCTCCGCGAGCTCGCCGATCCTCATCGGTCTTTCCTTCACACTGATGTCAACCTTCGACCATCGTGCCATGAGAACGGCTGCCGCCCAACGGACCAGCACGCTTGCCGTGCTGTCGGTCGCACAGTTCCTGATCGCACTCGACTACTCGATCGTCTACGTCGCGCTGCCGAGCATCGCCGCCGATCTCGGCCTGGACCCGGCCACCGCGCAATGGATCGTCAGCGCGTACGCCGTACCGTTCGCCGGCTTCCTCGTGGTCGGCGGGCGGCTGACCGACCGGATCGGCGCGCGGCGGATGTTCGTGCTCGCGATCGTCGCGTTCGGGGTCGCCAGCGCGATCGGCGGAGCGGCCGCCGGCGGCGCGGTACTGCTGGCGGCGCGCGGCACCCAGGGCCTGGCGGCGGCGCTACTCCAGCCGGCCGTGCTGGCGCTGATCGGTACGTCGTTCCCCGCTGGTCCCGCTCGGGCCCGGGCGGTCGCGGTATGGGGATCGGTCGGCGCCTCCGGCCTGGCGGCGGGCGCGATCCTCGGCGGACTGCTGACGACGGCGTCGTGGCGGCTCACGTTCGCGGTCAACGTCCCACTCACCCTGGCCTGTGCCCTCGTCGCCATCCTGCGGGTCCCTGCGGCAAGGCCGGCAGCCACCGCTCGGATCCCGGTGCTCGCCTCGGTGCTGGGCACGGGCGCGGCGCTCACCATCGTCATCGCGCTGACGCTCGGGCCAGAACACGGCTGGATGTCCGCCGGCCTCGCGATCGTCCTGTTCGGCGCGTTCGTACTCAACGAGCGCCGGTCGGCGAGCGTCCTGATCACGCGATCGCTCCGACGTGTCCGATCGCTGCACACCGGCGCGGCGGCGACTGCTCTCTACATGGCCAGCGTCGGATCCGAGTTCTATCTGCTCACGCTGTTACTCCAGAGGACGAAGGGGTACGGCCCACTCGACGCGGGTCTTGCCTTCTTGCCGCTGGCAGCGCTCATCACCGCTGGGAACGTCGCCGCCGACCGAGTCATCCGCCGGTACGGACCGACCATCGCGCTGGCCGGCGGGTTCGCCATCGCAACGGCCGGGCTGCTGTGGTTGTCGATCACGATGTCCGGCGACTCGTACCTCGTCGATCTGCTACCGGGGATCCTGCTCAGCGGGTTCGGGCATGGAGCGATCTATACGGCGATGTTCACGATCGGGACTCACGACGTACCGGCGGCCGACCAAGGCACCGCCGGAGCACTGCTGACCACCTCTCAATACCTCGCTGGTGCTGTCACAATCGCGATCCTCACCCTCGCACTCGGAGCCGATCCCGGGTATGCCGAGTTCCGCGCGGCCTTCGTTCTCACCACTGCCGCAGCCGGTGGCGGGCTGATCCTGGCGGTCGTCCGTCGTCGCTGATCGGCGTGCTTGGATGAGGTAGTGGCCCAGGAGGACCGGCTCGGCGTACCGCTCAGGCTGGTCGTGTCGGTCGGCCTGGGCACACTGCTCAACC
>JBKPSJ010000323.1:0-9989 GCA_046765875.1 Actinomycetota bacterium
GGTGACACTGAGCGTGACGACCGTCGCGAGCCTGATCAAGTCCCGCCGCGACGCCAACTCATCCACCGAGGTCCTGCCATCCCGGCCCGACGGCGACGAACAATCCGCCACGACGCCAGAGGACGAACTGGCCCAGATCACCGAAGACGAGATCGCCAGAGTCCCCGACCGCGAGGACCACACCCGCTGACAACCCGCCGCCCACGCCCCCGAGATCAAGGCAGCGGCCGCTGACCGAGCAAGACCGGCGTGGACCCGGGGTCCTGTGTCGGGCGGGACGACCGGTGGCGGTTAGATGCGGGCGGCGGCTACGAGGGTGCTGCGGCGCTCGTCGCGGAGGGGTTCGTCCTCGAGGCGGGATCCGGTCTCGGACGCGTGCAGCATCCCGTTCGGCGAGACGAAGCCGACGTGTTGTACCTCCTCGCCGGGTTTGGCGAAGAAGTACAGGTCGCCCGGCTGGACGTCGTCCACGTCGACCGCCGGGAGCCCGGCCTGCTGGTCGTTGGCGTCGCGCGGTACCCGCATCCCGAGCACCCGGCAGACCGTGTGGATCAGGCCCGAGCAGTCCAGCCCGTACGACGACGTACCACCCCACAGATATCGCAGGCCGAGGAACTGCCTGCCGAGCCGGAGCCGCTCGCTCGGCGTAGCCTCGCCGTCCACGCGTACCGCGTCCTCGGACAGCCAGCCGTGGCCACCGTCCGGCAGTGCGACCCGGACGTGCCCCTCAGATCGTTCGGTCGAGGCCAGCACGGTGCCGAACGAAACCTCCGCGACCGGTTCCGCGCCGGGTTCGGCGTACAGGGTGGTGACCGGGACGCGAACGGATACCGGATCGGTCGCGGCCTGGGGCAGTTCGCCGAGGTGGGCGGCCGGCAGCCAGCCCGGGTAGCCGGTATTGTCGCTGCGCGACGGCTGCCACGGTGCGACGATCTCGACCCAGCCGTCCCGTTCGGAACGGATCAGCACCGGCTCGCCGAGCAGCAGTTGCGACAGCGTCCGGCCATGCAGTCCGAGCCGGGTGTCGTCGTCCATCGCTTCGCACCAGGCGGCCGTGTCCGGTACGTCGGCAACCGCGGGCGCGTCCACCTCGCGAGGCGCGTCGGGGGACGTCCACAGGGTGCTGACCGGGACCCGTACCGCTGCGAGGATCATGCCGTCAAGCCTGTCATGCCGAGGCCGGGCCCCTTCGGCAGGTGTATGACCGGCCCGTCGTAGGTGATCCCGCCGTCGACCACCGGCCGGGCCAGCCACCAGGCGGCGTCCAGGTCCGCCACCGCGCTCGTCGGGTAGGCCGCCACCAGCGCTGCCGCCGCGCCGACACCGACGTGGGTCTCCATCATCGATCCGACCACCGTCCCGAGCCCGTGTGCTCGGGCGACCTCCAGCAGGGTGCGGGCGTTGGCCAGGCCGCCGCACTTGGCCAGCTTCACATTCACCATGTCCGCGGCCCGGCGGCGAATCACCTCGACCAGATCGCGGATGCCGTATACCGACTCGTCGGCCAGGATCGGCGTGTTCACCCGTGCCGACACCCAGGCCAGGCCGTCCAGGTCGGCCGCGACCACCGGTTGCTCGACCAACTCGACCTGGCAGCCGGAGTCCTCGATGCCGCGGATCACCTGAACCGCGGTCCGCGCGGACCAGCCCTGGTTCGCGTCGAGCCGGAGCACGACGTCCGGGCCGACCGTGCGGCGGATCGTCTTCACCCGGGCGACGTCGGTGACCGCGTTACCGGTGCCGACCTTGAGCTTGAGAACGTCGAAACCCTCGGCGACCCGGCGCTCCGCGGCGGTCGCGTGTTCGCCGTGTACCGCCGAGATCGTCACATCGGTCCGGACGGTCTCCGCGGTCGAGCCGAGGTAGGCGTGCAGGCTGATGCCCAGCCGCCGCGCGGCGAGGTCGTGCAGCGCGACGTCGACGGCGGCCTTGGCGCCGTGGTTCGCGGCGGTGCTCGCCTGCACCCAGCGCAGCACCTCGGTGAGGTCCGCGGAGTCCCGGCCGGTGATCGCGGCGCTGATCGGGCCTTCGACCGCGGCCTGCGCACCGGCGAACGACTCGCCGGTGACCTGCCAGACCTGCGGTGCCTCGCCCCATCCGGACGCGCCGTCGGAGTCGACGACCTCGACCAGCAGCGAATCGGCGCTGGTGGCGGTCCGCAGCGCGGTCACGAACGGCGAGTGCAGCGGCGCGGAGACCCGGTGGCACCGGATCGTCTCGATCGTCGTCACGCCACCCCTCCGAGATCGTGCCGGTGCTCCCATACGACCGCGGCGATGTCCGCGATCAGTCGCTGAGCGGCGTCGTCGGCGAGCTCGGAGGTGGTGAACACGCTCAGAACGAACGGTTCCGCGTCCGGCGGCCGTACGATCCCGGCGTCGTGGCGGATGCCGATGTCCCAGCCGTTCTTGTGTTCCACCCGTACGCCCGCTGGCAGCCCGGCCGGGATTTGGTCGTTCCAGCCATTGGCGGCCAGCAGGTCGCGCAGGTACGCACACGACGAAGGCGAGGCCGCGGTGTCGTTGCCCACGGCAATCAGTACGGCGGCGAAGTCGGCGGCGCTCATCAGGTTGCTGATCTGGTGGAGCTGGGCGGGCCGGTCGTCGATACCGCGCCGGAGCACACTCCGCTCGCCGTCCACGTTACCGAGCGCGTCGGCCAGCGCCCGGTCTGCGACACGCACGCCGGTCAGCTCGAGGGTCAGGTCGGTCGCGAGATTGCTGGACAGCGTGATCATCTGCTCGGCCAGCCAGCGCAACGGGACCCGTGAGCCGAGGTGGTCCCAGGTGGCGGGTGCGTCGTCGTCACCGCGCTGGACCGTGAACCGCTCGCCCTCGTACGCCGAGTCGAAGTCGTCGTGCACGGTCACCGGCTGGTCCAGGGTGAGCCGGCCGTCGTCGACGGCACGCATCATCGCGATGGCGACCGGCAGCTTCATCGTGCTCGCCGAGTAGTGCAGCCGTGCGGCGTCGTGGGCGAAGGCGGCCCGTCCGTCCAGCCCGCCGAGCCACACCGAGAAGTCTCCCTTGCCCTCGACGGCGGCGAGCAGCTCCTTCACACCCATGCCACCAGCTTTTCACACCGGCAGCAGTCACTCACTGCGTGTGGACAGACATGGCAGGATCGGGGCGTGGGTCGTGGAGCGGGCAGGGCGGTCGGGATCGTGCTGGGGTACGCGGCCGACCGGGTGTTCGGGGACCCGCGGCGGTTCCACCCGGTCGCCGGATTCGGCCGGACAGCCTCCGTGTTGGAGAAGCGGATGTACGCCGACAATCGCGCAGCCGGAGCGGCGTACGCGATCCTGCTCGTGGGTGCGACAACGGCCGCGGCCGCCGCAGTGCAGACAAGCACCAAGGTGCAACCAGTCGCGGAAGTGGTCACGACCGCGGTGGCGACCTGGGCGGTGCTTGGCGGCCGGAGCCTGGAGCGCGAGGCGGCGAAGATGGCGGAGCTGCTCGCCGACGACGACCTGCCGGCGGCAAGGCAACGGCTCGGCCACCTCTGCAGTCGGGACGCCACAGATCTCGACACCAACGAACTCGCGCGGGCCACGGTCGAGTCGGTGGCCGAGAACACGTCGGACGCCTGCGTCGCACCGCTGTTGTGGGGCGGTGTCGCGGGACTTCCCGGGCTGCTCGGATATCGCGTGGTCAACACCCTCGACGCGATGGTGGGCTACACGAGCAAGCGCTACGCGAACTTCGGGTGGGCGTCCGCGCGACTGGACGACCTGGCCAACCTGCTGCCGGCGAGGGTATGTGCCGTCCTTGCGGGGGTGGCCGCACGCCGGCCCGCGCAGGCCTGGCGGGTGTGGCGCGACGACGCGGGCAAGCATCCGAGCCCCAACGCGGGCCCGGTCGAGGCCTCGTTCGCCGGCGCCCTCGGGCTCACCCTCGGCGGCACGAACGCGTACGGCGACGAGATCGAGGACCGCGGCACCCTCGGTCGCGGGCCGCGGCCGCGACCGGCGGACATCGGCCGGGTCACCGACTTGTCCCGGCGAGTCGGCCTCGCCGCGGCGGCACTGGCCGTTGTGCTGTCGTTGCGGCCACGATCGAAGCGACGGGCGTGAGCGATGGACCTGCGCAAGCGGCCGGTGCGGATCGTGCTGTTGCGGCACGGCGAGTCCGAGGCGAACATCGACCAGACCCTGTTCGAACGCGTGCCCGACCACGCGATCCCGCTCACCGGCAACGGCCGCGAGCAGGCGGTTGCCATGGGCAAGCAGATGCGCGACATGTTCGGCACCCAGATGGTGCGGGTGTACGTGTCGCCGTACAAGCGGACCCTCCAGACCCTGGACGCGCTCGGGATCGACGACCTGATCGAGACGGCCCGGCAGGAGCCGCGGCTGCGCGAGCAAGACTGGGCGAACTTCCAGGACTCCGAGGACATCGCCCGGCAGCGGTTGCTGCGCGACGAGTTCGGGCACTTCTTCTACCGGTTCACCGACGGCGAGTCCGGCGCCGACGTCTACGACCGGGTGTCGACGTTCCTGGAGACGCTGCACCGTGATTGGGAGGCCAAGGACTCGCCGCGCAATGTATTGATCGTGTCGCACGGACTGACGATGCGGCTGTTCTGCATGCGCTGGTTCCACTGGTCGGTGCAGTTCTTCGAGTCGCTGTCCAATCCGGCCAACGCCGAGACCCGGGTGCTTGTCCGTCAGCCCGACTACCGTTACAAGCTGGACCGGCCGTTCGAGCAGTGGACCCGGTACGAGCCGACGGAACGGGAGCGATCCGCGTGGCTGTGGCGAACCTGACCGACCGGATGCGCGCGGCCGCGACCGCGTTCCTCGACGCCCTCGACGACCGGCAGCGCAAGCGAGCCCAGGCGGCCTTCGACATACCCGGCCACCGGGAGTGGACGTACCTGCCCGGGCGGCGGCCCGGCATCCCGCTGGCCGATCTGAACCCGGACCAGCGCGCGCTGGCGATGGCTTTACTCGACACCGGCGCGAGCGAACGCGGCGCCGCCGACACCCGCTCGGTGCTGTGGGGCGAGGCGATCGGCGACGACCTGCCGCAGACCAGGCCGGGCTCCGACGCCGACGTGTATGAGGGTCAGCTCTACTACGTCCGCATCCTCGGCAACCCGGACGAGCCGGTCTGGGCCTGGCGGCTGAACGGGCATCACGTCGCGTTCCACCTCACCGTGATCGGCGACCAGGTGACCGGCAGTCCGCAGTTCCTCGGCACCAACCCGGCCACCTTCCTCGGCGGGCCGTACCAGGGCCTGCGCCCGCTCCCCGCCGAGGAGGACCTGGCCCGCGACCTGCTCGCCGCGCTGGAGCCCGGCCAGCGCGAGGCGGCGATCGTCTCGTCGCAGGCGCCGCGCGACATCCTCACCCGCTACGACCCGGTCGCCGACCCAAGCGTGGTCGACACCGGCCTGGGGTACGCCGACCTCGGCACCGAGCAGCGCCAGTTGCTCACCCTGCTGATCGGCCAGTACGTCGGCCGGGTCACCGAGCAGGTCGCGCTGCGCGCCTGGCAGGACATCACCGAGGCCGGGCTCGAACGGGTCTCGTTCGCCTGGGCCGGCGGCACCGATCGCGGCGACAAGCACTACTACGCCCTCGCCGGCCCGACGTTCCTGATCGAGTACGACAACACGCAGGACAACGCGAATCACATCCACTCGGTCTGGCGCGACCTGCGACACGACTGGGGCGGCGACATCCTGGCCAGGCACTACGCGATGTTCGGTCACTAGGGCACTAAATCGGGTTGCCAGGACCCCTTAGAGTCGGAGCATGAGGTTCACCGCAGCCCAACCCTGACCCGTGCCGCGCGGCTTCGCGCTGCGCGTCCTCGCCTACCACGCCTCGCGTGAGCTGATCCCGCTCTACGCGGTCTATGCGCTGTTGTTCCGCGACCACGGCCTCTCGCCGGGCGCGGTGTCGTCGCTGCTGGTGATCTGGTCGGTCACCGGCTTCGTGCTCGAGGTGCCGTCGGGTGCCTGGGCGGACGCGATCGACCGCCGACTGCTGCTTATCCTGAGCGCTGGCGTGTACGCCGGCGCGTTCAGCAGCTGGATGCTGATGCCGAACTACGTCGGCTTCGCGCTCGGCTTCGTGCTGTGGGGTGCCAGTTCCGCGATGGCGTCCGGGACCTTCGAGGCCCTCCTGTACGACGAGCTCGCCGCACGTAAGGCGACCACCGGGTACACCGGGCTGATCGGATGGGCGCAGTCGCTGGCGATGGTGGCGACCGTCGTGGGTATCGCGGCGGCCGGTCCGCTGTATGCCCGGGGTGGTTACGCACTGGTCGGCTGGACCAGTGTGGGTGTCGCAGCGCTGCACGGCGTACTGGCATGGTCGTTGCCAAAGGCACCGAAGACCGAGGACGTCGAGGACGACGACGGGTCGTATCTGGCGATGCTCCGCGGCGGTGTTGGCGAGGCGGTCCGGCGGCCGGTAGTACGGCACGCGCTGCTGCTCGCCGCGGCGTTCGGCGTCCTGGCGTTCGACGAGTACTTCTCCCTGCTGGCACGTGACGCAGGCGCTTCGAACTCGGCGGTGCCGTGGTTCGTGGCGCTGACCCTGCTCGGACCGGCGATCGGTACGGCGCTGGCCGGCCGGACCGCGGCGATGACCGGCCGGCAGATGAGCTGGGTGGTCGCCGCGGCCGCCGTGCTGCTGTGCGGTGGTGCGTTGCTCGGCAATCTGGCCGGATTCGTCGCGCTGTCGATCGGCTACGGCCTGGCCTGGAACGCCTCGACCGTGGCCGACGCCCGGGTCCAGGACGCGATCGAGGGACCGGCCCGGGCCACGGTGACGTCGGTGCTCGGGCTGAGTACGGAGGTGTTCGCGCTGGCGACGTACGCCGTGGTCGGGATCGGCTCGGCATGGTTGTCGTTGGCCACGCTGGTGGCGATCGCGGGCCTGCCGCTGTTCGGTGTCGCCATCGGTGCCCGCAGTTGGCTCCAGGCGCGGCGTACCGGGGAGATGGTCGGCTAGTGTCGCGCTGTCAAGCGACGGCATCGGCAGGAACCCGGTGCGGCGCTTGTCACCGGCAAGCGCACGTCTGCCCGCGCGAGCGCCGCGCTCGGTAGACTCTCTGGACCTGGTGGATGCCACACTCGCCCGCATGACGACGCAGCTGATGTACGTGCCGAACTTCTTCATGAAGCAGCGGTTCACGATGATGGTGAATCGCTACGAGCTGGTTGCCGCCAACCCGGACGGCAGCGAGGGTGAGCTGCTCGCGTTCGCGGAGCAGAAGCGAATGACGTTCAAGGAGCAGGTGACGTTCTTCTCCGACCCCGGCAGGACGCGGCCGCTGTTCGCGTTCAAGGCGCGCAAGGTGGTCGACCTCGGCTCCGGGTACGACGTGACCGACGCGTACGGTCAGCCCGTCGGCTGGTTCAAGAAAGACTTCGGCCAGAGCCTGTTCCGGTCGAGCTGGCACCTGTCCGCGCCGGGTGTCGAGGCGTTCGGCACCGAGCGCAACAACTCGATCGCGATCCTGCGGCGGGTCTGGGACTTCATCCCGTTCCTCGGCGAGATCTGGATCCCGTTCGTGTTCCACTTCGACTTCACCGACAAGACGACCGGTCAGCCGGTGATGGCCGTGGAGCGGAAGAAGTCGATCCGGGACAGCTACATCGTCACCGTTCCGGACCAGCGGCTCGACTTCCGCGTAGCCGCCGCGATGACCGTTGCGCTCGACGCGCTGCAGTCTCGCTGAGAACCGCCTTGGTCCAGCTGAGAACGGCGGAGGTTCCCGCTGAGAATCACGTACTACCACGGTCGTACGCCGGCGACACGGCTCCCTCTCAGGGGTGAATTCGCGCGGGTGGCCTTGGTTCGCCGTGCGACCGGTGCGAGGCTTGAGCCATGCGCGTGACACAGGTCAATCGGCGATGGCTCGTCCCAGTGGCGGCGGTGGCCGTGATCGGAGCCGGCGCCGCAGTCGGTCCGGCGGTCGCCGGCGCATCGCCCGACCTGCCCGGTATCACCGCGCAGCAACTGCTCGCCAACGTGCAGACAGCCAAGGTCGACGGCCTGTCCGGCACCTTCAAGATGAGCGCGGATCTCGGGCTGCCGGCGCTGCCCAGCGGCATGGGCGGGCCGAGCCAGTCCCAGCTGACCGACCTGCTCAGCGGCGACCACACCATCCGGGTCGCGTATGCCGCACCCGACAAGGCCCGCGTGTCCGTACTGGACAACATGTCCGAGCGGGTGCTGGTCACCGACGGCAAGACCGCGTGGGTGTACGACTCCCACGAGCACACGGCCATCAAGAAGACTGTTCCGGCGCATCCGGAGCGCTCGGCCCGGCCCCAGGTGATGCAGGACCCGCAGACGCTGGCCAAGCAGTTCCTCGCCGCGATCGACCCGACGACGAAGGTCAGCGTGACCGGGACCCGCTCCGTCGCCGGCCGGGACGCGTACCTGCTGACGCTGACCCCGCGGACCGACCGGACCACGGTGGGCTCGGTGACGATCGCGGTCGACTCGAAGACCTGGACGCCGCTGCGGATCACCGTGATGCCGCGGTCGGGCGGCAACCCGGCGATAGACGCCGGATTCACCGATGTGTCGTTCGCGACACCGGCCGCCTCGACGTTCGCGTTCACCCCGCCGCCGGGCACCAAGGTCAGCGACGAGGGCACCGACCAGGGCGGTAGCACGGCAGTGCCGAACCGTCCGTTCCCGCACCAGCCGAACGGCACACGGCCGCCGCAGCGCAACCTCGGCGCAGCGCCGCCAACGGTGATCGGCACGGGTTGGGACGCGGTGGCCGTGACCCACTTCAACGCCGATACCACCTCCAACGGCATGCTGCAACAGCTACTGGCCAAGGCGCCGTCGATCAGCGGTAGCTGGGGGACCGGCAAGGTGGTCAGCAGCCGGATGGTCACGGCACTGGTCACCGACGACGGCCGGCTGATGATCGGCTTCGTACCGCAGAGCGTCCTGGAGCAGGCCGCCGCCAAGGCACCTCGGTAAGGCACCGGTGACGTCGCCGGTCGTCACCCACGGCCTGACCAAGCGATTTCGCGGCGGACAGGTGGCGGTCGACGGGGTCGACCTGGAGGTGCCGGCCGGCAGCGTGTTCGGCTTCCTCGGCCCGAACGGGTCGGGGAAGACCACCACGATCAGGATGCTGCTCGGGCTGATCGAGCCGACGGCCGGCACCGTCGAGTTGCTCGGTGAGCCGATGCCGAACAGACAGCTGTCGGTACTGCCGCGGGTCGGGGCGCTGGTCGAGGGACCGGCGTTCTACCCGTTCTGGACCGGGCTGGCGAACCTGCTGCGGTTCGACGCCGCCGACCGGACCGCGGACCCGGGCACCCGCAAGCATCGCGCCGGTGAGGCGCTCGAGCGGGTCGGGCTGTCCGCGGCTGCCGGCAAGAAGGTCCGCGCCTACTCGCTCGGTATGCGGCAGCGGCTGGCGATCGCGGTGGCGCTGATGCGGCGGCGGGAGTTGCTGGTGCTCGACGAGCCCACCAATGGGCTGGACCCGCAGGGAACCCGTGAGGTCCGGGCGCTGATCCGCCAGCTCGCCGAGGACGGCACCACCGTGTTCACCTCGACGCACCTGCTCGCCGAGGTCGAGCAGGTCTGCACCCATGCCGGCGTGATGAGCCGCGGTCGGCTGGTCCGTCAGTCGACGGTGCCGGAGTTGCGGGCCGAACTGCGTACCCGGGTGGTGGTACGTACCCCGGACATCGACCAGGCGTTCGCCACCCTTGACCGGCTCGGCGTCACGGACCTGCGCCGTGCCGACGGCGTTGTCGACGGCGATCCGGGCGAGCGGTCGATCGACGAGTACGCCGCGGCGCTGGTCGGCGACGGCGTCCGGCTGCACGGGTTCGGGGTGGAACGGCCGAGCCTCGAGGAGGCGTTCGTCGCGCTCACCGGGGAGGGCTTCGATGTCGCACAGTGAGAGCCTGCCGACCGAGGTTGCCGGCGAGATCGACACCGGGTCGCGGACCTATCCGCTGCAGTTGTTCCGGTCCGAGTTGCACCTCGTTTT
>JBKPSJ010000324.1:0-8020 GCA_046765875.1 Actinomycetota bacterium
CCCCAGGACGCCGAGCCGGCTGCGGACCCTCGCCCCGGTCAGCACGATCCACGCGGTCGCGCCGAGGACGATGAACGCGCCGATCTTCGGCGAACTGGCCGGGAGGAGCGCCAGGGTGTAGCCGGCCACCAGCAGGCAGACCACCGTGAGCGCCACCAGCCAGCGGAAGGTCAGCAGCAATCCGCCCGCGAGGAGAGGAATGATCTGTGACAGAACGGGTATCTGTTCCGTCACACCGACTCGGACGGCACCAAGACCGATCGCCACCGCCATCAGGGCGATGGCCGTTATTCGCTGCGCCGAGCGGGCGCGTCGCAACAGCGTGCGGCGCCAGGATCCGGCTCGTTGCACGCTGCTGCCCATGGGCGGAGTACCCACGTCGCTCATCGGACTGAACATAACGGCACGTGTCGGTCCGCGCATCCAATCGCTACCGACTAGTTCGCGATGTGCCTAACTTTCCTGTTTCGCGGCCGGGCCCGCGGCCGGTTCGGCGGCCCGGTTCGCCGGCCGGTGTGAGCGCTTGGCGGCGACCGGGCGGGCGATCGGGACCCGCCGGGTCAGCCCGGTCCGCTGGCACTTCGGGCACCAGAACAGGTTGCGGCCGGCCAGCACCTGGGTGCGGATCACCGACTGGCAGACGTGGCAGCGCTCACCGTTGCGGCGGTACACGTACACCTCGCCACCGTGGTCATCGCGCCGCGGGTCGCGGCCCATCGCGTCCGGCGTGTGCTCGTCGGTCACGGTGTCGATCCGCCCGGTCTCCACGCCGTAGCGCATCAGCAGCACGATGTCGGCCCACATCTTCTGCCACTCCGAGCGCTTGACCAGCAGCCCAGGCGTCAACGGGTGCAACCGGGCGCGGAACAGCGACTCGGCCCGGTACACGTTGCCGACACCCCCGAGCACCTCCTGGTCCATCAGCAGCCGCCCGATCGGTAGCTCGCTGCGGTGGATGCGCCGCCACGCCCGGTCCGGGTCGGCGTCGTCGCGCAGCGGATCGGGGCCGAGCCGGGCGACCAGGTCGGCGCGCTCCCCGTCGGTCATCACCTCGCAGATCATCGCGCCGCGCAGGTCGGCGTACGTCGTGTCGTCGGCGAGCCGGAGCCGGACCTGGCCGACCGGTACCGGCGCGGGCGACGTGCCGAAGTCCACCTTGCCGATCAGGCCGAGGTGGATGTGCAGCCAGCCGGCGCCCTCGAACTCGGCCAGGAAGTGCTTGCCATACGCCTCGGCGCGGACCAGCACCCGGCCGTCGAGCCGGGCGGCGCCGTCGGCGAACCTGCCCTGCGGGCTGGACGCGACGACTGTGCGGCCGCCGAACGCCTGCTGGACGTCGTTCGCCAGCCGGTGCAGCGTGTGACCTTCGGGCATCAGTGCGACATCCTGTCTGGGTGGGAGCGAACAAACCGGCCGGACGCCGCAGCGGCCCGCCGACACCGGCGGTGGTGGGAACAGCCCGGTCGATGCGGGCCCGAGACGTCTCCAAGCCCCGCCCGACCGAACAGCAGAGCCCGGCACCGCATTCCGAGCAACCCCAGTCCCGGGATCAGGGTCAGGATCAGGGCGCCGATTCCGGCAACGGCGGAAGCTCACCGGTCGACTCGTAGTCGGTCAGCATCGCGATCCGGCGGCTGTGCCGCTCGCCGCCGGAGAACGGCGAACCCAGGAACGTCTCGGCGAGCGACATCGCCTCGTCCATCGAATGCATCCGGGCGCCGATGGCGACCACGTTCGCGTCGTTGTGCTCACGGGCAAGCCGCGCTGTCTCGGTGCTCCAGGCCAGCGCGGCCCGCACGCCCTTCACCTTGTTCGCCGAGATCTGCTCGCCGTTTCCGGACCCGCCGATGACGATGCCGAGACTGCCCGGGTCCGCCACCGCCGCTTTCGCGGCCCGCAGGCAGTACACCGGGTAGTCGTCGTCGGCGTCGTACGCGGCCGGGCCGTGGTCGACGATCTCGTGCCCGGTCTTGGCGAGCTGCTCGGCCAGATGCTCCTTCAGCTCGAAGCCGGCGTGGTCGGATCCCAGGTGCACGCGCATGTCGCGCAGTCTTGCACTTGTGGTTTGCCGCATCGTGTTGTGGGTTGCCGCCCGGCATGCGCTGCGGACAGCAACAACACGGCACGCGGACCCACGACAGCGGTCAGCTGAAGTCGGGCCTGCGGTCCCGGCTGCGCTTGATCTCGTACACGCCGTCGGTGGCCATGATCAGCCGGAACCCGTCCCACAGCCGCCCGGCCGCCTCGCCCTTCGGAGCCGGCGTGACCACCGGGCCGAAGAAGGCGACGCCGTCGACGGAGATCACCGGCGTACCGACCTCGTTGCCGACCTGGTCCATGCCCGCGTGGTGCGACTTGCGCAGGGCGTCGTCGTACTCGTCGGTGTCGGCCGCCTCGATCAGGGACGCCGGCAGCCCGACCTCCTCGAGCGCCTCGGCCACCACGTCGAGCCCGGCCTTGCGACCCTGGACGTGGGCCCGCTCGCCGATCGCGGTGTACAGCGGCAGCAGTACCTCGCTGCCATGCTGCTGCTCGGCGGCGATCAGGACCCGGACCGGACCCCAGGCGGTCTGGAGGAACTCGCGGTAGTTGTCGGGTAAGCCGTCCCGGCCCTCGTTCAGCACCGCGAGGCTCATCACATGCCAGTGCGTCTCGACGTCGCGGACCTTCTCCACCTCGAGCATCCAGCGCGACGTCATCCAAGCCCACGGGCAGGCCGGGTCGAACCAGAAATCGGCTGTTGTCATATCCACAAATAGTACAAAGTCGAACCAACCTCCTCACACGGGCGCGAGTCGGCCCGCGCCGGCCCCCACCGGACCGCGGTCCCGGACACCCTTGGAGAACGAATGCACAATGCGCGGGGAATCCCGCACAGCCAGCGGCTGCCCCTTGCTTAGGATGCGTTCATGCCTGGTACGAACCTCACGCGCGACGAAGCGCGTGTCCGCGCGGGTCTGATCTCCGACGCCAACTACACCGTCGAGCTGGACCTGACTTCAGCGCCCACCGGCGCAGCCACCTTCGGCTCCGTGACGACGCTGTCGTTCCGGGCACAGCCGAGCTCGTCGACCTTCGCCGACCTGATCGCCGACAAGGTCAGCGATATCACCCTGAACGGCCGTTCGCTCGATCCGGCCACGGCCTACGACGGCGCCCGGATCGCCCTCGACGACCTGGCCGAAAGCAACGAGCTGCGGGTCGTCGCGGAGTGCCTGTACTCACGGACCGGCGAGGGCCTGCACCGCTCGGTCGACCCGGCCGACAAGGAGACCTACCTCTACACCCAGTTCGAGGTGCCGGACGCGCGCCGGGTGTTCACCGTGTTCGAGCAGCCGGACCTCAAGGCTGCGTTCACTTTCACCGTTTCGGCACCGGCCCGCTGGGTCGTGGTGTCGAACGCGCCGGCGCCGGAACCGTCGGCGTACAAGGGCGAGCACGGCGAGGACCTGGCCCGCTGGGAGTTCCCGCCCACCAGGCCGATCTCGACGTACATCACCGCTATTGTCGCCGGCCCCTACCACGTCGTCACCGATGTATACGAGGGACCGCACGGCAGCTACCCGCTCTCGCTGCTGTGCCGGCCGTCGCTGGCCGGGGCGCTCGATGCCGACGACCTGTTCACCGTGACCAAGCAGGGCTTCGCGCTGTTCGAGGAGGCGTTCGCCCAGCCGTACCCGTTCGAGAAGTACGACCAGGCGTTCGTGCCCGAGTACAACATGGGCGCGATGGAGAACGCGGGCTGCGTGACGCTGCGGGACGAGTATCTGTTCCGCAGCCGCACCACCGCCTCGGAGCTGGAGACCCGCGCCAACACGGTGCTGCACGAGCTTGCGCACATGTGGTTCGGCGACCTGGTGACGATGACCTGGTGGGACGACCTGTGGCTGAACGAGTCGTTCGCCGAGTGGGCCAGCCACTGGGCGCAGGCGATCGCGACCAAGTACACCGAGGCCTGGACGACGTTCTGCAACGCTCGCAAGAACTGGGCCTACCGGCAGGACCAGCTGCCGTCCACGCATCCGATCGCCGCGGACATGGTCGACTTCCACGCGGTCGAGGTGAACTTCGACGGCATCACGTACGCCAAGGGCGCTTCCGCTCTGCGTCAGCTCGTGGCCTTCGTCGGCGAGGACCAGTTCGTCGCGGGCCTGAAGGAGTACTTCGCCGACCACGCGTTCGGCAACACCGAGCTGTCCGACCTGCTCGCGCCGCTGGAGAAGGCGTCCGGCCGCGACCTGGACGACTGGACCGAGCGCTGGCTGCGTACCTCCGGCGTCAACACGCTCAGCACCGACATCGCCGTCCGGGACGGGACGTTCACCCGCTTCGCGATCATCCAGAGCGCGCATCCGGACTTCCCGACACTGCGGCCACACCGGCTCGCGGTCGGGCTGTACAACCGCACCGACGAAGGCCTGGTCCGCACCCAACGGTTCGAGGTCGACATCGACGACGAGCGCACCGACCTGCCCGAACTGGTCGGCGTTCGGCAGCCGGATCTGGTCCTGCTCAACGACGACGACCTCACCTATGCCAAGATCCGGCTCGACGAGCACTCCCGGCAGGCGCTGGCCGCGTCGATCGACAAGCTCACCGAATCGTTGCCGAGGGCGCTGTGCTGGGGCTCGGCATGGGACATGACCCGCGACGCCGAGATGCCGGCCAGCCAGTATGTGGCACTTGTACTCCGCGGCGTCGGCACCGAATCCGACCTGACCGCCGTACGAGCACTCCTGGCACAGGCGACCACCGCGATCAACGCGTACGCCGCACCGCTCCACCGGCCGGCACTGCGGGCCCGATACGAGGAGCGGCTGGCCGAACTGGTCGCGCAGGCCGAGCCCGGCAGCGACCACCAGCTCGCCTTCGCCCGTGCGTACGCCGCCGGGGTGGTCTCCGAGGCCGGCGCGGACCGGCTCACCGGCTGGCTCAACGACACCACTGGCCGCGACCTGCCCGACGGCCTTGTCGTCGACACCGACCTGCGCTGGATCCTGCTCGCGCACCTGGCCCGGCTCGGCCGGATCGATGCCGAGCACATCGAGGACGAGCTCACCCGCGACACGACCATCACCGGGAAGGAGCGCGCCGCGCAGGCGCTCGCGTCGCGGCCCACCGCGGCGGCCAAGGCCGAGGCCTGGCGGATCGCGGTCGAGTCGACCGATACCCCGAACGAGACTCAGTTCCGCACCATTCTCGGCTTCCAGCAACCGGGTCAGGAGGACCTGCTCCGCCCGTACGTCGACCGGTACCTCGAGGCGGCGAAGGACGTCTACACCCGGCTCGGCTCGCACATGGGCGAGAACGTGCTGGTCTACCTGGCGCCCAAGTTGCTTGCCGAGCAGGCCACCCTTGACGCGCTGAACGGCTGGCTCGGCGGCGTCGGCAAGGACGCGGACGCCCCGACCCGGCGGTATGTCGGAGAGGCCCGCGCGGACGTGGTGCGTGCGCTGGCCGCACAGACCACCGACGCGGAACACTTGTCCGCGTGACAGTCGACCCCCTACTCGCCGGATCCCATGCCGTAGCGCTGACCGGGCTGGCCGGTGGTTACCGGCCACGCCCGGTCACGCCATTGGTGCCGTGGCGGCTCGACGACGGCTGGCTGGTCAAGCCGTACGTCATCACGGCGATCGGCGTGCCCTGGAACGACGACCAGGTCGAGGCGGCCCGCACTGTCGCCGAGCGCCAACTCGGCTTCGACCGCGCACTCGGTGGGCTCGGGCTGGCGGTGGCGGTACTGCACCTCGGCATGGACGGCGTGTACCTGGTCGTGCAGAGCTGGATCGCGGACTACCAGAGCAGACTGGCGATCTTCACCGGCGTCGAGGCTGACGACCTCAGGCCGGCACCGATCGGGCTCGGGCCGTGCGTATGGGAGCAGGAGGTGCTGGCGCACGAGCGTCAGGCGTACGTAACACACATCCTGATCGACGACGTCAACACAACTGGCTGGCTGGACGACGTCCTCGACACCCGATCCTGACGGTCAGCGGGGCGTCCAGGCCGGTGCCTGCTGCGGGCCGGGATTGGGGACCCAGACCGGCCGGGGCTTGGCTCCACCGTCCGCCCGGATGATCTTGATCTGCGAGTCGCCGGTCACCACCGGGCCGCTCTTGAACGCGATCTCGGTCGCGTCGGGCGACCAGGTGGGGTCCTGGTCGGCCTCGGACGGATCGGTCAGCTGACACCCTGTCACGTTCGGCACGTTCGGCCGAGCCGCGATCGGCGTCCCGGCACACGGGACCGCGGTGCCGTTCATGTTCATGACGACGATGACCGAACTGCGCACGGTGAACAGGCGCCGGAAGGCGAGCAGCCCACCGCCGGTCGGCGCGAACGCCGGATCGGCGTCGAGTCCGGCCGACAACTGGCTGGGCGGCCTCGAGCCGTCCACCGTGGCGAGGTAGATGCCCTGACCGTTCTTGCTGGCCCAGTACACGACCGTTCTGCCGTCGGGCGAGAAGCCCGGGTCGCCCATCTGCTTGGCCGTGTCGAGGACGCGCAGGATCTTGCCCTCGGTGCTGATCAGGTAGAGCACCCACGAAGATGCCGCCGTCCGCTTGCAGGCGATGACAAGGGTGCCGGCCGAGGAAGGGCTCCAGCCAGGCCGCGAGAATGCCTCGGCGCATTCCGGCGGTGTGGTCTTGAACAGCGGCCGGGCCCCGGACATGTCCACCCCTGCGACCCACGGGTCGTTGTGGCCGCCCGGGTCGTCGGCAACCGAGTAGATCATCGTGCGACGGTCCGGCGACAGGGATGGGCTCGTCTGTATGCCCGGGCGGGCGCCGAGTAGTGTGCGTGCTCCGCTGTGAGCGTCGGCCCTGTAGATGTCCAAGCCGTTGCCTGCGTCCAGCGGGATGAGCAGCTGCGTATCGGGCAGCGGCGCCGCCGCCTGCGGCAGCGCGAGGAGACCGGCAGTCGGCGTCGTGGTCGTGGCGGCGGACTGACTGGGTGAGGACTGCCCGGCGCCCCTGGGCGTGTCGCCGTCGTTGCTCATCGCCAGCGCCGCGACGATCGCGATCACGACGACCACCACGGCGGCGGACACCCCCGAGATGGCGAGCAGCGTCTTGCGCCGTCTCTCGTCGTCGTCTTGTCCGCCGGAGGAGTCCCGGTCACCTCCTCCGCCGAAGAGTCCGGCGCCGCCCCGGCTTCCGGACAAGCCAGCGGGTGGGCCGTCCGGCGGGCCACCCGGGCCTCCCGGCGGGCCACCCGGGCCTCCCGGCGGGCCGGTGGGTGGGCCTGCCGGCTGGGTGACGGGGATGGGCTCGGTCGCCGCCGTCGTCTCGGCGTTGCCCGGGCCGAGCAGGTCACGGATCGTCGCGGCATCCTGGCGGGCCCTCGCCTCGCGCGCCTCCTTGGCCGACCCTCCCGCCGCCAGACCCGCACCCGCCGCCACGGCTGCGGCTCCAGCCGCTGCCGGCGGTCCGGATCCAGGCGTACCGGCCGCCGTTGGACCACCCGCCGCGGTGGCCGGTTGGGCCGAGCCGTTGGTGGATTGACCGGGCTGGCGTCGTACCGGGGCGGCGACGGCGGCGGTTCCCGGGCTGCCGAACTGAACGGCGCCGAGGGCGATGTCGTGTTTGGGGTGGGTGTCGAGCGCGGTGGTCGTGCCGAACTCGCTCTGCAGCAGATGGCTGACCAGCGGGATCCGCGAGCTTCCGCCCACCAGTACGATCGCGCTCAGGTCCTGGGCGGTGAGGCCGGCGGCGCGGAGTGCGCGGGTGGTCGCGGCGATGGTGTCCTGCAGCGCCGGTCCGATCAGGTTCTCCAGCTCGGCACGGGTGAGCCGTACCGTCGTGTTGCGTCCCGGCAGGGAGACCGGGATGACGGTGTCGACGTCGGCCGACAACGCCTCCTTGGCCTCCACACAGTCGCGGCGCAGCCGGGTCAGCGCCGCCTTGACCGCGCTGTCGTCGAGATCGAGATCCTGCAGGGCCGGACCCAGCGCGTTCACGACATGCTGGAAGACCGCCTCGTCGAAGTCGACGCCGCCGAGGTGCTCGACGCCCTC
>JBKPSJ010000325.1:0-10604 GCA_046765875.1 Actinomycetota bacterium
GCTCTACTGTGCCTCGCCATCGCGCTGCCTGCCGTGGCGGTGCGCGTGGCCGGCACCGAGTTGCCGCCACTGGTCGCGCTGGTGCTGTTCGGTGCCGGCGTGGTCGCGGCGTCGTTCGTCCTGGCCTGGGCGGCCGAGGCGGCCGAGATGGACATCTCCGGCGGTCTGGCGATAGCGCTACTGGCCCTGATCGCCGTTCTGCCGGAGTATGCGGTCGACCTGTACTTCGCGCACACCGCCGGCAGCAACCCGGCGTATGTGTCCTATGCGGCCGCCAACATGACCGGCTCGAACCGTTTGCTGCTCGGCCTCGGCTGGTCGGTTGTCGTGCTGCTCGCCCTGCTGGTGGCACGCCGTCGTACCGGCCGGACCATCCGCGCACTCGTCCTCGACGGCGGGTACCGGCGTGAGCTCGGCTTCCTCGCGATCGCGGCGGTAGTGGCATTCACGATCCCGCTCAGCGGCCAGATCCACCTGGCGCTGGGTCTCGGCCTGCTCGCGTTCTTCGGGTACTACCTGTGGCGGGTCGCGGTGGCCGACCGCGACCACGAGCCCGAACTGGTCGGCCCGGCGGCCCGGATCGGCGCGCTGCCGGCGGCCCGGCGGCGGACGATCGTGACGTCGATGTTCGTCGGTGCCGCGCTGACGATCCTGGCCTGCGCCCAGCCGTTCGCGGAGTCGCTGGTCGCCAGCGGCGAGGCGCTCGGCGTCGACCGGTTCCTGCTGGTCCAATGGCTGGCGCCGCTGGCCTCGGAGGCACCGGAACTGATCGTCGCGGTGCTGTTCGCGCTGCGCGGCAACGGCCCGGCCGCGCTCGGTCTGCTGATCTCGGCAAAAGTCAACCAGTGGACGTTGCTGATCGGCAGCCTCCCGGTCGCATACGTGCTCGGGGGCGGCTCGGCCGCGCTGCCGCTCGACGGCCGGCAGACCGAGGAGGTGCTGCTGACGGCCGCGCAGACCCTGCTCGGCGTTGCCGCACTGCTCGCGCTGCGGTTCCCGCGCCGGGCGGCTTGGACACTGCTCGGCCTGTTCCTGGTCCAGTTCGCGATCCCGGGACAGCATGGCCGGTACCTGCTGTCCGCGCTGTACATCGTGCTGGCGGTCGGCGCACTCATCCGCAACCGGCACGCGATCCTGCCCATCTTGGCCGCGCCGTTCCGAGGTACCGGCGCCGCCGAGCCGGTGCGCGAGCGCGAACTGGTCGACGCCTAACCTGCGAGCCGCTGGGGCACCGGACCCGGGCGCCCGCGGCGGCGTCCGTTGAGCCATCTCTCGCCGGCGGCGGTGCCGGTGAACTGGATCCGGCGGGCCCATTGCCGGCAGTCCTCGAGCACCGGGCAGCGGGTCAGGCACACCGCTGCCGCGCGGCGTTGCTGCCACTGTTCGGCTGACTCGTCGTACGCCGGCGCGGACCCTATGCAGGCAGCCCGATCCATCCACCGGTCCCGCGGATCGACGATCACCGACAGCCGTGAACTCCTCATCATGCTGTAAGCCTCGTTGACGCACGTTGCCACCGAAGGTCGGCCGTGTTTCCGGCATGCAACGCCGCGAGCTAGCGGACCATGCGGATCTCCGGTTCGCCGAAGAAGGTCTCCTCCTTGCGGGCGCCGTCCGGTACGAACCCGTGCCTGCTGTAGAACGCCCGTGCTCGCGCGTTCGCCTCCAACACCCACAGGATTGCGGGCTGCTTGCCGATGGCAACATCCAGCAGCCGGTTGGCGAGACCGGTGCCCCACCAGTCCTTGCGTACGTAGATCGCGTACAACTCCAAGGCGGTCCGAATGTCGTGGTCGCGGCTGATCCCGGGCGCGGCGAATCCGATCACCCGGTCGGCGTCCGCGACCTCGTCGCCACCGGGGTGGATCGCGATCCAGCGTTCGGCGCCGTCCTCCAGCGCGGTCCGCCAGCGTTCGGCACGCCCGCGTACGTCGACGGCCGCCGCCAGCCGGTCCGGCGCGACGATGCCCTCGTACGCCTCCTGCCAGCAGGCCGCATGACAGCGTGCCCCCGCCTCGGCATCGGCAACGACGGCTCGGCGGATCAGCGGCTCAGCCATCCCGTCAGTATCGGCCCGCCGGGCTAGACGGTGAAGACGATCTTGCCGAACACGTGGCCGTCGTTCATCGCGGCGAACCCGTCGCGCGCCTGCGAAAGCGGCAGCGTCTTGTCGACGACCGGCCGGACCCCGCTGTTGTCAAGGAACGACAGCAGCCCGGCCAATTCGGCCCGCGTACCCATCGTCGAACCCTGCACCCGCAACTGCAGGAAGAAGATCCGGTTCAGCTCGGCCGACTTCGGCGCCTGGCCGCTGGTGGCACCGCAGATCACCAGGGTTCCGCCCGGCCGCAGCGACTTGCACGAGTGCGACCAGGTCGCCTGGCCGACCGTCTCCATCACCGCGTCGACGCGTTCGGGCAGCCGCGCGCCGGACTCGAAGACCTGGTGCGCGCCGAGTCCGACCGCCCGGTCCCGCTTGGCCTCGTCCCGGCTGGTCGCCCAGACCCGGAACCCGGCCGCCCGTGCCAGCGCGATCAGCGCCGTCGCGACCCCGCCGCCGGCGCCCTGCACCAGCACCGTGTTGCCCGGCTTCAGCCCGCTCTGCGTGAACAGCATCCGATACGCCGTCAGCCAGGCGGTCGGCAGGCAGGCGGACTCCTCGAACGACAGCCCGGCCGGTTTCGGCACCACGTTCTGCGCGGGTACGGCGACCCGCTCGGCCAGCGCACCCTGGAACCGCTCGCTGAGCAACGACCGGCGCGGGTCGAGCGTCTCGTCACCGCGCCAGGCGGGATCCGAGATGACCGAGTGCACGACCACCTCGTTGCCGTCGGCATCGAGTCCGGCTGCGTCACAGCCGAGGATCATCGGCAGCTTGTCCTCGCCCAGCCCGACACCCTTGAGCGACCACAGGTCATGATGGTTCAGCGCCGACGCCTTCACGTCGACAACCACCCACCCGTCGGGCACTGCCGGCTCCGGCCGCTCCCCCACCTCGAGCACGCTCAGCGGATCCTCGGCGGAGAACTTGCTCACAAACGCAGCCAGCATGCGCCCACCCTAGGCCCACCCACCCGCACCGGTCAGTGTCAAGCGTCACTGCGCCCGATCGGCAGAGGGTGTGGTCAGGCGCGGGCTACGTTGTCGCGGCGGGCGGCGGTGGCGACCGCTGCGGCTACGGCGGGGGCTACGCGCGCGTCGAAGGGTGACGGGATCACGTAGTCGGGGCGCAGCTCGGACGACGGGATCAGGTCCGCCAGTGCCTCGGCCGCGGCCAGCTTCATCGCCTCGGTGATGCGCGACGCATCGACGTCGAGCGCGCCGCGGAAGATGCCCGGGAACGCCAGCACGTTGTTGATCTGGTTCGGGAAGTCCGAGCGACCGGTGGCAACCACGGCGGCGTACCGGTGCGCGATGTCCGGGTGGACCTCAGGGTTCGGGTTGGCCAGCGCGAAGATGATCGCGTCGTCGGCCATCCGCCCCATCGCGTCCTCCGGCACCGTACCGCCGGAGACGCCGAGGAACAGGTCCGCACCGTCGAGCGCGTCGGTGAGCCGGCCGGACAGCCCGCCGGTGTTGGTGTCCTTGGCCAGCGAAAGTTTGACCGGGTTCAGATCGGCGCGGTCGCGCGACAGCACACCCTTGCTGTCGACAACGGTCAGATCGCCAACCCCTGCAGCGAGCAGGATCCGCGCGCAGGCGACGCCCGCGGCGCCAGCGCCGGATATCACCACGCGGATGTCCTCGATCCGCTTGCCGGTGACCCGCAACGCGTTGCGGAGCGCGGCGAGCACTACGACGGCCGTACCGTGCTGGTCGTCGTGGAAGACGGGGATGTCGAGGCGCTCCCTGAGCCGGCGCTCGATCTCGAAGCACCGCGGCGCGGAGATGTCCTCCAGGTTGATCCCGCCGAAGGTCGGCGCAAGCCGGACGACGGTCTCGACGATCTCGTCGGTGTCGGTGCAGTCCAGGGCGACCGGGATCGCGTCGACACCGCCGAACTCCTTGAACAGCAGGGCCTTGCCCTCCATCACCGGCAACGACGCCGCCGGGCCGATGTCGCCAAGACCGAGTACCGCGGTGCCATCGGTGACGACGGCAACGGTATTTGCCTTCCAGGTGTAACGGCGTACGAGCGACGGGTGCTCGGCGATCGCGGTGCACACCCGGGCGACGCCGGGCGTGTAGGCCTTGGACAGGTCGGCGGTGTTGCGCAACGGGACCGACGACACCACATCGATCTTGCCGCCGGCGTGCAGGTCGAAGACCGGGTCGCCGGCGTACGTATCGGCCGGGTCCTGGTCCTCCCCTGTCACAGACGTCACGGACGGGAATGCTTCGGCAGCCATGAGTGACCCAACACATCCTCTCTGGGAGTTCCGGTGTACTGGCGGCGGTCTCTAGGATGCGAGCCATCACCGCGTCGCTACTCGGGGGTCACCCGTGGCCCCCGATTGAACCACAGGAGGCAGTGGTCTGGTGTGGGCCCGCTCACATGACGATCGGGTTTCCTTTGACCTACCTGCGGACCAAGTGCCCTCCTCTGTGTCAGGATGCGGGTCAGGATGCGGGCTGACAGCCCCTGTCAGGGAGGTTCGATGATGTTCCGACGTACCACGATCGCGCTGTCCGGTGCCCTGCTCCTCGCGGTGGCCGGCTGCGGATCAAACTCGTTGTCAGGCAGCGGCTCGTCGAGCAGCGCGCCGCCGAGTAGCGCACCCACATCGTCGGCTTCCGCCCAGCCGGACCTGAAGTCCAAGCTGCCGGCGAAGATCGCCTCGGCAGGCAAGATCGTCGTCGGCGTCGACGCGACGTACCCGCCGAACGAGTTCCTGCAGGGCGGTACGACTGTCGTCGGCATGGACGTCGACCTGTTCAACGCGGTCGCTCAGAAGTTCGGCGTCACCGTCCAGTGGCAGCCGGCATTGTTCGACACGATCATCACTGGCGTCCAGGGTGGCAAGTACGACGTCGGCGTATCGTCGTTCACCATCAACCCCACGCGCAAGCAGCAGGTCAACATGGTGAGCTACTTCAACGCCGGCACCCTCTGGGCCACGGCGAAGGGCAACCCGAAGGGCGTCAACGCGGACGATCCGTGCGGCAAGACGATCGCCGTACAGAAGGGCACCACCCAGCTCGACGACCTGACCGCGCGGGGGAAGAAGTGCACCACCGCCGGCAAGCCGAACATCAACATGCTCATCCGGGAGAAGCAGGACCAGGCGACCGCCGACCTGGTCAGCGGTAAGGCCGACGCGATGCTCGCCGACTCGCCCGTCGTGCTGTACGCCATCCAGAAGGCGGGCGGCAAGATCGAGCAGCTCGGCCAGATCTACGACTCGGCGCCGTACGGCTATGTGATCCCGAAGAGCGAGACTGCGTTCGCGCAGGCCATCGTCGAGGCGTTGAATCAGCTCGCGACCGACGGCACGTACAAGAGCGCACTCGCGAAGTGGAACAACAGCTCGGGCGCGATCAGCACTTTCGCCGTCAACCCCTGACATGACCACGGTTCCATGACCACTGTTACCGAACCTCGCCCGGCCGAGCCGGCCACCGACCGGCCGGGCGCGATCCACGCGGTTCCCGTCCGGCACCCTGGACGCTGGGTGGCCATCGCCGTCATCGTGGTGCTGGTCGGGATGTTCGTCCACCTAGTGGTGACGAACAAAGCCTTCGAATGGCGTTTTGTCTTCCAGGCGATGAACCAGAGCCCGGTGATCGAAGGGTTCATCAAGGGCACGCTGCTGGTCACCGCGCTGTCGATGGTGGTCGGCGTGGTCGGCGGCATCATCCTGGCGGTGATGCGGCTGTCCGACAACTGGATCCTGTCCGGGGTGTCCTGGGTGTTCACCTGGTTCTTCCGCAGCGTGCCGCGCTACATCCTGCTGTTCACGATGGGCACGCTCGGCATCCTGTTCCAGCAGGGGATCTCGTTCGGCATCCCATTCGACTGGAAGATCATCGACTGGCTCGGCCTGTCCGGCGACTGGCGGTTCCTGAACCTCGACGCGAACAAGATCTTCACCGGCCTCGTCGCCGGTGTGATCGGGCTCGGGCTGTCCGAGGCCGCGTATATGGCCGAGATCGCCCGGGCCGGCCTCCTCAGCGTCGACCGCGGTCAGAGCGAGGCCGCTCAGGCGCTGGGGATGGGCAACGGCAAGGTCATGCGGCGGATCGTACTGCCGCAGGCGATGCGGGTGATCGTGCCGCCTACTGGCAACGAGACGATCGCGATGCTGAAGGACACCTCGCTGCTGCTCGCAGTGCCGGTGATCAGCGAGCTGTTCTATCAGCTGCAGTCGATTGGCAGCACGTACTTCAAGACCTTCCCGATCGCCGTCGCGGCGACGCTGTACTACCTGGCCGCGACCAGCGTGCTGATGGTCGGCCAGTACTTCCTCGAGCGGCACTTCGGCCGTGGCTTCGGCACGAAGTCCCCGCGGGCTGCCCGCCCGGCCGGCGCCGGAGGTGCCTGATGACCGCAGTGGATCCTGCAGTGAACAAGGACGACGAGGCCCTCCCCCCGCCGGGGATGCCGCTGGTGCACGCGGTCAACGTGACCAAGTCGTTCCACCACAATGAGGTGCTCAAGGGCATCGACATGGACGTCGATCGCGGCCAGGTGGTCTGCCTGCTCGGCCCGTCCGGCTCGGGCAAGACCACCTTCCTGCGCTGCATCAACCAGCTCGAGACGATCGACGGCGGCCGGATCTGGGTGGACGGCGATCTGATGGGGTACGCCGAGCGCAACGGCAAGCTCTATCGGTTGAAGGACAAGCAGATCGCGGCTCAGCGGCGCGAGATCGGCATGGTCTTCCAGCGGTTCAACCTGTTCCCGCACAAAACCGCGCTGGAGAACGTCTGTGAGGCGCCGGTGCAGGTCTCCGGCCGCAGCCGCAAGACCGTCCGCGACGAGGCGCTGAAACTGCTGGAACGGGTCGGTCTTGCGGACCGGTGCAACATGTATCCGGCCCAGTTGTCCGGCGGTCAGCAGCAGCGGGTCGCGATCGCCCGGGCGCTGGCGATGCACCCGAAGCTGATGCTGTTCGACGAACCGACCTCGGCGCTGGACCCGGAGCTGGTCGGTGAGGTGCTGGCGGTGATGAAGGAGCTGGCCGGCGAGGGTATGACGATGATCGTGGTCACCCACGAGATGTCGTTCGCCCGGGAGGCGGCCGACACCGTCGTGTTCATGGACGGCGGCGTCGTCGTCGAGGCCGGGCCGCCCCGGGACGTCATCGACAACCCGCAGCACAACCGGACCAAGACCTTCCTGCGCAGGTTGCGCTCCGAGCACGACCACCCCTGAGCAGCCTTTGCTCAACCCAACGGTCTGAGTCGGCCAGGCCGGGGCCACAACCTGCACAGCACGACGGCGACCAGGTCGGACTCGGCCACCGCACCGAGCGACCACGAGTCGACGCCCTCGCGCTGGTTGTCCCGTTCGACCCACCAGCCGCCGTCGGGTTCGCGCCGTAGCAGCCGCTTCACCGCCAGTGGCCGGCCCGGGAACCGCACCAGCACAAGTGATCCCGGGCGCGGCCGTCCGTCGTACCGGACCAGCACACGATCGCCAGGACGGAGCGTCGGGAGCATTGAGCGGCCGTGTACCCGCGCCATCCCGATCCTGCTCACACGCCCCTCCGAGTGTCCTCACCAGGCGCGGAGTAGTGTCCCGCAGTAGGCGCTCCGTTGGCGAACCGGACCGAAAGGACCCTTGCATGTTCTCGCGTTTCTTCGCACGCACAGTCGACGTCTCCGCGCACTGCGATCTTCCCTGCGGCGTCTACGACCCGGCCCAGGCCAGGATCGAAGCGCAGTCGGTGAAGGCGATCGCGGAGAAGATGGCCGACAACGACGACCCGCAGTTCCAGACCCGGGCGATCCTGATCAAGGAGCAGCGCTCCGAGCTGGTCAAGCACCACCTGTGGGTACTGTGGACCGACTACTTCAAGCCGCCGCACTTCGAGAAGTACCCGCAGCTGCACACGCTGTTCAACGAGGCGACCAAGCTCGCCGGCGCGTCCGGGACGAAGGGCAAGTCCGACGTCAAGACCGCCGATGAACTGCTGGCCAAGATCGACGAGATCGCCGAGATCTTCGCGGAGACCAAGAAGGCCTGAACCCGGCCGCCGAGGCTGCCCCCGCGCCCACGTGGGGGCAGCTTTTCATTAGTCTGCCGCCCAAGGGGCAGAATGTCTGGCGGTGGCCGGTTCAGCAGCCGGCGAGGGAGGACCGACGAGTGGGCATCAACGCACATCCGGCCGAGGTACGCCTCACCATCCCCGCCGACGGCGCCTACGTCGCCGTGCCCCGGGCGGTCGTCGGCAACCTCGCCGCCCGCAACGACTTCACCGTCGACGCCATCGACGACCTGCGGATCGCGGTCGACGAGGCCTGCGCCCTGCTGCTCCCACATGCCACTGACGGCAAGGTGGAGTGCGTCTTCATCGTTGATCGGCCGACCATGACCGTGTCGGTGTCGGCAGTGGTACCGGCCGACTGGTCGCCCGACACCGGTGGTTTCGGCTGGATGGTGCTGTCCGCCCTGGTCGACTCCGCAGAAGTCGAGAACCTCGACGGCCACGTCAAGATCGCGCTGTCCGCGTCGGCCCTCACGGCGGAGAACGCGTGACCGAACCACAGCCGGAAGCCGCTGTCGGCGACCCGGCTGGTCTCGACGAGCCTGTAGACCTTCGGGTCCGCACGGCCGAGTTGTTCGGTGTCCTCGCCGGCACCAAACCGGGCGAGCCCGAATACCTCATGGCCCGTGACGGGCTGGTGGCCCTGCACATGCCGCTTGTCGAGCATCTGGCCCGCCGGTTCCGCAACCGCGGCGAGCCGTACGACGACCTGGTCCAAGTGGCAACGATCGGGTTGATCAAGGCTGTGGACCGGTTCGACGCCGACCGCGGAGTGGAGTTCTCGACATACGCGACTCCGACGATCCTCGGCGAGATCAAGCGGTACTTCCGCGACAAGGGCTGGGCGATCCGGGTACCGCGGCGGCTCCAGGAGCTGCGGCTCTCGCTGACCGCTGCCACCGCGGACCTGACGCAGGAACTAGGCCGGGCCCCCACGGTCGCCGAACTGTCCGAGCGGCTCGGGCTGTCGTCCGACCTGGTGATCGAGGGCCTGGAGTCGGCGAACGCCTACAACACGTTGTCGCTCGACGCGCCTGACGCTGCAGACGCCGACTCCAGCACGGTGCTGGACGCCCTCGGCGCGGACGACGAGGCGCTGGAGAGCGTGGAGTACCGCGAGTCGCTCAAGCCGCTGCTGGCCCGGCTGGAGACCCGGGAGAAGCGGATCCTGACGCTACGGTTCTTCCGCGGCATGACCCAGTCGCAGATCGCCGAGGAGATCGGCATCTCGCAGATGCACGTCTCCCGGCTGCTGGCCCGCACGCTGACCGAGCTCCGCGCCGGCCTGCTCAGGGACTAGCTCAGTAAGGCCGGGGCCGGTCGGTCAGCGCCTCGGTCGAGGTGCGGCGGAAGATCGCGCCCAGGGCGACCACGGCGAGTAATGCCAGCACCACGGTGATCCACGTCGTCGACCCGCCGCGGAAGCTCCAGGCGACTCCGAGCTGGATCAGCTGAGCCACCACGGCCGGGCCCCGGCTCCAGGTCGCCGCCCGGCTCAGCCCCCACCCGACCAAGCCCAGCGCCACGCCGTACACGACCAGGAACACCGAGCTGGTCACACCCATCGCCAGCCGTCCGCCGGAGGTGTTGAACGCCTCGATCAGGCCCAGGACGACGCACGCCAGACCCTCCAGAACCAGTACGCCCGCCGCGACCGTCAGCGCCCTCGGACGGGATATGGGGGTCCCGGGGTCTTCCGTAGAACGCCCGGACGAGGAATCATTCGACACGTTCGCCAGCCTAGGGCTCGGTCACGGGTCCTCGACCGGCGGGTGTAAGGCGTGCGTAACCTCAGCCCTGAGGGTCGGGTTACTTGCTGTACATGGGCTGCGACCGCATACTGGTTACGTACGGAATGCGGACGCATGACCATGATCATGTCCACAATTCGACAGGCCGAAGTCTTGTGATCGACCTGACAAGAGAGACCCCCTTGTCCAGGAGTTCATAGGTTGGGACGATGTAGGTGTTCGTGAAACCGTTCACAACGCGGGATCAGGCTGACACTGACAGCCGTTTCGGACCGGCCGACGGTCCACCGCGTCAGACGATGAGAAGAGAGATGGGATCCGCCATGGATTGGCGCCACCGGGCCGCTTGCCTCGATGAGGACCCGGAACTGTTCTTCCCCATCGGCAACACCGGCCCCGCGATCATGCAGATCGAGGAGGCGAAGCAGGTGTGCCGCCGCTGCGACGTGCGCGAACAGTGCCTCGCGTGGGCCCTCGAAGCCGGCCAGGACCATGGTGTCTGGGGCGGCCTGAGCGAGGACGAGCGACGCGCTCTCAAGCGTCGCAACGCCCGGGCCCGGATCCGCACCGCCTGACCGGCCCCACCCCGACAGGCCCCGCGGTGGAGCGGGGCCTTTTCGGTTGGTTCCCGTTACTCCTCTTTGAGGGGTACGTCGATGACCACGGTGGTGCCGTGGCCGTCGGCGCGTGGGCCGAACTCGAG
>JBKPSJ010000326.1:0-28139 GCA_046765875.1 Actinomycetota bacterium
GAGCTGGCCCGTGCCGAGCAGCGGATGAAGCTGGACCAGCTCTACGAGAAGGCGCTGGCCGACCTCGGCACCGAGGTGGACGTGCTGGTCGCCGAGTACGGACCGGACCAGCCGGTGCCGCCGCTGCCGCACGACCCGGACGGCCAGCAGCCGCCGATGGAGCTGGAGCCCGAGCCGTACGACCGGGCCAAGGTGACCAGGCGGCTGCGTTCGGCCGAGCGCGCGCTCAACCAGCTCGGGCGGATCAACCCGCTTGCGCTGGAGGAGTACGACGCGATGGAGGAGCGGCACCGGTTCCTGTCCGAGCAGCTCGACGACCTGAGGAAGTCCCGCCGCGACCTGCTGGACATCGTCAAGGAGGTCGACGAGCGGGTCGAGCGGGTCTTCACCGAGGCGTACCGCGATGTCGAGGACGCGTTCGAGCAGATCTTCGCCCGGCTGTTCCCCGGTGGCGAGGGCCGGCTGGTGCTGACCGATCCGGACGACATGCTCGCCACCGGAGTTGACGTCGAGGCCCGGCCGCCGGGCAAGAAGATCAAGCGGCTGTCGCTGCTGTCCGGTGGCGAGCGGTCGCTGGTCGCGGTGGCGTTCCTGGTCGCCTTGTTCAAGGCCCGGCCGTCGCCGTTCTACATCCTGGACGAGGTCGAGGCGGCGCTGGACGACACCAACCTCGGCCGGCTGCTGGAGATCTACGACGAGCTGCGCGACCAGAGCCAGCTGCTCGTGATCACCCACCAGAAGCGGACCATGGAGATCGCCGACGCCTTGTACGGGGTGAGCATGCGCGGAGACGGCGTGTCCACCGTGATCAGCCAGCGGCTGCGCGAGGCCGAGCCGGCGTGAGCCTCGAGGACCGGCGCCGTGCGGCGGTCGCCAAGGCCGAGCGACATCTGTTCCGCAACTTCGGCCCGGCACCGGAACGGCTGCGAGCGACCGCTGATGCCACCACCGACGACGATCTGGATCTGTACGGCAGCCGTGGCGCGGTGGCCGAGGTGGAGGCCGAGGTTGCCGAGCTGCTGGGCAAGCCGGCCTGCGCGTTCATGCCGACCGGCGTGGTGGCCCAGCAGTCGGTCCTGCGTGCGCTGGCCGACGAGCGCGGCAGCACCCGGGTCGCCGTGCACGGCCTGTCGCACTTCCTCCGGCACGAGCTGAACGCGCTGGAGGAGGTTCACGGCCTGCGGGTCGAGCGGCTGACCGACGAGCCGCGCCAGCCGCGTCCGGATGACCTGGACGCGATCCCTGGGCGACTCGCCGCGGTCTGCCTGGAGCTGCCGCTGCGCGAGGCCGGCTACGTGTTGCCGGCATGGGACGAGCTGGTGGTGTTCTCCGCGCACTGTGCCGAGCGCGGCGTACCGCTGCATCTCGACGGTGCCCGGCTGTGGGAGAGCACTGCGTACCTCGGGCACACCGTCGCCGAGGTCGCCGAACTCGCCGGAACCGTGTACGTGTCGTTCTACAAGGGACTCGGCGGACTCGCCGGTGCGGCGGTCGCCGGACCCGAGGTCCTGATCGCCGCCGCCCGCCGCTGGCAGCGTCGGCTCGGCGGCAATCCGCCGACGCTGGTTCCGTACGCGGTGTCGGCGCGGAGCGGGTTGCGGACGCTGCTGCCGCGGATGGCCGAGTTCCATCAGCGGGCCGTCGAGCTGGCGGCGGGCCTGGTTGCCGCCGGGTTCCGCGTCGTACCGGATCCGCCGCATGCAAACGCTTTCAAGGTGTATGCCGAACGCGACGCCGTTGAGATGTCGACCGCGGTGATCGAACATGCCGAGCAGACCGGCGATGTGCTCAGCCCGCCGTGGAAGCCTGCCGACGTACCGGGCTGGTCGTGGACGGAGCTGACCGTGAACGCGGTGACCATGGAGTGGACCGCCGACGCGGCCGTACAGGACCTGCGCGGGCTTCTGCGACAATAATCGGGTACGCAGGGTCTGTGTCGGTGCCGTGACAGTGCTGTTGCAGTGTCTGCGCAGGCGTCCAAGCGAACCTGGGAACGGGGAGACTTTCTCTGTGCTGATGTTCGTCATCACCATGTCGGTGATCGTGCTGTTGTCCGGTCTGGTCCTGCTCGCGGTCGCGCAGGGCGAAGGCAAACTCGAGGAACTGATGGAGGACGATCGCCCGGCGGCGACCCTCCTCAACGCCAAATGGCGTCGCCGCCTGAGATACGTTCTCAGCCGTGTCGGCCGCAGACCTGCTACCTCGCGTGCCTCGGAGACCGCCGACAACTCCGACGGGTCCCACTACGCCAGTCACTGACCCGGGGCGCGGCAGCGCTTGGTTAGGTGGGGGAGCGGGCAGGTGGAATGATTGGCGGTCGTGCTGACTGCTGAACTGGTTCCGCTGTTGTCCACCGTCGCGACCGTCCTGATCGTCGTCGCGGTCCTGATCCTCCTCGGTACCGCAACCGGGGTGGCGACATGGCGCCGGGCCGTGTCGTCCGGACGACGGCCGGCCGAGATCGAGCCGGCGCTGCCGGTCGCCGAACAAGCCCCGCCGACCCGTACGGCCGCGGAGGCCGAGGCCCCCACCGGTGAGGTGGTCGAGCCGCCCACCACGGCGATCGAGAAGCCGGAGCCGGCCGCGGGCCGGCTGGTCCGGTTGCGCGCCAGGCTGGCCCGGTCGCAGACCTCTCTCGGCAAGGGCCTGCTCGCGCTGCTGTCGCGGGACAAGGTCGACGAGGCGACTTGGGAGGAGATCGAGGACACGCTGCTGACCGCGGACGTCGGCGTCGCACCGACCCAGGACCTGGTCGAGCGGCTGCGGACCCGGCTCAGGGTCGAGGGTGCGTCGGCCCCGCAGCAGGCCCACGCCGTCTTGCGCGACGAGCTGGTCGCGCTGGTCGACCCGTCGATGGACCGGTCGCTCAAGGTCAGCCGCCGCGAGGGCAAGCCCGCGATCGTGCTCGTGGTCGGGGTGAACGGAACCGGCAAGACCACCACGGTCGGCAAGCTGGCCCGCGTACTCGTCGCCGATGGCAAGGATGTCGTGCTCGGCGCGGCCGACACCTTCCGCGCGGCCGCGGCCGACCAGTTGCAGACCTGGGGCGAGCGGGTCGGCGTCAGCACCGTGCGCGGGCCGGAGGGCGGCGACCCGGCGAGCGTGGCGTTCGACGCGGTCCGGACCGGGATCGAGACCGAGGCCGACGTCGTCCTGGTCGACACCGCCGGGCGGCTGCACACCAAGACCGGGCTGATGGACGAGCTCGGCAAGGTCAAGCGGGTGATCGAGAAGGCGGCAGCAGTCGGCGAGGTGCTGCTGGTGATCGACGGCACCACCGGGCAGAACGGCCTCACCCAGGCGCGCGTGTTCGCCGAGGTGATCGACGTCACCGGGATCGTGCTGACCAAGCTGGACGGCACCGCCAAGGGCGGGATCGTGATCGCGGTACAGCGCGAGCTGGGCGTACCGGTCAAGCTGGTCGGTCTCGGCGAGGGCGCCGACGACCTCGCCCCCTTCGTCGCGGAGGACTTCGTCGACGCCCTGCTCGACTGATCCGCTGCTGATCCGCTGCTGGTTGAGCGCGCCGACCCACCAACCATTCGCGTGGTCCCGGGCGTTCAATGGGTGGTGGAGAGGGCGTGCCGATGCGCGATGAGGTGGATCCGGACTTCGCGGGATACGTCGTGTCCCGGCAGCGCCGGCTGGTCCGTGCGGCGTACCTGGTGTGCGGCGACGAGCATCTCGCCCAGGACCTGGTCCAGCAGGCACTGACCAAGCTCGCGCTGCGCTGGAACCGGCTGCGCGACGGCAACCCGGACGCGTACGTCAACCGCATCCTGTACCGCGACGCGGTGTCGTGGTGGCGGCGGGTCCGCCGGGAACGGCTGGTCGACGAGGTCGCCGACGGACCGGCGCCGCTGGCCGACCACGCGGTCCGGCTGGACGTTCGGCGTGCGCTGATGACGTTGACACCGCGGCAACGGGCAGTGATGGTGCTGCGGTACTTCGAGGACCTCACCGAGGCCGAGACCGCGGACCAGCTGGGCGTCACCCTCGGCACCGTGAAGAGCCAGTCACACGTCGCGCTGAACAAGCTGCGCGCGGTGATGGAACTGCCCGCGGAGGGAGGCCTGAGATGATCGAGCCGGAGCACGTTCAGCTGATGCTGGAGGACGCGTCCGCGCAGGTCGCCGAGCCCGACTTCGCCGACCGGGTGTGGGCGGACGCGCGGGTGATCAGCCGGCGCCGGCGCCGTCTCGCCGTAGCGGTCGGCGCGATGGCGGTGGTCGCCCTGATCGCGGCCGGTGTGGTCGCAGGGCCGCAGCTGAAGCAATCGACCCAGCTGGTCGCGCCGTCGCCGAACCCGCTGCCGACGGAGACGATCACCGTGCCGCCGTCGGGCGATATCGACGGTGCGCCGTACTGGATGGGTCCGCTGGCCGGCAGCGAGCCGTGGCTCGACGGCCTGCCGACCGTGCTCAGCCCCGAACTGGGGATTCCTGACGGCCGGATCCAGAATCTGGACTCGCGCCCGATCCGGCAGGTCGCCGTCGTGCTGATGCGCGAGGTCGAGCCCGGCCGCTACCACCCGTTCCTGCGCAGTATGGGCGGCCGGTGGGCCGAGTCGACGATCGACCTGGTCCCGACGAAGGATGCCCTCGGCAACAACGTCGCGCCGCTGAGTACCACTGCGGTCGCGCCGTCGGGCTCGACAGTGGCGTTCGCGCAGCCGGGCAAGCTGGTCGTCCTGGACACCACCAACGGGCACGCCGAGGACATTCCGGTGCCATCGGCAACTATCAGCCACGTCGCCTGGACGACCACCGGCGACCGGGTGATGGTGACCGGTCCGGACGCGGCGTACCGGGTGATCGTCGGTGACCTGACCCCGGGCCTGCAGCGGGTGGTCC
Organism: Actinomycetota bacterium; assembly: GCA_046765875.1. Classification (GTDB taxonomy): domain Bacteria; phylum Actinomycetota; class Actinomycetes; order Propionibacteriales; family Kribbellaceae; genus DASRHY01. Next base: position 4,854 of record JBKPSJ010000326.1, read on the forward strand.
CGATCGCACAGCCGGCCGACCCGGATGTGCTCACCCCGCCGCTGGCGCTGGACAGCGACTCCACCGGTCAGACGCTGATGAGCTATGACGCGAACGGCCGCGGCCGGCTGGTCCAGCGGCCGGCGCTGCCGGTGTACCGGTGGGTCGGCTCGACGTTCAGCTCCGGCGGGTTGTCGGCCCGGTCGCTGATACCGCGGCAGTTGCCGAAGCTCACGGAGAACGGGCAAGCGCTGGCAGTCGTCGAGGCGAACCCGCAGGCACCGCGCAAGCTGATGCTGCTACCGGACAGCATCAAGGAGGTCCGATTGCCGGGCCGCGGTGTGCTCGGCTGGTACGACGACCACACCGTTCTGTTCGAGTCGCGCACCAATGACGGGGGCTGGATCCTGGCCTGGAACGTGCTGAACGGCCAGTTGCTACGGGTCACCGAACTCCATGTCGACTCGTACGCGCTCGGCCCGACCCTGGTCCGCTAGTCGGTCCGGATCACGCCGTGCATGGTCACGGCGACGAGTTGCTCGACGTCGTCGGCGCTGAACATCTCGGCGCCGGTGATCACGCGGACCACCAGCAGGCCGGTCAGCCACTCGACCAGCACGGCCGGGTCGATCCCCTCGCGAATCGGCTCGCCCCGCTTGCGCGCTCGTTCGAGCCGGCGCTCGCATGCGTCGACCCGGCGCTTCAGGAAGTCGTGATAGATCTGCGCCACCGCCGGATCCCTGGTCGCCTCAGTGACACCGAGCCGGACCATAGCCCGGCCGGCCTCGGTGCCGACGAAGGCGATCGCCTCGGTGTAGAGCAGGCGGATGTCCTCCTCGAACGAACCGGTGTCCGGTTCGGGTACCTCGGTGTCGAACATCACCGTCAGGGCGTCGTACGCGAGTTGTTCCTTGCCCGGCCAGCGCCGGTAGATCGTCGCCTTGCCCACGCCGGCCGCCTCGGCGACGTCGTCGACGGTCATCTTGTCGAAGCCACGCTCGAGCAGCAGATCCAGTGCGCATGCCCGGATCCGCGGCTCCGCGTCCGGATCGCGCGGGCGGCCACGCCGCCCCTGTTCCGTCCTCATTCGGGTCCCCTCCCTCGTGACCGTCCGCACCAATCTCAGGGCAGTCGGTGACGGACAAAGGTCCTGTATACGAACAGAACAACGGCACTGAGTCTCGCCCGCAGACGGATCGTAGTAAAGACCCGTTCGTCATCTGCGCGTCATCGGCGAGCCGCCTTTGTCACACGTACGAAACATCGGATGCGATCACCCGAAACGCCGTACCGCCATTGTTCCGGGTATGCCCGGAGCGGCGCCCGTCCCGCCGTTGTGACGTCCCGCGTCCGGACCTCGTACGACGCACGACGTGCGACGAAAGGGAAATCGCGATGGAGATCAACACCGGCGATACCGCCTGGGTCCTGGCAGCCTCCGCCCTGGTGTTACTGATGACCCCGGGCCTGGCGCTGTTCTACGGCGGCATGGTGCGCGTGAAGAGCGTGCTCAACATGATGATGATGAGCGGCATCACGATCGCCGTTGTGACCGTGCTGTGGCTGCTGTACGGGTACTCGTACACGTTCGCCGGCGACACCGGTCACGTGATAGGCGACTCGTCGGCCGTCGGGTTGAAGGGCCTGTTGTCCCCGGACGCGGTGACCGGGCCGGAGGGGCATCAGATCCCGACGCTGGCGTTCGTGGCGTTCCAGTTGATGTTCGCGATCATCACCCCGGCGCTGATCTCGGGTGCGATCGCAGACCGGGCCAAGTTCCGCGGCTGGATCGTGTTCGTGATCGGCTGGACCAGCCTGGTGTACTTCCCGGTCGCGCACTCGGTCTGGTTCCTCGACGACGGTAACGGCGGCTGGATCGGCGACAAGCTCAAGGCCCTCGACTTCGCCGGCGGAACCGCCGTGCACCTGAACGCGGGCGCCGCCGCACTCGGTGCCGCGCTGGTACTCGGCAGGAGGGTCGGCTGGCGCCGGGACCCGATGCGGCCGCACAGCCTGCCGCTGGTTTTCCTGGGTGCCGCCATGCTGTGGTTCGGCTGGTTCGGGTTCAACGCCGGTTCGGCGCTGGCCGCCGGCAGCACTGCCGCGATCACCTTCGTCAACACCCAGGTAGCCACCGCCGCTGCGGTGATCGGCTGGCTGGTGGTGGAGAAGATCCGCGACGGCAAGCCCACGTCGCTCGGCCTGGCCTCCGGAGCCGTCGCCGGCCTGGTGGCGATCACCCCGTCGTGCGGTTCGATCACGCCGCTCGGCGCGCTTGCGGTCGGTGTGCTCGCCGGTGCGATCTGTGCCCTCGCGGTCGGGCTCAAGTACAAGTTCGGGTACGACGACTCGCTCGACGTGGTCGGCGTCCACTTCGTCGGCGGTCTGTTCGGCTCGCTGAGCATCGGCCTGTTCGCCAGCGCCGCGGCGCCGGCCGGTGTCGACGGCCTGTTCTACGGTGGCGGGGTCGACCAGCTCTGGCGGCAGGCAGTGGCCAACCTCGTGGTCGGGGTGTACTCCTTCACGGTGGCCTGGATCCTGGCGACGGTGATCGACAAGACCATCGGCTTCCGGCTGAGCGAGGAGGACGAGACCACCGGTATCGACCAGATCGAGCACGCCGAGACGGCGTATGAGCTGCTCACCTCGGGTCTGCGCGGCCACAGCGTCACCGCCCGGCCCGAGCCGAACTCGCAGCAGCCCATATCGGCTGAGCACGCCACCGCGACGAAGGACTCCGACAAGGAAGAGGCGAACGCATGAAGCTCGTGACCGCGGTGGTCAAGCCGCACAAGCTCGACGACGTCCGGTCGGCCCTGGAGACGTTCGGCGTGACTGGGATGACCGTCACCGAGGCCAGCGGGTACGGCCGGCAGAAGGGCCACACCGAGGTCTACCGCGGCGCGGAGTACGAGGTGGACCTGGTCCCGAAGGTCCGGATCGAGATCGTGGTCGAGGACGGCGACGCCGACGACGTGGTCACGCTGGTGGCCAAGTCGGCGCAGACCGGCCGGATCGGTGACGGCAAGATCTGGGTGACACCGGTCGAGACGATCGTCCGGGTCCGCACCGGCGAACGCGACGCCGACGCCCTGTGATGCCGCACCCGTGACGCACCTGTGAGGAAACGCTGGACAACATGACCGCAGCCCGTCGGGGCCGGGCCGAGGAGGCCGACCACCTGCTGCAACTCCTGCTCGCGAACGCGTGCGATGCCCTCGGTACCAGCACCGAGGGCATCGCCCTGGTCGGCGTCGGCGGGTACGGCCGGCGCGAGCTGTCGCCGTACTCCGACCTGGACGTGATGCTGGTCCACGACGAGAAGTACGAGCGGCTGGACGAAGTGGCGCGCAACATCTGGTACCCGCTGTGGGACGCCCGGACCCGGCTCGACCACAGCGTCCGTACCGTCGACGAGGCGCGCAAGGCCGCGTCCGGCGACATCCGGGTGGCGCTCGGACTGCTCGATGCCCGGCACGTCGCGGGCGACCCGGCGCTGACGCTGCGGCTGCGATCGGTGCTGATGGCCGACTGGAGGCGTGGCGCCCGGACCCGGCTTCCCGAACTCGCCGCGGCCTGCCGCGAGCGGGCGAACTCGGTCGGCGAACTGGCGCACCTGGCCGAGCCCGAACTCAAGGAGGCGTACGGCGGGCTGCGCGATGCGGTCGTGCTGCGCGCATTGGTCGCCTCGTGGCTGGTCGACGTACCGCACCCGGTGGTCGAACGAGCCCGGCACGACCTGCTCGACGTCCGCGACGTGCTGCACACGGTGGCCGGCCGGGCCACCGACCGGCTGGTCGCGGAGTACGCCGGTGATGTGGCGCGCGAGTTCGGCCTGGACGGCCGCGAGGACCTGCTCCGGCACATCTACGCCACCGGCCGGACTCTCGCCCATGTGTGCGATGTGTCCTGGCACCGGGTCGAGAGCCTGTCGGCCGGCAGGCCGCCGGTGCGCCGGATGGGCGCCGGGCCGCGGCTGGTGGCGATCGAGGACGGCATCGCCGAGCACGAGGGAGAGGCCGTCCTGCTGGCCGGCGTACGGCCGAAAACTGATCCCGAACTTGCACTGCGCGCGGCGGCTGTGGCGGCCGACCGCGGGCTGGGTCTCTCGCCGGCGGTCGTCGCCCGGCTGACCAGTGAGACCGCGGACCTCCCGGAGCCGTGGCCGGCCGAGGCGCGCCGGCTGCTGTGTGCGATGCTCGGCGCCGGGCCGGGCCTACTGGAGGTGTGGGAGGCGCTCGACCAGGGCGGCTATGTCGCGCGCATCCTGCCCGAGTGGGACGGCATCCGGTTCCGGCCGCCGCAGTCGCCGGTGCATCGGTTCACGGTCGACCGGCACAGCCTGGAGACCTGCCTCGAGGCGACCGTCTCGATCCGTGACGTGCGCCGTCCCGACCTGCTGCTCATGGCCGCGCTGCTGCACGACATCGGCAAGGGCAGGCAGGGCGATCACAGCGTCGCCGGTGCGAGGATCGCGCGACGGGTGAGTGCGCGCTGGGGGTTCGCACCGGCGGATATCGACACGATCGACCGGCTGGTCCGATCGCATCTGCTGCTCGCCGAGACCGCGACCCGGCGCGACCTGGACGACCCGATGACCGTCGAGGGCGTCGCCTCAGAGGTACGAAACACCGACACGCTTGATCTGCTCGAGGCGCTGACGTATGCCGACGCGCGGGCGGCGGGTCCAGTGACGGCGAGCACATGGCGGCTGCGGCTGGTGGCCGACCTGGCCCGGCGGGTACGGGCCCGGATCGGTGGTGCCGGTCCGAGCTGGGTCGACTCCGCACCGGTCGAGGTGCCGCCGCTCGCCGGCGGGATCGGCGTGCAGGTGATCCCCGCGGACGGGGCCACGCGTCTGGTGGTGGCCGTACCGGACCGGATCGGCGCGCTCGCGACCGTCGCCGGAGTGCTCGCGGTCGAGCGGCTCCGGGTCCGGACCGCGACCGTGTCGGCGTCACCGGACGGCATCGGGCTGTCGCAATGGCTGGTCGCGGGCGAGCCGCCCGACCCGGTCCGGCTCCGCGAGAGGCTGGCGGTCGCGCTCCGGGACGACACCGATCTCGTACGCCGGCTGGCGGCGCGCGACGCATCCGTGGCGCCGGCCGGTGCCCCCGCCCGGGTAGACCTCCTCGGGGACGTGTCCGACACCGCGACGGTCATCCAGGTACGCGCCCACGACCGGCCCGGCCTGGTCTACGAGGTCTGCGCCACCATCGCCTCATCCGGCGCCGACGTCCGCTCGGCCCACGTCAGCACCCTCGGCGCCGAGTGCGTCGACGTCTTCTACCTCACCGACGCCGAAGGCCACCCCCTCACCCCCGACCAAACCGGTCCGCTGCTGAAAACGCTCAACGCCAACCTGACCCTTTGAACAGCATTTGGTGGCGGTGAACAGGGTCTGCGGTGTTCACCGCCACCACAGGCTGTTCAACGCCTTCGGGTAGGCGGGGCTGATGCGGCGCTAGGGTTGGCGGGTGGGGATGGTGGAGCGGATCCGCTGGCAGGCGGATGCCTGTGACGAGCTCGGTTCGCCCATGTACGGGGAGTTGCTGCGGCTTGTTGCCGATGACAACGAGCTCGGCGGGCAGACCGTACCGGTGTTGCGCGGGCACGAGGACGATCCCGGCCCGTCGGCTCTGGCGCTGCGGCTGCTCGGCAGTGTGCACCGGCTGGTCCTGTCCGGCGAGGTGCCCGAGCTGGCGGTGTTCTACCCGAGCATGGGTGGCGAGTGGGATCCGGTGTTCGGCTGGGACGCGTTCCAGCAGGTCCTCGAGTCGCACCGCGAGGAGATCCGGCTCGGCCTGGAGCAGCCACCGCAGACCAATGAGGTAGGACGGTCCGCCGCGCTGATGGGTGGGCTGCTTCGGCTGCCACGGCGACTGCCGGTGAGGCTGTTCGAGATCGGCGCCAGCGCCGGCCTGAACCTCCGCGCCGATCAGTTCGCGTTCGACGGCGCCGGACGGGCCGACTCCCCGGTACGGCTGACCGGCGCTTGGCAGGGCGAACCGCTCACGCCATGGCCGGACCTCACCGTCCTCGAACGAGCCGGCAGCGATATCGCCCCGGTCGACCCGACCACCGACGACGGCGCGCTGACGCTGATGTCGTACGTCTGGCCCGACCAGGACGACCGGCTGGCCCGGCTGCGGGGCGCGGTGCAGATCGCTCGCGAGGTTCCCGCGGTGGTGCACAAACAGGACGCGGTGTCGTTCGTACGAGAACTCGAGCCGGCCGACGGAACGGTCACCGTGCTGTGGCACTCGGTCATGTGGCAGTACCTGTCACGCGAGGACAGCGAAGCGGCAGACGACGCCATCGCCGCCGTCGGCGACCGCGCTACCGAGAACAGCCCGTTCGCCCGCCTGTTCCTCGAGCCGATCCGGCTGAAGCCGGACGAGGATCACGACTTCCACGTGATGCTGCAGACCTGGCCGGCGGGGGAGCGGCACTGGATCGGCACGGCAGCCCCGCACGGCATACCCGTCACCTGGACCTGACCGCCGCCCTTGCGCCGGTGCTAGTCTCGCGCCGGATTTCACGAGACACCGGGAGGCGACGGCGTTGAAGGGGCGGACGATCCGCTTCGACCGTGCCGAGTTGTGCTGGCCGTTGCTGTTCCACGTCGAGCCACTGCTGTCGGCGTACCAGTGGAAGACCAGCACGTCGGTGATCGTGACCGACGACGACGGCACGCACGAGTACGCCACCGTCGCGGAGGCCGAGGCCGCCGTCGGAGACCATCCGCCGCACCGGGTCGAGATGTACGCGGCGTACGACGGCGACAAGACCTTCAAGGTCGGCCTGTGGGTGGTCGGGTTCGGGCCTGATGAGCAGCCGGCGGCGACAGTGCACATAGACCAGGGCATGGAGTCGCAGGCACAGGGCCTGCAGGAGTCGGTCGCCGAGTTCCTCAGCGACGAGGACCCGGCCGCCTCCGCACAAGGACCGGTCGTCGCACACGTCCCGGTCGGCACGCGCGGTCGCTGGCACTGGCTCACCGAGCAACCGCTGGGCGTCACCATCGTCGGCGGAGTCGTGGCGGCACTGGTTGCCGCAGGCATCATCGCGCTGGTCACGCTGGTGGTGAGGTGACCGCCTCCACCACCATGTCGGTGAGCCGGGCGGCGAGGGTGCCGTCGGCGTCGAGGTCCGGGTCGAAGATGCCGACGTGCATGCCGACGCAGCCTGGTGCGTGTACGAGTCCGGACAGCAACCCGACGAACTCGACGGAGTTGAGCCCCCCGGGGTCCGGGCTGTCCACTGCGGGCATCACGGTCGGGTCGAGGATGTCGACGTCGAGGTGGACCCAGAAGCCCTCGATCCCGTCGGCCTGGAGATGCTCGGTGATCGCATCGACCGCCGTTGCGGCGCCCTCGGTGCGGATCCTGCTCGCCTCCCAGGTCTCGATACCGGCCGCCCGCAATTCGCAGGACCAGTCGTCGTCGCGGATGCCGGCGACCGCGGCGTCGTGATCGCGGATGTACGGCGACCTGCCCTCCAGATCCGTCAGGTCCGGCTGGCCGCGGCCGGTGATCAGCGCAAGGGCTTCGCCGCCGGCGGCTCCGACGTACTCCGAGTTGCCCAGGTGCCGGAAGTCGGAGTGTCCGTCGAGATACGCCACGCCGTACCGGCCGCGCCGGGCCAGCGCCAGCGCATGGCCGAGCATGATGCTGCACTCGCCGCCGAGCACCAGCGGAAACACGCCGTCGTCGAGCAGCGCGCCGACCCGGTCGGCCAATTTCACGCTGTACGCCGCGATGCCCGGCGCGTTGAACACCCCGTCGCCCGGCTTCCACTCACCCCGCTGATAGCGCGGCGGCACGACGTACCCGGCGTCCTCCGCTCCCAGCCTCCGCAGCAGCCCCTCGTCGCGCAGGGCACCGGGGAGTTTGTAGCAGCCCGGCACGGTGAGCGGCACCGGCGGGCGCAGCCCGAGGTTCGACGGAGCGTCGAGTACGGCGATCCGGTGCATAGTCTGCTCCAACCGATGAAACGGGTTTGACCGGTTGAGCGTGACATCGCGCACCACAACCAGTCAAGGGTGGTTGAATGGTTGGCGTGAGTACCGAGCTGGTCGGCAACGCGCTGTGCCTGGACTTCGCGAACTCGGTGAGCCAGCGGTCCGATCCGCGGCACGACTGGCTGGCCGAGCTCGACGGTCTGCGAGCGTGGGCCGTCCATGCTGGCCTGCCGCGACCGCTCCGGCGCCCGACCTCCGACGACGTCATGCAGGCTGTCGCACTACGCGAGGCGGTCTACCGCGTCTTCAGTGCGATCGCCGCCGGGGAGGGACCGATCCGGCGTGACCTCGCCATCGTCGCGGCCACGGCCGCTGAGGGCCTCGCGGCCGGTACGTTGACGAAGACCGAGGCGGGCGCGGGGTTCGGAATCGACTGGCGGGCTGGGGACGGACGGCGGGTGTTGTGGGCGGTGGCCGACTCGGCGGTCGAACTGCTGCGGCACGGACCGCTGGACCGGATCGGGGAGTGCCCCTCGTGCGGCTGGGTCTTCCTCGACACGAGCCGGAACGGGCGGCGGCGTTGGTGCAGCATGGCGATGTGCGGCAACTCCGTGAAGTACGCCCGCTATGCGAGGACCCGGCGGTGACCGATCGGTGGCGGGCGCGCTCGGCGAGAAGTGCCGGGGTGGCCGGTAGACTCGCCAAGTTGTAGTAGTACGCCGACCGAACGGATCACCCCGTGTTCGACACCCTGTCCGACCGTCTCTCCACGACGTTCCGGAACCTGCGCGGCAAGGGCAAGCTGACCGACGCCGACATCGACGCCACCGCGCGCGAGATCAGGATCGCGCTGCTCGAGGCCGACGTCGCGCTGCCGGTGGTCAAGGACTTCATCGCCGCGATCAAGGAGCGGGCCGGCGGCGCCGACGTCCGCGGCGGGCTGAACCCGGCCCAGCAGGTCATCAAGATCGTCAACGAGGAACTGATCAACATCCTCGGCGGCGAGACCCGCGAGCTGCGTTTCGCCAAGCGGCCGCCGACGGTGATCATGCTCGCCGGTCTGCAGGGCTCCGGTAAGACCACGCTGGCCGGCAAGCTCGGCAAGTGGCTCAAGGAGGTCAAGCACCAGACCCCGATGCTGGTCGCGGCGGACCTGCAGCGCCCGAACGCGGTGACCCAGCTCCAGGTGGTCGGTGAGCGGGCCGGCGTACCCGTGTTCGCCCCCGAGCCGGGCAACGGCGTCGGCGACCCGGTCGATGTGGCCCGGCGGGCGATGGATGAGGCCCGGGCCAAGCAGTACAGCGCGGTGATCGTCGACACCGCCGGGCGGCTGGGCATCGACGAGGAGTTGATGAAGCAGGCCGCGGACATCCGTGACGCGGTCGATCCGGACGAGGTGCTGTTCGTCGTCGACGCGATGATCGGCCAGGACGCGGTCACCACCGCGCAGGCGTTCCTGGACGGCGTCGGCTTCGACGGCGTGGTGCTCAGCAAGCTCGACGGCGACGCGCGAGGTGGCGCCGCGCTGTCGGTCGCGCAGGTCACCGGCCGGCAGGTGATGTTCGCGTCGAACGGCGAGAAGCTCGAGGACTTCGACGTCTTCCACCCCGACCGGATGGCGTCGCGGATCCTCGGCATGGGCGACGTACTGAGCCTGATCGAGAAGGCTGAGCAGACCTTCGACGCCGAGGAGGCCGCCAAGGCCGCCGCCAAGCTGCAGAAGAAGGGCGGCAAGGAGTTCACCCTTGACGACTTCCTCGCCCAGGTGCAGTCGGTACGCAAGATGGGCCCGATCACCAAGATCTTCGGGATGCTCCCGGGTGCGGCGCAGTTCAAGGACCAGCTGGAGAACTTCGACGAGCGCGAGGTGGACCGGATCGAGGCCGTGATCCACTCGATGACGCCGTCCGAGCGGGCCGACCCGAACATCATCAACGGTTCGCGCCGGGCCCGGATCGCCCGCGGCTCCGGCACCGACGTCAGTACGGTGAGCAGCCTGGTCGAACGTTTCTTCGAGGCGCGCAAGATGATGTCCGCGGTGGCGTCAGGCAAGGGGATCCCAGGTATGCCCGGGATGCCGGGAGTGCCGGGCGGGTCCGGCCGGAAGGCCAAGCAGCAGGCCAAGAAGGCGAAGTCCAAGCGTGGGTCGGGCAACCCGGCCAAGCGGGCGGGCCAGGCGGCCAAGGCGGCACAGCCACGGCCGGGTGAACTGCCGGCAGCGTTCGGCGGTACCGGCTCGGACGGCTCCGACTTCGAGCTCCCGGCCGAGCTGAAGAACCTCTTGGACCAGCAAAAGTAACTGACTTGATAACCTTCGTCGCCGGTTCCGCGTCGAGAAGATGACAGGCTTGTCACCGGCTGGCTGGAACACGTCATCGGCCGTGCATCGTTGTCAGTACGGGGTTAGTATCGGGGACCATGGCCGTCGGCCAGGGAGCTGCGGCCACCGCCCAGGTGAGGACAGTGTCGATGCAGCAGAGGTGGCGCCGCCGTCTGACCGCAGCCCGTTTCGGCGTGGCACCCGTGGTCGCCGGAGTCATACTGCTGACCGGTCCTCAGGGCATAACCGAGTTCCAGCTGGCCGATCCGGGTAGCAGCGACGCGCTGTTCAACGATCTGCGCACGAACCTGCCCGACAAACCGGGTGCCGACGGCGGGATTCCCGACGAACGTCCCTCCCAGGTCCCCGTACCGGTCACCGGCGCCCTGCCGGGCAAGCCCACCCTCGGCACCGGACTGACCGGTGCAGCCACCGGGATCCCGGCCAGCGTGCTCCCGGCGTACCAGCGTGCCGCGATGACCGCCGCCCGGTCGTACCCGGCCTGCGGGCTGACCTGGCCACTGCTGGCCGGCATCGGCAAGGTCGAGTCGAACCACGCGAGCGGCGGCCGGGTGGACGCCAAGGGCAACACCAGGGGCAAGATCCTCGGACCGGTGCTCAACGGCGTCGGCACCGCTTCGATCCGCGATACCGACCACGGCACCCTCGACGGCGACGCCCAGTGGGACCGCGCCGTCGGACCGATGCAGTTCATCCCAGGGACCTGGACGGTGTACTCGGCGGACGGCAACGGTGACGGCGTCCGGAGTCCGGACAATGTGTACGACGCGACACTGGCGGCGGCGAACTACCTGTGCGCCGGCGGGGCGGATCTGCGCACGCCGCGTGGCCTGGTCGAGGCCGTACTCCGGTACAACCACTCGATGGCGTACGTGTCCGTGGTGCTGCGCTGGATGCAGGCGTACGCGAACTCGGCAGTGACGATTCCGGATCAGACGGGCGTGGTGCCGCCGGCGACCGACAGCGGCAACGCCGAGCGCGACACCAACCCGGCCCACGTACCGAACACGAACACCGCGGCGAGCAGCAGGGACACGCCTGACCAGATCCGCGCGCTGCAGCCCGGGCCGACGGTCGTCAACACGCCGACGAAGCCTGCCACCACTCCGACGACGCCGCCGACGACACCCACGTCGCCTTCGAGCCCGCCGTCGGACGGGACCAGCCAGCCGACGCAGTCGCCGTCCACCGCGCCGGCCGGTCAGCCGTCGCAGACCCCGACGACAACGCCGACCCCGACTCCTAGCGACACGCCGACCCCGACGCCGACCCCGAGCGACACGCCGACCCCGACGCCGACCCCGGCGCCGAGCGATACCCCGACTCCGCTCCCGGCCTGCCCGACGGATACCCCGACTCCAACGGAGACCCCGTCACCCGCGCCGTCGCCCACCTGTACTCCCGCAGCAGCGGCCGCCGACCCGTCCGCCGGCCCCACGAGCCCCTGACCCACGCGGCGCCGACCACACCGGGCGGCGGCGCCGCTCCGGTGGGACTCGTCGGACGCGTCTGGTCAGTCCGCTGCAAAGCTCGTCAGTTCGCTGCACAGGTTGTGGCGGCCGCATACAGGGCGCGCGCTGTTCAGCGAGGCCGCGGACTGTTCAACGAAGCCGTAACCTGTTCACCGTCGCCGCGACCGCGTTGGCCAGGTCCCGGCTCACGGCCTGGTGGCACTCTGCGCCGAACCGGTGCCACTTCCCCGCGCAACGGGAAGCGGGCCTCGAGTCGTCGGTCACGTGACGGCAGGAGCTGATCTTCTAGGGTCTGGGTATGACCTTGAGGCTGACCGGCACGATCCTGCCATCCGGCGAGCGGGGCGACCTGTACGTCGACGACGGGTGCATCGTCGACGGCCCGGTCGATGCCGCCGAAACGGTCGCCACCGGATGGATCGTGCCGGGGCTGGTCGACGCGCACTGCCATATCGGGCTGGACCCGAACGGCGCGGTCGGCCCCGACGAGCAGACCGAGCAGGCGATCACCGACCGAGACGCCGGCGCGCTGCTGGTCCGCGACGCCGGCTCGGCCGCGGACACCCGCTGGATCGACCACCGCGAGGACCTGCCGAAGATCATCCGGGCCGGCCGGCACATCGCGCGGTCCAAGCGGTACATCCGCAACTACGGCTGGGAGATCGAGCCGGCCGAGCTCACCGCGTACGTCGAACAGGAGGCCCGGCGCGGCGACGGCTGGGTGAAACTGGTCGGCGACTGGATCGACCGCGACGCCGGCGATTTGACCCCGTGCTGGCCGGCGGACGCGCTGCAAGCTGCGATCGCGCGGGCGCACGAACTCGGCGCGCGGGTGACAGCGCATGTGTTCGGCGAGCACGCGCTGCCGGATCTGCTGGCCGCGGATATCGACTGCATCGAGCACGGCACCGGTCTCTCGGCGGACCTGATCAACAAGATGGCTACGGACGGTACGGCGCTGGTGCCGACGATGCTCCAGCTCGAGAACTTCCCGCAGTACGCCGACCAGGCCGGCGGCAAGTTCCCGGCGTACGCGGCTCACATGCGCGAGCTCTTCCAGCGCCGGCTGGAAACACTCAGGGCGGCTGCGGAGGCGGGCGTACCGATCTATGCCGGTACCGATGCGGGCGGGGTGCTCGCACACGGGCTGGTCGGCTCGGAGATCGCTGCGCTGACCTGGATCGGCCTGACCGGCGAGCAGGCGCTCGCGGCCGGCTCCTGGCGAGCCAGGGCATGGCTCGGCGCCCCGGCCGAGCTCACCCCGGGCGTACCGGCCGACCTGGTCGTGTACGACGTGGACCCCCGCGCCGATCCCTCCGTCCTGGTCCACCCCAGCCGGGTCATCCTGCGCGGGCGGGTGGTCGCGTAGTAGAGCAGGCTTTACTGCGCGCGGCCCGCTGTGGACAACCCGATCCTTGCCCAGGGCATCGGTCCGCTGCTGACCGAGGCGGGGTTCGACGTACGGCTGCCACCGACGTTCACCGACGAGGGCCTGCGCGCCGCTAGGACAGCGCACCCAGCAGCGCCTGGGCGTAGGCCTGCTCGACGTCGGCGTCCTGCACGGTGTGCTCGGCTCCGGCGACCCGGCTGATCACCGACCACTCGCCGTCCGGGCCGTGCTCGAGCCGTACCAGCAGCGGGCCGAGCAGGTCGCGCAACTGATCCTCGCGGGGCAGCCAGATGCAGTCGGCGACGGAGACCGAGTCCAGCGCCCATTCGGTGGTGCCGTTGAACCCGAGCACCTGGTCGTCGCCGAACTTGTGCACGTCGACGGTGAAGTCACTCACCCAGAACACGTGCTCGGTCATCTCCGGCTGGTCGACGACGAAGCGGTCGCCGGGCCGCGGTTCCCACCGCACGCCGGCCGACCGCAGAGCCCGCGCGGTCCCGACAGAGATCATCCATCCAGGGTGTCACGCGAAACACGCTCGAGCAGCCTGGTCGGCGTTATACGGTCGCATTGTGTTGCTACCGCGTGGAGGTGAATCTCGCATGCGGCTGACGATCCTCGGCGGCGGGGGATTCCGGGTCCCGCTGGTCTACCGGGCCCTGACGGCCGACCGCGGCGAGGGCCGGATCACCGAGGTCGTGCTGTACGACACCGACGCCTCCCGCCTGGCCGCGATCGGACTGGTGCTGCGCCGGCTGGCGCGTGGCACCGTGGACCCGCCGGCAGTGATCGAGACGACGGACCTGGACTCCGCGCTGCGCGGTACCGACTTCGTCTTCTCCGCGATCCGGGTCGGCGGGCTCGAGGGCCGGGCCACCGACGAACGGATCGCGAGCGAGCACGGCGTACTCGGCCAGGAGACGGTCGGAGCGAGCGGGATCGCGTACGGGCTGCGAACGTTGCCGGTGGCAACTGACATCGCTCGTCGGATCGCGACCTTGGCGCCGTCGTCGTGGGTGATCAACTTCACCAACCCGGCGGGCATGGTGACCGAAGCGATGCTGCCGTACCTGGGCGACCGGGTGATCGGCATCTGCGACTCGCCGTCCGGGCTCTGCCGCCGTGCCACGCTGGCGTTGGGGCTGGACCCAGATCGGGTGTCGTACGACTATGCCGGGCTGAACCACCTGGGCTGGCTTCGAGGGATCCGCGCCGACGGCGTCGACCACCTGCCTGAACTGCTGGGCGACGACGAGGCGCTGGCCTCGTTCGAGGAGGGCCGGCTGTTCGGCGCGGAGTGGCTGCGCAGCATCGGCTCGATCCCGAACGAGTACCTCCACTATTACTACTTCGCGCGCGAGACCCGCGAGGCCGTGGCCGCGGTCGAACGTACGCGCGGCAGGTTCCTGCTCGACCAGCAATCAGCGTTCTACGCCGCCACCGCGAAGCAGCCGGATGCCGCCCTGGAGCTGTGGGAACGTACCCGGGCCGAGCGCGAGTCGACGTACGGTGCGGAGAGCCGTGAGGTCGCCGGTGCGGGCGAACGGGACGAGCGCGACATGATCGCCGGCGGGTACGAGCAGGTGGCGCTCAGCCTGATGCGCGCGATCGCGCACGGCGAGCGAGCGGACCTGATCCTCAACGTGCGCAATCGCGGCACGCTGCGGCACCTCGACGACGACGCGGTGGTGGAGGTGCCGTGCGTCGTCGACGCGAACGGGCCGCAGCCGAACGCGGTCAGCCGGCTCAGCGAGCACCAGGCCGGGTTGGTCTGCCAGATCAAGGCGGTCGAGCGGTCGACCATCGAGGCCGCGGCCACCGGCTCGCGTGCCGCCGCGATCCGTGCCCTGGCCTGGCATCCCCTCGTCGGCTCGGTGACGACGGCCCGCCGGCTGCTCGACGCCTACGCCGCCGCCCTGCCCGAGCTGGCCGAGTACGGTTAGAGAAAGTCGGTCAGGGCCTTGAGGAGGGCGTCCGGCTGCTCCTCGGGGATCCAGTGGGCGGACTTCGGGATCAGGACGCCGGTGACGTCGTCGGCAGCCTCGCGCATCATCTGCGCGACGAGTGGGCCGCTGGTGCTGTACTCCGCGCCGACTGCGAGGACAGGCATGGTGAGGCGGTTCCGCATCAGCTCGCGGTTGTCGGCGACGTCCTGGCCGAACGCCCGGTAGAGCTCGAATCCGGCCCGCATCGCACCGGGTTCGGCGTACGCGTGGACATACAGGTCGATGTCCTCGGGCGTGAACGCGGCGGTGTTGTAGATGCGGGCGTTGATGAAGAACGTGATGTACTCGCGCTCGCGCCCGGCGACCAGCACCTCCGGAAGGTCACGTACGCCCTGGAAGGCGAAGTGCCAGACGCGTGGGTCGACGCTGATCCGGTCCCAAACCGTTGTCCCGGGCAACGGTGCGTCGATGACGACGAGCTTGTCGGTGGCGTCGGGGAACTGGGCGGCGTATGAGTAGGCCACCATCAGCCCGATGTCGTGGCCGACGATCGCGATCCGCTCGAGGCCGAGGTGCCGAACCAGTTCGCGCAGATCGGTGGCCATCGTCTTTTTGTCGTACCCGCCCGGCGGGCGACTGGAGTGGCCCGCGCCGCGGTAGTCCGGCGCGATCACCGTGAACCGCTCGGCCAACGGGCCGATCAGGTGCCGCCACTCATGCCACGTCTGCGGGAACCCGTGCACCAGCATCACTGGTTCACCCGCGCCAGCCGTCACAAAGTGCAGCCGAACCCCATTCACAGCTGCCTTGCGCCGCTCGATTTCCACCCGGCCAACGTACGTGGTTACGACTGCGGGCGGGTGGCTTGGGTTTCAAGGCTTCGCGTACGGCGTCGGGGCCGAGCACTGCGAAGTCGTACGGAATGCGGATGGCGTAGTCGACCAGCGGGGCGATCTCGTTGGCGGCGATGCGGAGGATGCAGGTGTCGTCGGTCTCGGGTTCGACTACGCCGGCACCTGGCGGGATGCGTATGGCGAGCGTTGCCGCGTACAGCAGGAACCTGGTCTCGATGTCCCACGGCGCTGTGCCGGTGGCCCGGGCCGACGCGGCCGACTCCTCCACGCCAGACAGGGTCGAGGTCGCCGCGGCCCGCAGTCCGACCGCTACCGCAACCGCTTCGTCGTCGTCCATCCGCAGCGGCGGGAGTCGGCCGCTCGCTCCGAGCCGGTACCCGCCGCCGCGACCCGGTACGGCGTCTACCGGATAGCCGAGATCGCCCGGGGGCGGACGGGGTGACGGCGGCGCATCGGGCGGCTGGTGCCGCGCAGGTCGACGAATGCGGTTGCTTGAGGACAACGGCGCGGACCTGGCCGCGACCGACGTACAGTTCGCAGCGACACCGTTGGGGTGGGCGGAGTACTCGGGCAGCGGGACGCCGCTACGTAACTGCGTGGGGTGTGATTCGTCTCGCCTGGGTGGTATCTGGCACAATGGCGGGCTGAGTCCGTCCGATCGCGTGCAGCCCTCTACTCCACGTCCGGCCGGCCCATCGAGTGGTCAGGCGTTGTCCCCACGACGCAGCTGGTTCGCTCACCCAGACCTGGAATGTTGAGGGAGACCCCACAAACGTGGCAGTCAAGATTCGCCTGAAGCGCATCGGCAAGAAGCGTGCGCCGTATTACCGGATCGTCGTCATGGACGCCCGGACCAAGCGCGATGGTCGCGCGATCGAGGAGATCGGCAAGTACAACCCGAAGGCCGAGCCTTCGTTCATCCACGTCGAGTCCGAGCGGGCGCAGTACTGGCTCGGTGTCGGCGCGCAGCCGACCGAGGCCGTCGTCGGCATCTTCAAGGCCAGCGGCGACTGGCAGAAGTTCAAGGGCGAGGCCGCCCCCGAGCCGCTGAAGGTCGCTAAGCCGAAGCGGAGCAAGCAGGACGTGTTCAACGAGGCGCTGGCCGAGGCGCACGGTGACGCCAAGACCGACGCCGTGACCAAGAAGGCCGCCGCCAAGAAGACCGCGAAGAAGGCGGCGCCGGCTCCGTCGGAGGAGACCGCCGCTTCGCCGGAGACCGCCGCTTCATCGGAGACCTCCGCCGAGGCTCCTGCCGCTGAGGCGCCGGCCGAGTCCACCGAGGCCTGACCGTGGTGGAAGCCGAGGCGCTCGAACACCTGGTCCGCGGCATCGTCGACCACCCGGACGACGTCAGCGTCCGGTCCCGCAACCTGCGCCGGGGCCGCACGCTCGAGGTGCACGTCCACCCCGACGACATCGGCAAGGTGATCGGCCGCGGCGGCCGGACGGCGACCGCGATCCGGACCGTCGTCGGTGCCTTGAGCAACGACTCGTCGGTGCGGATCGATTTCGTCGACGAGACGAACCGCCGCGGACGCCGCTGACGCAACCGCAGCATCCGGAAGGGCCGTCCCCGCGGGGCGGCCCTTCCTGCATCTCCAGTGCTGCTGGTGCGGTTGTCGTTCGGGGGCGGGGACCTGGGAGGCTTGGGTGGTTCGGTTGGAGTGGGAACGGAGGTCGGACGGGTGCGGGTGATCGTCGGGCGGATCGGCCGGGCGCACGGGATCCGCGGCGAAGTCGGTATCGAGATCCGTACCGATGAGCCGGAGCGCAGGTTCTCCGATGGTGCGCGGCTGGTGACCGAGACGTCACCCGAGCGCTCCCTGACCATCGCCGGATCCCGCTGGCATGGTGATCGGCTGCTGGTGAAGTTCGCCGAGGTGCCGGACCGGACCGCTGCGGAGCATTTGCGCAACATGGTTCTGCAGGCCGACGTACCCGATGACGAGCGCCCCGCGGACCCAGAGGAGTACTACGACCGCGACCTGGTCGGCCTGTCGGTGCGGACGGCCGACGGGTCGGAGGCGGGCGAGGTGGCCGCGGTCGTGCATCTGCCGGCGCAGGACCTACTTGAGGTGACGCGGCCGGACGGGCAGCGGGTGCTGGTCCCGCTGGTGGCCGAGTTGGTGCCGTCGATCGCTGTTGACGAGGGCTACCTGGTCGTCGCCGACCGTCCAGGGCTGCTCGACCCACAGGCGGCCGATGCTGCTCCGGGTGAGGGGGCGCGATGAGGATCGACGTGGTGTCGATCTTTCCCGAGTACCTGGCCGCGCTGGATTTGAGCCTGGTCGGCAAGGCGCGCAAGTCGGGGCTGCTCGACATCCGGGTGCACGACCTGCGCGACTGGACGCACGACCGGCACCGGACCGTCGACGACACTCCGTACGGCGGCGGGGCCGGCATGGTGATGAAGCCCGAGCCCTGGGGCGAGGCGTTCGACACGATCGCGCCGCCGTCGGAGTCGCCGCAGCCGCGGTTGCTGGTGCCGTCGCCGGCCGGGCGGCCGTTCACGCAGGAACTCGCCTCGGAACTGGCCGACGAGCCGTGGCTGGTCTTCGCCTGCGGACGGTACGAGGGGATCGACGCCCGGGTCATCGAGTACGCCGCCGGCCGGATGCGGGTCGACGAGGTGTCGATCGGCGACTACGTACTCAACGGTGGTGAGGTCGCGGTCCTGGTCGTCGTCGAGGCTGTCGCACGCCTGCTTCCGGGCGTGATCGGGAACCCGGGCTCGCTGACCGAGGAGTCTCACACCGACGGGCTGCTCGAATACCCCGTGTACACGAAGCCGGCGTCATGGCGCGAGTACGACGTACCGGAGGTGCTGCTGTCCGGGAATCACGCCGCCATCGAGGCATGGAGGCGCGACGAGTCGTTGCGGCGTACTCGGGAACGGCGGCCGGACCTGGTGTCGTTCTCTGCTGCGCTCGGCTCGGACCTGGCAGCAGCCGTGGGGGAGTCGGTGATCGCCCGCGCGGCCGAGCCGGCCGACGCGGGGGAGTTGTTCACCTTGCAGCGTGCGTGCTGGGTCGCCGAGGCCCAGGACAACGACGCGCTGGACATTCCGGCGCTGGTCGAAGATCTCGGTGACGTACGCCGCTCGCTGGCCCGGTGGACCACCCTCGTGGTGCGGGCCGACGACCGGCTGATCGGGTCCGTCCGCGGGCGGCTGCTGGACAACGGCGAACGCCCGGTGCGTACCTGGGAGATCGGCCGGTTGATGGTGGCGCCGGACCTGAAGGGCCGTGGGCTCGGCCGGTGGCTGCTCGAGCAGGCGGAGGCTATGGCGCCCGCTCAGGCGGAGCGGTTCGAGGTGAGCACCGGGGGATCGTCGTCGGCCAACATCCGGCGCTACCGCCGGGCCGGTTACCGGCCGGCACACGACGGCGTCGAGGCGATTCCCGGTACCGTCCGGCTGCTCAAGGACCGGTGACCGGGCGCGCCCGGATTTCGCCGGGGACTACCGCCTGTGGCACACTTGATCGCTGCTGTCGACGGTGCTCCTGCCACAGGGGGTGACCACCGGACAGCGGTTCCCTTCACCACCTGAGCAGTCGTGGGTGACCTGTGGCACTTGCGAGGAAGAGACCCCTGATGAGCAACGTCCTGAACGAGCTTGACAACTCGAGCAAGCGCGACGACGTTCCGGCATTCCGTCCCGGTGACACCGTCAAGGTGCACGTCAGGGTCATCGAGGGCAACCGGTCCCGCGTTCAGGTGTTCCAGGGTGTCGTCATCCGTCGCCAGGGCGGCGGCCTGCAGGAGACCTTCACGGTCCGCAAGGTGAGCTTCGGCGTCGGCGTCGAGCGGACCTTCCCGGTGCACACCCCGATCATTGAGAAGATCGAGGTGGTCACCCGCGGCGACGTCCGCCGCGCGAAGCTGTACTACCTGCGCGATCTGCGCGGCAAGGCAGCAAAGATCAAGGAGAAGCGGGACACACACGCGTCCTGACGCCGGGCTCCTCCGGTGGCGATCGACGTCGGCGAGCGGTCGAAGGCTCCGGCCGGCGGACCGCGTCACCGGCGTCCCACCCCGGAGCGCAACAAGCTGCTGGGTCTGTTCGTCGAGACCGGCGCCGTGGTGGTCCTCGGTCTGCTCGTCGCGATCCTGGTCCGGCTGTTCGTCGCCGAGGCGTTCTACGTTCCGTCCGGGTCGATGGAGAGCACCCTGCTGAAGAATGACCGGCTGATCGCGGAGAAGGTCAGCTACCTGCATCGCGACGTCGAGCGCGGCGACATCGTCGTCTTCCGCGACCCCGGGCACTGGTTGCCGCCGGACGGCACGAAAGAGGGCGCCCTGCGCACGTTCGGCGAGTTCATCGGCGTGCTCCCGCGCAGCGGCCAGGGCCATCTGGTCAAGCGGGTGATCGGCGTCGGTGGCGATCGGGTGGTGTGCTGCGACCGCTCTGGTCGGATCACGATCAATGGCCATCCGATCGATGAGCGCTCGTACCTGAACCAGGGCGTGAACCCGTCGGACCAGCGGTTCAACGTCCGGGTTCCGGACGGGATGCTGTGGGTGATGGGTGACAACCGTCCCCAGTCCGCCGACTCCCGGGCCCACCTCGGGTCGCCGGGCGGCGGCTTTGTGCCTGTCAACAATGTGGTCGGCCGAGCCTGTTGCGTAATCTGGCCATCAGACCGGATGGCCAAGCTGCGCCGTCCGTCCATTTTCGAGAACTCGGGGCTGAACAAGTGAGCGACGGAAGTACCGCTACGACGGACGAGGACGTCCAGCCGGAGAAGAAGCCCCGCTCGGGGCTCGCGGCAGCCGCTCGCGAATTCGTCCTGATCGTCGTCGGCGCGCTGATCGTGTCATCGCTGCTGCGCGCGTTCGTCGGGCAGATGTTCATCATCCCTAGCGAGTCGATGGAGAACACGCTGCTGGTCGGCGACCGTGTGGTGGTCGAGAAGCTCACCGACCCGCACCGCGGCGACGTGATCGTCTTCGAGGACCCGGGCGACTGGCTCGGGCCGGAGGAGAGCGGCCAGAAGCGCGGCTCGATCGGCCGCTTCTTCGAACTGGTCGGGCTGCTGCCGGACTCCAGCCACGGTCACCTGGTCAAGCGCCTGATCGGCATGCCCGGGGACAAGGTCAGCTGTTGCGACAGACAGGGCCGGGTAGTGGTGAACGGCCACCCGCTGGACGAGAAGAGCTACCTCTACCCAGGTGACGCGCCGTCGGAGATCCCGTTCGCGGTGACGGTGCCGGCCGGGCACGTGTTCGTGATGGGCGACCACCGGTCGCAGTCCGGCGACTCCCGGGTCCACCTGAACGACGTCGGTCCCGACGGGACGGACCCCGGCGACGAGGCGTTCGTGCCGATGGACAAGATCACCGGGCGGGCGATCCTCGTGATCTGGCCGGCCGGGCGGATACACAAGCTGACCACACCGAACACGTTCGACCAAGTCCCGGCTGCCGCGGGTCCGCCACCGGACAAGCCGATCATCTCAACGGGCAGGCCGTCGCCCACGAGGTGATCCGCATTGGTCCGGAACCGGCTGACGTGACGGGGCCGGGGGGTCACGGCTCGGCACGACCGGAGCCCGAGATGTTTCCGCATCATGCCGCCGGGCGGCCGTGGCCGGGCCGGCAAATGCGGCGCTGACCCCGGCTGAAACCATCGGGCGACGGGGCTGACACCCTGGGGAGAGCCGATGACCGGCAACGCTGGGGGTGATGGCGACCGGTGCCGCTGAGGTGACCGTGGGGCGCATGGCCAGGTAGCCGGCGGCTGTTCCGGAGCCGCGGGCGCGCCGGGTAGCGTTCGAATGTCCGGACCCGTGACGACGATCGGAGAGTGATGGTGGTCGAGGCGTGAGCCAGATGCCTCGGGGCAGCACGGTCCGCCGGGACGCCGGTCTGTACGGCTACGAGCGGGCGCTGCGCCGCGCCGGACTCGACCCGATCGCGGGTGTCGACGAGGCCGGCCGGGGTGCGTGCGCAGGTCCGCTGGTGGCGGCCGCGGTCGTTCTTCCCGACGGGAAGCGTGGTCAGGTGCCGGGTCTCGCGGACTCCAAGCTGCTGACGCCGAAGGCACGTGAACGGTGTTACGAGGAGGTGCTCGCGCGGGCGCTGTCGTGGTCGGTGGTGTCGATCGAGTGCGACGACTGCGACCGCCTCGGCATGCACGTCGCGAACGTGCAGGCCCTTCGCCGGGCCCTGTTCCGGTTGGACGTGCGGCCGTCGTATGTGCTGACCGACGGGTTCGGCGTCGACGGTCTCGGCGTACCCGGGCTGGCGGTGTGGAAGGGCGACCGGGTTGCCGCCTGCATCGCAGCCGCGTCGGTGATCGCCAAGGTGACCCGCGACCGGCGGATGGCCCAGATGCACGAGCAGTACCCGGAGTACGACTTCGACCTGCACAAGGGCTACTGCACGCCTGAGCATCAGACCGCCCTGGAGGCACATGGACCCTGCCCGCAGCACCGGATGCGGTTCGAGAACGTGCGTCGCTGTGTGCGGCCCGGCATGGGACAGAATGTGACCGTCACCGGCACGCTCAGCGGGCTGCTGCCGGACGAGCTCGACCCGGAGCTGCCCGAAACCGCCGGACTGGAGAACCTATGAGCGCCGACGATCTCGAGAAGTACGAAACCGATATGGAGCTGCAGCTCTATCGGGAGTACAAGGACGTCGTCGGCATCTTCAAGTACGTCGTGGAGACGGAGCGCCGGTTCTACCTGTGCAACGCGGTCGACCTCAAGGTCCGGACCGAGGGCGGCGACGTGTACTTCGAGGTCACCATGGCCGACGCGTGGGTCTGGGACGTCTACCGGTCAGCCCGGTTCGTCAAGAACGCCAAGGTGGTCACCTTCCGTGACGTCAACATCGAGGAGCTCGCGAAGTCCGACTTCGAGCTGCCGAAGGACTCCGACTTCGGCCGCTGAGGCCTCCCTGACCACGGGGTGGCGTGGAAGCGGTCACATGATCTCCTCCGTTCGCTGACGGGAAAGTCGCCAGGCCGTGCCGTGCTTCTCGATCAGGCCTGCGTGGGTCAGCTCGTCCAGTCCAGTGCCGACCGCGTCATCGGACAGTCCGGCCGTCCGGCAGATTGTGCCGACGGTCACGGCCCTGCCGATCGGCACCGCGTCCAAGACGCGCTGGGCGACTTCGCTGAGCCGATCGGTCGGCCTGGTCTCGCCGCGTGGATAGCGGGTCAGGTGCTGCCCGAGCGGAGCAATCGCCTCCAGGATGTCGGCGACACCGGTGACGAGCACGGCGCCCTTCTCTCGGATCAGGATGTGCGCGCCGTGCGAGCTGGATGACGTGACCGGTCCGGGTACTGCCATCACGACGCGGCTGCAGCGCTCCGCCCACGAGCCGGTGTTCAGT
>JBKPSJ010000327.1:0-9373 GCA_046765875.1 Actinomycetota bacterium
GCGCAGTGGTGTCCAGCGCGGATGGCGACGTGGCCGCGCTGGTCGACGACGACTCCCGCTCGACTGTCGCGCTGACCGGCGCGAACCCGTCGGTGAATGTCCAGCTGACCGAGCCGCGGGCGGTGCAGATGTACGCGCTCACCGGTGCGGCGCAGGCGGCCGCGCCGAGGAGCTGGACGCTGCAGGGATCGAACGACGGGTCGATGTGGACGACGCTCGACCGGCGGACCGGGCAGGCTTTCGCGTTCGACAACTACACCCGGTCGTTCTCGGTCCATTCGCCGCGGGCGTTCACGGCGTACCGGATCGTGTTCGACGGCGACGCGACGCTGGGTGAGATCGAACTGCTCGGCTCCCTGCGCGGGGTCGAGCCGGGCACGCACCCGTCGAGCCAGACCCTGGCGAAGCGCCCGAGTGCGACCCCGTCCCAGCCGATCGACCGCAACTACGGCTAACCCCGTCCGCTACTACCGCGATCATTGGACCCAAATGGTCACGCGCCGGTCGCAGACCAGCACCGGCAAGTCTGATGGCGTGACCATTTGGGTCCGATGATCGCCAAGAGTTAGCCCGACCAGCGGCCGGTGAAGAAGGAGGCGGCCCACAGACCTGCCAACGGCAGGGCTATCGCGAGATAGAGCCTGCCGAGCCAGGGGCGGCGCTGCACCATGACCGCGAGGGCGATCCACAGCGGCCACCACAGCAGCGTCGCCCTGGTCAGTGAGATGAACCAGTACGAGGTGGCGAATGCGGCCAGCGTCGACCCCACCCAGGCCGCCTCGCCCCAGGATCGGCGCATCAGCAGCCAGACCAGCAGTGCGAACCCGACCACCAGCGCGATCAGTTCGCCGCGAAACATCCAGGTCCAGTCCGTGCGGTCGGGCGGGAAGTGTCTGGAGCTGGCCGCGTCGATCGTGTGCCACAGCGTGTACCAGGGCCAGGTGAACCCGCGCTGCCAGCCCTCGGCCTGCGCGCGCTGCCAGGCCAGCCAGTCGCCGTACACGTGCTTGAGGTACGCCATGAACGCGACCAGCGGCACGGCCGGAAGGAGCAGCCAGCCGACCTTCTTCCAGTCGCGTTTGCGTGATGTGGCGAACTCGACCAGCAGGGCGAAGATCAGGAAGATGCCGGACACGCGTACCGTGCACGCCAGCGCGACCAGGGTCGCCGCGCGTCGCCACCGTCCCTGCCGCGCCGCCAGCCAGCCAGGGAACGCGAACGCGCAGAACAGCGACTCGGTGTATGCCGCGGCCAGGAACACGGCGACCGGTGCGGCGTACCACAGCAGTGCGGCGCGCGGACCGGACACCTGGGCGCCGAACTCATGCTCGGCCAGTCTGGCCAGTGCGACCCCGGCGACCGCGCAGGCCACCAGCGAGACCACCATCCCGGCGGCGACCGGCGGGATCCACAGCAGCCCGAGCACGTGCATCAGCACCGGCAGCCCGGGGAAGAACGCCGCCAGCGGCGCACCGCTCGGCTGGCTCGGGTCGTACCCGTACTGGGAGATCGCCTCGAAGTGCCAGACGTCCCACTGCTTCCAGGCCCGCCACAGGTTCGGGTAGGCGTCGGACCGGTTGAACAGCAGCGGCGCCGACAGCGCCACAACCAGTAGCCCGGCCCGCGTGACCGCCCACCAGCCGAGTACCTCGCGGGTCAGCGGGTCGGCGGCCTGAGTCCGGGTGGCGCGGCGATGCGTACGCGGACCGGGCTGGTCCGCGCCTTCGGGGCTGTCGGGGCTGCCGGCGCTCTCTGGGCTGTCGGGCCGTGGTCCCTCGGGTGGGTTCTCAGTGAGCACGGACCAGGACTCCGCCGCCGGGGTCGTCGACCAGGCCGTGCTGACGTACCGGGTCGTGCCGCGGGTCGAGGATGTCCCGGGTCACCATCGCCATCAGCCACAGGGTGCCGCCGAGCCGCAGGAACACCGCGAACCAGTAGATCTTGTCGGGCGCGTTGGTCTGACCGGGTGCGAGGAACCCGGCCAGGTGCAGCCAGACCATCATCCAGTAGAAGACCTCGCAGAACTGCCAGATCAACCAGTCCCGCAGCACCGGCCGGGCCAGCGCCACCAGCGGCAGCAGCCAGAGCACATACTGCGGTGAGTACACCTTGTTCACCAGCAGGAACGCGGCGACGGTCAGGAACGCGAGCTGGGCGAACCGGGGCGGCTGCGGCGCCAGCAGGCCGAGCACCGCGATCCCGACACAGAAGAACACGAAGATCACCAGGCTGAGCTGGTTCACGTTGCTGAACTCGTGGTCGGCCAGCTTGAAGACGTACCAGATCGAGCCGTAGTCGCTGAGCCGCTGGTTCTTGTTGTAGTCCCAGAAGGACAGCCACTGCTCCTTGGCGAGCAGATAGACCGGGGCGTTGACAGCCACCCAGGTCGCCACGGCAGCCAAGGTCGCCATCAGCCAGGCTGAGATCTCGCGGCGCCGGATGCACACGATCAGCAGCGGCCCGAGCAGCAGGAACGGGTAGAACTTGGCCGCCGTACCGAGGCCGAGCAGGATCCCGAACAGGACCGGTCTGCCGCGCGACCAGGCCCACATCGCGACGGCGGTCAGAGCAACCGCGAACAGGTCCCAGTTGATCGTCGAGGTCAGCGCCAGCACCGGTGCCGCGGCCACGAACAGCACGTCGTTCGGCTGCCCCCGGGCCGCGCCCGGCCGTTCAGCCACACCACGCGCCGTCGCGAGGGTGAACCCGACCAGCACCAGCGCGCAGATGAACAACATCAGCACGTTGATGACGAAGAAGGTGCCGGCGGTCTGGCGTTTCAGTGCGGCACTGAAGTCACGGTGCGGGTCGCCCGTGATCACCCAGGTGATCTTTGCGGCCACCTCCATGAACGCGCCGGTCAGAACCGGATACTCCAGCACCGGGTAGTTGCCGGTGTCGAAGTACGGCACGTTGCCCTCGGCGAAGCCGCGCTCCTGGTACAGGTAGCCGATGTCGGAGTAGCACATCGCCTTGAACGGTCGCCAGTTCTGCCGGTCCCAGCCCGCCTCCATGCACGGCGCCTTCTGCAGCACACCAAGGGCGAAGGTGATCGTGCAGACGGCCAGCGCCACCCGCAGCGGCGACCACCAGGACCGGTCCAGCCGGGCGAACCGCCCGATCGCGCCGCCGAGCCCGACCGTCAGGCCGCGGACCGCGTCGTCGGCCTGCGACGGCGCGAGCCGCTCGTCGCGCGGGTTCGGGTTCGACAGGACCGATGTCACGGCGCCCATCATGCCGGGTCGGCGGTCGTCGCCGGGTCGCAGGTCGGTCTCACCCCGGTGACACCCGCGGCGGTCTCACCGCCGTGCGACCCGGTCAGCCACCGCCGCCCGGCCTGGTCCTGGTCGGGAGTGGGAACGGAGTCTGGGTGGGCACGGTGAAGGTCGGCGTCTGCGAGGTCGGCGTCCGCCGGGGCTTGTGCGGCGTCTTCGTCGGCCGCGGTGGCACCGTGAACGTCGGGCTCGGCTCCTGGCTCGGCGTGAACGTCGGGGTCGAGTCGTCCCGCGGGGTCCTGGTCGGCTCCGTGTTGTCCTTCGACGGCTTTGGGAAGTCCTCCTTCGGCAGGCCCTCGTGCGCCGCCTCCATGTACGCCTTCCACAGCCGGGCCGGGTACCGGCCGCCCTCGAACGCACGCCGGTCGCTGAACGGGTCCAGGTCGCCGCGGCCGTCCCTACCGGCCCGGTACAGAACCGCCGTCGACAACTGCGGCGTGTACCCGGAGAACCAAGAGGTCAGCGTGTCGTCGTTCGACATCTTCTTGCACTTCTTGCTGTCGGCGCCGTATTTCTTGAGGCACTGCCTGTACGCCGCGCCATGCTCGGACGCGATGCCCGCCGCCGTTCCGGTCTTGCCCGCGGACGGGCGGTCGATCTGGCTGCGCGTACCGGTGCCCTCCTCGACCACGTGCTGCAGCGCGTATGTCGTGTCGGCCGCGATCTTCGCGCTGTCGTCGCCGAACGCCGGCTGCTGGTTCGCCTTGTGCTTGTAGAGAACCTTGCCGTGCGAGTCGCGGACCTCCTGGATCACGAACACGTCGTTGTGTTGGCCCTCGTTCGCGAAGGTCGCGTACGCCGAGGCCATCTGGATCGGCGAGACGTTCGCCGTACCCATCGAGATACTGCGTACGATCTGGTTGTCGGGCAACTGCGGGATCCCGGCCGCCTCGGCCGCGTTGGCGATCTTGCGCGGGCCGTCATCCATCTGCATGGTCAGATCGGCGAACGCGGTGTTGATCGAGTCCTCGGTCGCCTTCAGCAGGTCGACCGAGCCGTGGTAGCTCTGGCCGAACTCGTTCTGGACGGACTCGCCGTCATCGAACACGTACGGCGACGTGCCCTGGAACCGGTCGCGCAGGGTGAACCCGTCCTGCAGCCCGGCCGCCACCGCGAACGGCTTGAACGCCGAACCCGCCTGCCCGCCGAGCCGGGCCCAGTTGAGCTGGCTCTTGAGGTAGTCGTTACCGCCGTACATCGCGACCAGCTTGCCGCTCTTCGTATCGACCGACGCGAGGCCGACGTCGAGCGGCTGCTTGGGGTTGTCGCTGCTCTTGGGCTGGGCATCTTCGCTCTGCACGGCGGCGACCGCCTTGGCCTGCAGGTCGGCATCGAAGCTGGTGATCACCCGCAGGCCGCCGCCCGCGATCTCCTCGTCGGTCAGCTTCGCCTCCGACCGCAGCCGCTCCTTGGTCATGGCGAGCAGGAAGCCCTTCGGGCCGGCGTACTTGTTGCTGTTCCGCGGCGGGATCGGCTTCGGGTAGTCCTTGCGGAGCTGCTCCTCCTGGGTGGAGGTGATGGTGCCCATCTTCTGCATGCCGTCGAGGACGTACCGGTACCGCTCGAGGATGCGTTGGTGGTTCGCCGGCTCATCGGGGTCGAACGCGGTCGGGTTGTTCAGGATCGTCGCCAGCAGTGCCGCCTCACCGGCGGTGAGCTGACTGGGCTGGTTCTTGCCATAAAATGCGATGCCGGCCGCGCGGATGCCGTATGCGCCACGGCCGTAGTAGATCGTGTTGAGGTAGTCCTCGAGGATCTGCGCCTTGTCGTCGGACCGGCTCAGTTTGATCGCGATGAACAGTTCCTTGAACTTGCGGGTGACCGTGCGCTCCTGCGTCAGGTACATCAGCTTCACGTACTGCTGAGTGATGGTCGAGCCACCCTGCAGGTCCTGGCCGCGGGCGATGTTCCAGCCGGCGCGGATCATCGCCGACGGCTCGATGCCCGGGTTGGTCCAGAAGGTACGGTCCTCGGCCGCGATGTGGGCGTCCTGAACATACTTCGGGATGGCCTTGAGGTCGACCGACGACCGGTTCTGCTCGGCGAACTGGCCGAGCGAAGCCTTCCCGTCGTTGTAGAACACGAACGTCGTGTTCGTCTGGAAGTCTTTGTTCGGGTCGGGTATGTCGGTCAGCTTGTACCCGACGAAGAAGATGATGGCCAGGCCGATCACGCCGAGGAAGAACAGCGCGGCCAGCCAGCCGGCCAGGCGCACCGCCCAGTGCCTCTTGCGCCGGGGTGGTTTCGGCGCGAAGCGCCGATGACCCTCGGGCCGGTCCGCTCTGGTCTCGGGACCCAGTCCTTCGCTCACGACCTCTTCCTTAATGTTCCTACGGGGCCTACAACGTGAATGCGGCGCGGCGCAACCCCCCTAGGGTACGGGCGGCGCGGTAGCACCCCGCTCCGGATAGCGCGCCACATGCGAGCAGTGTCACTTCGCCGCCCGGCCGTGAGCGCTGCCTGTAGTCAATCCGTGCCTCTTGGTGCAACCCAGGGAATTTCGTCAGGAGTTGTGTGGACCTGGGTCGTCTGCCTACAGTGGCAGCGCGATGTATCAAGCCGATACATCATCTCGTGACACGCGGGTGAGGAGGCGAGTCGATGGGCACCAGGAGTGGCGTTCTCGAGCTCGCCGTGCTCGGCCTGCTGCACGAGTCACCGATGCACGGGTACGAGCTGCGCAAGCGGGTGAACGCGCAGTTCGGCTGGGGGCGGGTGCTGTCGTACGGCTCGCTCTATCCGTGTCTGAAGACGATGCTCCGCAAGGGCCTTATCACCGCCGAGACCGGATCGGCGGATGCCAGTCGCCGGCCGAAGATCGTGTACGCGATCACGGCCGAGGGCAAGGACGCCTTCGCGGACGCGATGAACGACGCCGGGCCGTCGGCCTGGGAGGACGACACCTTCGGGGTGCACTTCTCCTTCTTCGGCCGCACCGACCCGGCGACCCGGCTGCGGATCCTGGAGGGTCGCCGCGCGCGAATGGAGGAGCGGCTCGCGAAGCTGCGGACCGCGATGAGCCGGACCGCCGAGCGGGTGGACCGCTACACCCTCGAACTGCAGCGGCACGGCCTGGAATCGGCCGAGCGTGAGGTGCGGTGGCTCAACGAGCTCATCGACGGCGAGCGCCGCCGGCAGGACCAGCAGTAACCCAGCAGTGAAATCAGCAACGAGACCAGCAACGCAGCAGGAACGAACTGAAATTGCCCC
This sequence comes from Actinomycetota bacterium, assembly GCA_046765875.1. Classification (GTDB taxonomy): domain Bacteria; phylum Actinomycetota; class Actinomycetes; order Propionibacteriales; family Kribbellaceae; genus DASRHY01. The sequence continues at coordinate 6,486 of JBKPSJ010000327.1, forward strand.
CCGCAACAAACCGTCAACAAAGGAGTACCCAATGGCTTCGATCCGAGTAGGGATCGTCGGCGTCGGCAACTGCGCGGCGTCCCTCGTCCAGGGCGTGCACTACTACCGTGACGCCGCCGTGGACGAGCGGGTGCCGGGCCTGATGCACGTCCAGTTCGGCGACTACCACGTCCGCGACGTCGAGTTCGTCGCCGCGTTCGACGTGGACGCGAAGAAGGTCGGCACCGACCTCGCCGACGCGATCGGCGCGTCGGAGAACAACACGATCAAGATCGCCGACGTGCCCCCGACCGGCGTCACCGTCCAGCGCGGGCACACCCTCGACGGCCTGGGCAAGTACTACCGCGAGACCATCACCGAGTCCGACGAGAAGCCGGTCGACGTCGTCGCCACGCTGCGCAAGGCGCGGGTCGACGTGCTCGTCTGCTACCTGCCGGTGGGCTCGGAGCAGGCGGCCAAGTTCTACGCCCAGTGCGCGATCGACGCCGGTGTGGCGTTCGTCAACGCGCTGCCGGTGTTCATCGCCGGTACGAAGGAGTGGGCGGACAAGTTCGCCGCCGCCGGGCTACCGATCGTCGGCGACGACATCAAGTCGCAGATCGGCGCGACCATCACCCACCGGGTGCTGGCCAGGCTGTTCGAGGACCGCGGCGTCACCGTCGACCGGACCTACCAGCTCAACGTCGGCGGCAACATGGACTTCAAGAACATGCTCGAGCGCGAGCGGCTGGAGTCCAAGAAGATCAGCAAGACCCAGTCGGTGACCTCCCAGCTGCGCGAGGAGATCGACAACCGCAACGTCCACATCGGCCCGTCGGACTACGTGGCATGGCTGGACGATCGCAAGTGGGCCTTCATCCGGCTCGAGGGCCGCAACTTCGGCGACGCGCCGGTGAGCCTGGAGTACAAGCTCGAGGTGTGGGACTCGCCGAACTCGGCCGGCATCATCATCGACGCCATCCGTGCGGCCAAGATCGCCAAGGACCGCGGCATCGGCGGCCCGATCCTGTCCGCGTCGTCGTACTTCATGAAGTCGCCGCCGGAGCAGTACCCGGACGACGTCTGCCGCGAACTGGTGGAGAAGTTCATCCGCGGCGAGGTCGACCGCTGATCGACTCAGCGAACCGATGACGCGATGCGCCCGGGACAGTGTCGTCCCGGGCGCATCGTCGTACCGCAAGAGGCGCCGTAGATCGGCTGTAGCGCGAGGGGCGTTAGTCGGAGAGGGCTTCGAGGGCGGCGCGGAGCGGGAGCGGGATCGGCACCGGCCGCCGGTCGCGCCGGCCGACGAACACGTGGACGAAGCGGCCGAGTGCGGCCGGCTCCTCCGAACTCGACCGGTACAGGCCGATCTCGTAGTGCACGCTCGATGTACCGATCTTGGTCACCCGCAGCCCGGCGTCGACCAGGTCCGGGAAGGCCAGCGGTTCCTTGAACGTGCACTGCGACTCCACGCACAGCCCGATCACACCTCCACGATGGATGTCCAGCCCGCCCGCGCGGATCAGGTACTCGTTGATGACCGTGTCGAAGAAGCTGTAGTAGTCCACGTTGTTCACGTGGCCGTACACGTCGTTGTCTTTCCAGCGCGTCGTGATCGCGCGGAAATACGGATAGTCCGCCCGGGCCATTCCGTCAGCCTAGCGGCCTCCGAGTCATTGACAAGATCTTGTCATCATGACAACATCTTGTCATGATCGAGATCGTTCACCTCGCCGTTTACGACACGCTGGCGGACTGGGAGACAGGGTTCGCCACCGCACACATCAACAGCCCCGCATGGCAGCAGGCACCCGGCCGCTTCGCGGTGTCGACGGTCGGTGCAAGCACCGACCCGGTCACCACAATGGGCGGGCTGCGGATCACCCCGGACACGACGCTGGCCAGCCTCACCCCGGCCGACAGCGCCATGCTGATCCTGCCTGGCAACGAGATCTTCGCCACCGAGGCGTTCGCGCCGTTCGCGGCCAAGGCGGGCGAGTTCCTCGATGCCGGCGTACCGGTCGCGGCCATCTGCGGCGCCACCGGCGGGTTGGCGATGGCAGGGCTGCTCGACAACCGTGCGCACACCAGCAACGCGGCTGCGTTCCTGGACAGCTTCGGGTACGCAGGCGGTCACCTTTACCGCGACGAGCCGGCCGTGACCGACGACAACTTGATCACCGCCGGAGCGAACGCGCCGGTGGAATTCGCCCGGCACATCTTCGCCAGGCTGGGCGTTTACCAACCGCACGTGCTCGACTCCTGGTACAAGTTGTACGGCCAGCAGGACCCGGCCGGCTTCTACGAGCTGATGTCGGCCTGACATGAGCCGTGAACAGGAACTGCTCGGCGCGGCCGCGATCACCGCGTTCAGGTTGAACGGCCAGTTCCTCGACCTCGCCGAGCACCTGGCCCGGCCCGCGGGCGTCACGGCCGCGTGGTGGCAGGTGCTCGGCGCGGTGATCAGGGACCCGCTGCCGGTCTCGGCGATCGCCCGCGAGATGGGGATCACCCGGCAGGCTGTACAGCGCACCGCGGACGTACTCGTCGACCGCGGCCTGGCCGAGTACAGGGACAACCCCGCCCATCGCCGGGCCAAGCTGGTCGCTCTCACCCAAGCCGGCCGCGACGCGATCGCGGCGATCAGCCCGCAGCATCTGCGGCACGCCCGCCGGCTGGCCGCCGCCATCGGGACCGATGAGCTGGCCGAGACCGTCGAGGCGATGAAGCGGCTGTCCAAGGTGCTCGAATCACTGCAGCTCGACTAGCTAGGGACGGTAGCGCTCGGCAGAAGCGTTCTCCTGGGCGAGGCGGCGAAGTGCCAGCAGCACCGGTTCCCCCAGCACCGTGACCACCACCGCGCGTTCCAGTGCCTCGGCGGGATCGTCCGGCAGCGAGGACACCTC
>JBKPSJ010000328.1:0-12492 GCA_046765875.1 Actinomycetota bacterium
CGGCAGCTGGAGCGCGGCAAGCGGCTCACCGAGCTGCTGCGCCAGCCGCAGTACTCGCCGTACCCGGTCGAGGAGCAGACCGTCTCGGTGTGGATCGGTACGTCGGGCAGGCTCGACGAGGTCCCGGTCGACGATGTGCTGCGGTTCGAGCGTGAATTCCTCGAGGTGCTGCGCCGCGACGGCAGCGCGGTGCTCGACAGCATCCGCGAGTCCGGGCAGTTCGACGAGGGTCACCAGGACGCGGTGGTCAAGGTGCTCGACGAGTTCAAGAAGAGCTTCGAGACCTCCGAGGGCAAGCTGCTGGCCGGCCACGAGGAGTCCAAGGCGCTGGACGAGGAAGAGGTCGAGCAGGAGCAGATCGTCAAGCAGAAGCGGGGCTGACGAACCATGCCAGCCACCACCCGTCAGTTGAACGCGCGGCGGAAGTCGGTCACGACGATCCGCAAGGTGACCCGCGCGATGGAGCTGATCGCGGCCTCCCGGATCATCAAGGCGCAGCAGCGGGCGCAGGCCGCCGGGCCGTACTCGCGGGAGCTGACCCGCGCGGTGTCGGCGGTCGCGACGTACTCCAACGTCGACCACCCGCTGACCACCGAGAAGGAGAATCCGAGCCGGGCCGCGCTGCTGCTGATCACCTCCGACCGCGGTCTGGCCGGCGCGTACTCCTCCTCGGCGATCCGCGAGGGCGAGCGGCTGACCCAGTTGCTGCACGACGGTGGCCGGGAGGTGATCCCGTACCTGTCCGGTCGCAAGGGCATCGCGTTCTACGGGTTCCGCCGCCGCGAGGTCGCCGTCCAGTGGAGCGGCTACTCCGACAGCCCGACGTACGACGACGCGAAGGCGGCCGCGGACAAGCTGATCGAGGCGTTCCTGACGCCGACCGAGGAGGGCGGCGTGGACGAGATCCACATCGTCTTCACCCGGTTCGTCACGATGCTGACCCAGCGGCCCGAGGTCATCCGGCTGCTGCCGCTGGAGGTCGTTGAGGGCGTCGAGGCGCCGGCGCCGGACGAGGTGCTGCCGCTGTACGAGTTCGAGCCGTCGGCCGAGGAGGTGCTGGACGCGCTGCTGCCGCGGTACGTGGCCAGCCGGATCCACTTCTGCATGCTGCAGTCCGCGGCCTCGGAGCTGGCCAGCCGGCAGCGGGCGATGAAGGCAGCGACCGACAATGCGGAAGATCTGATCAGGCGGCTGACGCGCGAGGCCAACCAGGCGCGTCAGGCCGAAATTACCCAGGAAATCAGTGAGATCGTCGGTGGCGCTAACGCGCTGGCCGAGGCAAGCGCCGGAAGTGAGTGATACGAGATGACTGCCACCGCTACTGAGAACACCGCCGAGGCGGGCCAGGGCGCCGTCGGACGGGTCGCCCGGGTGATCGGCACGGTCGTCGACGTCGAGTTCCCCGCCGACGCGATGCCGGACATCTACAACGCCCTCAAGGTCGACCTCACCATCGGCGGCGAGACGCAGGAGATCACCCTCGAGGTCGCCCTGCACGTCGGCGACAACATCGTCCGGGCGATCTCGATGAAGCCGACCGACGGCCTGGTCCGCGGTGCCGAGGTACGCGACACCGGTGCGGCGATCAGCGTGCCGGTCGGCGACGTCACCAAGGGCCGGGTCTGGAACGTGATCGGCGACTGCCTGAACCAGGACGCGTCGGAGTTCGAGGTCACCGAGCGCTGGCCGATCCACCGGCAGGCACCCCCGTTCGACCAGCTCGAGCCGAAGACCGAGATGCTGGAGACCGGCATCAAGGTGCTCGACCTGCTCACGCCGTACGTACAGGGCGGCAAGATCGGCCTGTTCGGCGGCGCGGGCGTCGGCAAGACGGTGCTGATCCAGGAGATGATCTACCGGATCGCGCACAACTTCGGTGGTACGTCGGTGTTCGCCGGCGTGGGCGAGCGGACCCGTGAGGGCAACGACCTGATCACCGAGATGGCCGAGGCCGGCGTGTTCAAGGACACCGCGCTGGTGTTCGGCCAGATGGACGAACCGCCGGGCACCCGGCTTCGGGTGGCGCTGTCCGCGCTGACGATGGCGGAGTACTTCCGCGACGTCAAGAAGCAGGACGTGCTGCTGTTCATCGACAACATCTTCCGGTTCACCCAGGCCGGCTCGGAGGTGTCGACGCTGCTCGGCCGGATGCCGTCCGCGGTGGGTTATCAGCCGAACCTGGCCGACGAGATGGGCATCCTGCAGGAGCGGATCACCTCGACGCGTGGTCACTCGATCACCTCGATGCAGGCGATCTACGTACCGGCCGACGACTACACCGACCCGGCGCCGGCGACCACGTTCGCCCACCTGGACGCGACCACCGAGCTGTCGCGTGAGATCGCGGCCCAGGGCCTGTACCCGGCGGTGGACCCGCTGACGTCGACCTCGCGCATCCTGGACCCGCAGTACATCGGCCAGGAGCACTACGACGTCGCCGTCCGGGTCAAGCAGATCCTGCAGCGCAACAAGGAACTGCAGGACATCATCGCGATCCTCGGTGTCGACGAGCTGTCCGAAGAGGACAAGATCGTCGTCGCCCGGGCCCGGCGGATTCAGCAGTTCCTGTCCCAGAACACGTACATGGCCGAGAAGTTCACCCAGGTCCCGGGCTCGACGGTGGCGCTGAAGGACACCGTCGAGTCGTTCAAGAAGATCTGCAACGGCGACTGCGACCACATCGCCGAGCAGGCCTTCTTCAACGTGGGCAGCCTGGAGGACGTCGAGCGCCGCTGGGCCGAGCTGCAGAAGGAGAGCTGATGTCGTCGTCGGCCACGGAGTCGCCGGGCGTCAAGCGCCTCGAGGTCGCGCTCGTCTCGGCCGAGAAGGTCGTCTGGAGCGGCGAGGCGTCGTTCGTGATCGCGCGTACTGTCGAGGGTGAGGTCGGCTTCCTGCCCGACCACATGCCCTTCATGGCGGTGATGCAGAGCGGCGCGGTCGAGATCCGCACGCTCGCCGGCCCGACGCTGCTGGCCGCGGTGCCGAAGGGCTTCATCTCGGTCGCCCACAACCGGGTGTCGATCCTGGCCGAGCACGCCGAGCTCGGCGAGGAGATCGACGCTGCCGAGGCTCGCCGGGAACTGGAGGAAGTGGAGGCCGGCGACACCGAGGCCGAGGACTACGAGGACCGGCTGCGACTCGCCGAGGCAAGGGTCCGGGCCGCGGGGGGATGACCCCGGGCCCCCCTGCATAATTGAGCATCGTGACTCTCGGGGCCGGTGCTCGCAGGGGTGCCAGAAATGGGGTCGGCAGGACATGAGTTCGGTCCTCGATGGGCTCGGGGTCATCCTCGTGTGCTGCGCGCTGCTCCTCCTAGGTTTCGCGTCCCGCCGTCGCTGGATCACCAGGGCCGGCGGGACGTTCGATTGCAGCCTGCGGTTGCAGGCCCGGCATGCCGAACCTCACGGCGGCCGCGGCTGGGCGCTCGGTCTGGGCCGGTACGTCGGTGACGAGTTGCAGTGGTTCCGTGTCTTCAGCCTGTCGCTGCGGCCCAAGCGGGTCCTGAACCGGCGCCGGCTGGAGGCGGTCCGGCATCGCCGCCCGGTCGGCAACGAACCACTGGTCACCTACGCCGGGCACGTGATCGTCGACCTGGTCACCGACGCCGGCCTGCCGGTCGAGCTTGCGATGACCGAGGACGCGCTGACCGGGCTGCTCGCCTGGCTGGAGTCCGCGCCACCGGGGACCCAGACCTACCCGGGCTGACGTACGGTCGGGGCATGAGCAGAATCCTGCTGGAGCTCGACCTGACCCGCGGCCTGACCGAGCCACCGCCGACCACACCGCTGGGGATGATCCGCGCCCGGCACATACCGTCGCTGCGGCAGCTGACCGGCGCGCTGCGCCGCGCCCGCGACGACCAGCGGGTCGCCGGGCTGGTCGCGCATGTCGGCGGGCCGGCGCTGACGATGGCGCAGACGCAGGAGCTCCGCGACGCCGTCGCCGCATTCCGTGCCGCCGGGAAGCCGGTCGTGGCCTGGTCGGAGTCGTTCGGCGAGGTGGGTCACGGCACCGTGCCGTACTACCTGGCCTCGGTGGCCGACGAGGTCTGGCTGCAGCCGTCCGGCGAGTTCGGCGTCACCGGCGTGTCGGTGGAGGCGATGTTCCTGCGCGACGCGCTCGACAAGGCCGGCGTCGTACCCCAGTTGTCGAAACGCAAGGAGTACAAGACGGCGGCCGACACGTTCCTCGAGCGCGGGTTCACCGGCCCGGCCCGGGAGATGGCCGAGCGGCTGGCGGCCTCGGTGTACGAGCAGATCACCGACGGGATCGCCGCGGCACGCGACCTGCCGTCGGACCGGGTCCGCGAACTGGTCGACTCCGCGCCGCTGACCGCGTCCGCCGCGGTCGAGGCCAAGCTGGTCGACCGGCTCGGCTACCGCGCCGACGTGTACGACGACCTGCGCCGCAGGCTCGGGCCGTTCGAGCCCAAGCTGGTCGAGCGGTACACGCAACGCCGCCCGCGGCGCGTATCCGACCTGATGCCACAGCGGACCAAGCCCGCGGTGGCGGTGATCCAGCTGTCCGGCGCGATCAGTCTGGGCCGCAGCGGCGGTGGCCGGCCGGGTGGTTCGGGGATCGGCTCGGACACCGTAGGCGCTGCGCTGCGAGCGGCCAGGCGCGACGAGCATGTGCGGGCGGTGGTGCTTCGCGTCGACAGCCCCGGTGGTTCGTACGTGGCGTCAGACGCGATCCGCGACGAGGTGCTGCGGGTGCGGGGGAGCGGCCGGCCGGTCGTGGCCTCGATGGGCAGTGTCGCCGCGTCCGGCGGGTACTTCGTCTCGATGCCGGCGGACGTGATCGTCGCCCAGCCGGGCACGATCACCGGCTCGATCGGCGCACTCGCCGGCAAGGGTGTACTGCGCGACGCGCTCGCCAAGGTCGGCATCGCGCGTGAGGGTGTCGCCGAGGGCCGCAACGCGCGGATGTACTCGGCCCAGGAGGAGTTCTCCGACGACCAGTGGGCGCGGCTCGACGAGATCCTCGACCGGATCTATGCCGACTTCGTAGGCAAGGCGGCACAGGACCGGGCGATGCCGTTCGACGACCTGGAGAAGGTGGCCCGCGGCCGGGTCTGGACCGGCGCGGACGCTCGTTCGCACGGCCTGGTTGACGAACTCGGTGGCCTGGACCGCGCGATCGAGCTGGCCTGCGACCAGGCCGGCGTGGACCGCGACGAGATCGCCCTGCGCGCGCTACCGCACCGCACGATCCTGGACCGGGTCAAGCCGCCGGAGTCGACCGACGACATCGCCGTCACGACCGCGCTTCCTTCGGTGGACGGCATCGCCTCGGCCCTCTACACGGCGCTGGGCCTCCCGCCGATGGGCGTCCTGACCCTGCCGGTGACCTTCACCATTCACTGACGGCCACTCGGTGGAGTTGCTCGGCGAAGACCCTGCTCTGATGCACTACGTGCGCTCTCCGCCGGGGACCCACAGGACGTCGCCGCCGGACGACAGGTTCGCCACCCGGGCAAGGATGAACAGCAGGTCGGACAGCCGGTTCAGGTAGGTGATCGCGACCTGGTTCACCGCCGGGCCGTGCGCCTCGACCGCGAGCCAGGCCGACCGTTCGGCGCGGCGTACGACAGTTCGCGCGACGTGCAGGTACGCCGCACCTGTGGTCCCGCCCGGCAGTACGAACGAGCGCAGCTTCGACAGCCGCTCGTTGTACGAGTCGCACCAGCCCTCCAGCCGCTCGACGTACTCCTTGGTGATCCGCAGCGGCGGATGCGCGGGGTTGTCGGTCACCGGCGTCGACAAATCCGCGCCGACGTCGAACAGGTCGTTCTGGATCCGAGTCAGCAGTTGCACCAGCGTAGCGTTGAGGTGACCCTCCGCGATCACCACACCGATGGCCGAGTTGGCCTCGTCCACGTCGCCGTACGCCGCCAGCCGCGGATCGGTCTTGGAGGTCGTACTCATATCGCCCAGGCGGGTTTCGCCGGCGTCGCCGGTACGGGTGTAGATCCGGGTCAGGTTGACGGCCATGAGACCGGACTCTACGCGTAACGGACGCGCAGAGTACCCGGCCAGGCCACGCCGTGGGATGCCACACCCCGCGAGCGGTGTGCCACGGCGGGCATTACAGTCGCGGGGGTGGAACGCTTCCGGATCGCGGGCGAGGCCCGTCTCGAAGGCACGGTCGAGGTGGCCGGCGCCAAGAACAGCGCGCTGAAGCTGATGGCGGCCGCGCTGCTGGCGGAGGGTACGACGGTCCTGCGGCGAGTGCCGAGCATCCTCGACGTGAAGTTCATGGCCCAGTTGCTCGACACCCTGGGCTGCACGGCGACGGTCGACACCGTGGCAGGCGAGGCGGTGATCGCGGTGCCCGCGGAGATCGGGCACCAGTGCGACTACGAGCTGGTCCGCAAGCTGCGCGCCTCGATCTCGGTGCTCGGGCCATTGCTCGGACGCTGCGGCCGCGCGGAGGTGGCGCTGCCCGGCGGCGACAACATCGGCTCCCGCGGGCTGAACATGCACGTGGCCGGGCTGGAGGCGATGGGTGCCAAGGTCCACATCGAGCACGGTTTCGTGGTCGCCGAGGCGCCATCGGGGCTGCAGGGTGCCGAGGTCTGGCTGGACTTCCCGAGCGTGGGCGCGACCGAGACGCTGATGATGGCGGCGGTGCTGGCCAGTGGCACCACGATCATCGAGAACGCCGCACGCGAGCCGGAGATCGCCGACATCGCCTCGATGCTGGTCGAGATGGGTGCCACGATCGAGGGCGCCGGTACGCCGCGGATCGAGGTCACCGGTGTTGACGAGTTGCATGCGGTCGAGCACGACGTCGTCGCGGACCGGATCGTGTCCGGGAGTTGGGCGTTCGCCGCCGCGATCACCCGCGGCGACGTGACGATCAGGCACGGCCGTCCGGAGCACCTAGAGCTGCCGCTGGACAAGCTCTACAAGGCGGGCGCGGATATCAGCGTGGTCGAGGACGGGTTCCGGGTGGCGATGAACGACCGGCCGCACGCGGTCGACGTTGTCACGCTGCCGTTCCCAGGCTTCCCGACCGACCTGCAGTCGTTCGTTATCGCGATGAACGCGGTCAGCGACGGCGCCGCGATGGTGACCGAGAACCTGTTCGAGGGACGGTTCACCTTCACCCAGGAGCTGAGCCGGCTCGGCGCGCAGGTGCAGACCGACGGGCATCACGCCGTGATCCGCGGGGTCGAGCGGCTGTCTGGCGCACCTGTCATAGCCACTGACATCCGAGCTGGGGCGGCACTGGTGCTGGCCGGGCTTGCGGCCGAGGGCGAGACGCGGGTGTCGGCGGCCCACCACGTGCACCGCGGCTACACCGACTTCGCCGGCAATCTGCGCCGGCTCGGCGCGGACGTCATCGTCGAACCCGACGACACCGAGCTCTACTGGAACTGACCGCCGAGGTAATCCACGATCCGCCGCGCACCATCGCGGCCCGGGTCGAGGTCGGGGTTGTAGATCGTCACCGACATCCCCGCGCACCGGCGGTCGCCGAGCGCCCCGTGGGTGATCTCGCCGAGCTCGTCCCAGTCCAGCCCGCCGCGCTGCGGATAGTCCACCGCGGCCAGGCTCTCGGTCGACAGCACGTCCAGGTCGACGTGCAGCCAGAACCTCTCGGTACGCAGATGGTCGAGGGCATTACCGGTGCACTCGGCGACATGCCCGTGCAGGTCCTCGTCGGTCTTGAGCCAGACGCGATCTCGCACGGACGGTACGCCTGCCTGGGCAAGCTCGGCCGCATCCCTCGGACCGAGCATGGCGACCACACCGGCCTCGATGAGCGGCAGCGACGGAAGGTTCGCCGGCGTGAAGCCGAGTGCGAGTCCTAGCTCGCAGTCGGCGGCCTCACCGGTGGTCGACTCCCGCGGTGGCCAGGCATCCTCGTGGCCGTCGACGAACAACATCCCGACGCCCGGCGAGGCCGCCAGCGCACCGAGCAGGACAGGGCAGTCACCGCCGACCACGAGCGGGAAGGTCCCGCGCCGGTACGCCTCCTCGACCGCCAGCCGCACCTCTCCCACCATCGAGACCAGCGCATCCTCGGCCAGGAGCCCGGACCGCGGACCGCGCTCGGGTCTCAGCCCGGCGAATGCGACGTTGCCGGCGTCCCGGCCGCCGACGGCGCGGACGAGTCCCGCTGCCCGCAGCGCGGCGGGTGCGCGGGCCACACCCGTGTCGACACCGGCCGAGTTGAACCCGACGCCCACCACCTCGACATCCACCTCGACATCCACCTTCACATTTTGACGTGTCAGAGCGGCTGGAGGGCGGTGATGCGCAGGACCGGCGCCGCCTCGGCGTCGGTGGCGGCCAGGTCCAGTTCGGCCGATAGCCGCCAGTCGTGGTTGTGCTCGGGATCGTCGAGTATCTGCTGGACCAGCCAGCGCTCCGGCTCCTCGGTGACCATGAACAGCGATGGGCCGCGTGCGTCGGCACCGGTGTTGACGTACTCGTACTCGTCGAAGAACGGCTCGGCTGCTGCGGCCCATCGTTCGGCGTTCCACTCGGTGTCCAGCTCGCCCAACTCGCTCCAGCGGCGCAGCGCCAGCAGCTCGATCCGGCGGAACATCGCGGTACGGACCATGATGCGCAGCGCCCGCGGGTTCGCCGACAGCCGCCGCGGCGCCTCCGGCGTGACGAGCTCGGCTACCGGCTCGGAGGGATTGGTGAGCTCCTCCCACTCGTCGAGCAGGCTGGAGTCGGTCTGCCGTACGAGTTCGCCGAGCCACTCGATCAGATCGGTCAGCTCGTCGGTCCGGGCCGAGGCGGGCACGGTCTGCCGCAGCGCCTTGTACGCATCGCTCAGGTAGCGGAGTACAACGCCCTCCGAGCGGGCCAGCCCGTAGAAGGAGATGTACTCGCCGAAGGTCAGCCCTCGCTCGTACAGGTCGCGTGCCACCGACTTGGGCGACAACGGCGACTCGGCGATCCACGGATGGCTGCGCGCGTACATCTGGTACGCCGTCTCCAGCAGGTCCTCGAGCGGCATCGGCCAGCTCACGTCCTCGAGCAGCTCCATGCGCTCCTCGTACTCGATGCCCTCGGCCTTCATCCGCTCGACCGCCTCGCCGCGGGCCTTGTACTCCTGCGCCATCAGCACCGGCCGCGGGTTCTCCAGCGTTGCCTCGAGCACCGACAGGACGTCGAGCGCATACGTCGGCCCGGCCGGGTCGAGCAGTTCCAGCGCGGCCAGCGCGAACGTCGACAGCGGCTGGTTGAGCGAGAAGTCGCGCTGCAGGTCGACGGTCAGCCGCAGCGTGCGGCCGGTCGGGTCGGGCTCGGCCAGCCGTTCGACTACACCGGCGGTCAGCAGGCTGCGGTACATCGCGATCGCACGGCGGACCATCCGGTTCTGCCGCGCACGGTCCTCGTGGTTGTCGCGCAGCAGTTGCCGCATGGCGAGGAAGGGGTCGCCGTCGCGGGCGATCACGTTCAGCAGCATCGCGTGGCTGACCCGCATCCGCGATACCAGCGCCTCGGGCTCGGCGGCGACCAGACGGTCGAAGGTCTCCTGGCTCCAGTTGACCGCACCCTCCGGCGGCTTCTTGCGTACCACCTTGCGCTGCTTCTTCGGGTCGTCGCCGGCCTTCTCCAGGGCCTTGGCGTTCTCGATAGCGTGCTCGGGCGCCTGCACGACGACGGTGCCGGCCGAGTCGTACCCGGCCCGTCCGGCGCGGCCCGCGATCTGGTGGAACTCCCTTGCCTTGAGCAACCGCTGACGGTGTCCGTCGAACTTGCTCAGACCGGTCAGTACAACCGTCCGGATCGGCACGTTGATGCCGACGCCGAGCGTGTCGGTGCCGCAGATCACCTTGAGCAGCCCGGACTGGGCGAGTTGCTCGACCAGTCGCCGGTACTTCGGCAGCATCCCCGCGTGGTGGACGCCGATGCCGTGCCGTACCAGCCGGGACAACGTCTTGCCGAAACCGGGCCCGAACCGGAATCCGCCGATCAGCTTGGCGATCTCGTCCTTCTCCTGCCGGCTGCAGACGTTGACGCTCATCAGCGCCTGCGCCCGTTCGAGCGCAGCCGCCTGGGTGAAGTGGACGACGTACACGGGTGCCTGGTGCGTCTCCAGCAGTTCGGTGAGCGTCTCGTGCAGCGGCGTGAGGACATACCGGTACGTCAGCGGGACCGGGCGCTCGGTGGAACTGACCACCGCGGTCGGGCGGCCGGTACGACGGGTCAGGTCGACCTGGAACCGTTCGACATCCCCGAGTGTGGCCGACATCAGGACGAACTGTGCCTGTGGCAACTCCAGCAACGGCACCTGCCAGGCCCAGCCCCGGTCGGGCTCGGAGTAGAAGTGGAACTCGTCCATCACCACCTGGCCGACGTCGGCGGCGCGGCCCTCGCGCAGCGCTTGGTTCGCCAGCACCTCGGCGGTGCAGCAGATGATCGGAGCGCCCGGGTTGACCGCGGCGTCGCCGGTCAGCATCCCGACCCGCTCGGCGCCGAACACGTCGCACAGCGCGAAGAACTTCTCCGAGACCAGGGCCTTGATCGGCGCCGTGTAATAGGTGCGGACGCCGGCGGCCAGCGCGGCGAAGTGGGCGCCGGTGGCGACGAGGCTCTTGCCGGAGCCGGTCGGGGTGGACAGGATCACGTTCGACCCGGTCATCACCTCGATCAGCGCCTCCTCCTGGGCGGCGTACAGGGTGATGCCCTGCTCGGTGACCCAGGCAGAGAACGCGTCGTACAGGTCGTCGGCGTCGGCAGGGACTCGGTCGCTGAGGGTCATGGCCCGTCCATGATCGCGGGTCGGCCAAGTCGGGGCGAGCTGCCGTCCACTCCTGCGGTCAGAATTCGCCGGCGGCGGCTCCGCGCGCACGGCGGACCCCTGACGCGATGAGCAGACCGGCGAATCGGACCGCACGAGTGGACGCTGTCAACTCAGCTGCGCGGCGCGGGTCTCCAGGTAATGGCGCTCCGGCAGGCTCAGAGTTGCCTTGGCCGCACGCAGATAGGCGTCGCGGGCACCGGGTAGGTCGCCGGCGAGTTCGAGCAGATGTGCCCGCACGGCGTCGACGCGGTAGTGGTCCAACTCGGCCTCGTCGAGCGCCGCCAGTCCGGCGGCGGGGCCGTGCACCATCGCGAGCGCGACGATCCGGTTCAGCGTGATCATCGGCCCCGGCGCCAGCGTGGCGAGGTGGTCGTACAGCGCGAGGATCTGGGGCCAATCGGTGTGCTCCGCGTCCGGAGCCTCGTCGTGCACCGCGGCGATTGCGGCCTGCAACTGGTACGGCCCGACCGGTGCGGAGGCGAGCGTCGTCGTGATGAGCTCGACGCCCTCGGCGATCGACGGCCTGTCCCACAACGAGCGGTCCTGTTCGGCCAACGGGACCAGGGCACCGTCGGAGCGGGTGCGCGCCGGCCGGCGGGCGTCGGTGAGCAGCATCAGCGCCAGAAGGCCGGCGACCTCGCCGTCGCCGGGCAGCCGGGCCCGCATCTGACGGACCAGCCGGATCGCCTCCGCGGTCAGCTCGACCCGGTTGAGCGACTCGCCCGAGCTGGCCGTGTAGCCCTCGTTGAAGATCAGGTACAGCACGTGCAGCACCGGCCCGAAGTCCGGCTCGTCGGGCATCTCGAACGACGCGCCGGAAGCCTTGATCCGCGCCTTCGCCCGGCTGATCCGCTGCCCGACGGTGGACTCGGGGACCAGCAGCGCTCGCGCGATCTCACCGGTGGTCAGACCGCCGACCGCGCGCAGCGTCAGCGCGACCTGCGAGACCGGGCTCAGCGACGGGTGGCAGCACAGCAGGAACAACGTCAGCGTGTCGTCGACACCGGACCCCGCGACGGGCTCGGGCTCGGCGGCGACCGTCTCCTCGCGGCGGCGCCGGGCCGACTCGTTGCGGACCAGTTCGATCCAGCGCCGGGACGCGACCGTGACCAGCCAGCCGCGCGGATTGTCCGGCACGCCGCCGGCCTGCCACTGCTGCGCAGCGGCGATCAGCGCCTCCTGGACCGCGTCCTCGCAGGAATCGAAGTCGCCGTACCGGCGGACCAGTGCGCCGAGAACCTGAGGCGCGAGTTGGCGCAGAAGCTCGTTCACATCGCGTGGACCGGCCGCACCTCGACCAGGCCCAGCTCGGACTCCGGCACCCGGCGGGCGATCTCCAGCGCACGCTCCGGCGAGCCGCAGTCGACCAGGTAGAAGCCCGCCAGCACCTCCTTGACCTCGGCGAACGGACCGTCGCTGCTGATCGGCGCGCCCTCGCGGGCCGGCAGCCGGATCGTCTCGGCCGGGTCGGCCAGCCGCTCGGACGCGACCAGCTCGCCGCTGCCGGCCAGGCCGTCGGTGAGCGACTGGTAGTACGCCAGCCCGGCGGCCTGCTCATCGGCCGAGAAGCTCTCCCACATCTTGCGCGACTCGGGATTGCTGTAGATCAGGATCACGTACTTCACGCCGCCGACCCTACTGCTCGGGACTGCCCGGCTACGGCTGGGCGGAGCGGATGACGTCCTGGGCCGCGTCGACGTCCTTGGGCCACACGTACAC
>JBKPSJ010000329.1:0-4776 GCA_046765875.1 Actinomycetota bacterium
ACCAGCACCTCGACGTCTCCCGGCTCGACGATGCGGCGCAGATCCGGACCCGTGTACGCGGTCCGATCCGCGTGCACGTGGAAGGTGACGTCGGTGGCGGCGCCCGGTTCCAGCGAGACCCGCGCGAACCCGGTCAGCTGCTTGACCGGCCGCGCGATCTGCGCCAGTACGTCGTGCAGGTAGAGCTGGACCACCTCGTCACCCGCTCGTGCGCCGGTGTTGCGCACCCGCACCGTAGCGGTGAACGAGCCGTCGGTCGCCACCTCGCTCGCGCTGAGCCGCAGGTCGCCGACCTCGAAGGAGGTGTACGACCTACCGTGGCCGAACGCGAACAGTGGATCGGCGTCCAGCCCGCTGATCCCTGCGCTCTCCGGGCTGCCGAGGGGCGGCTGCAGGTAGGTACCGGGCTGCCCACCGAGATGGCGCGGAATCTGTACCGGCAGCTTCCCGCTCGGTACGACGCGTCCGCTCAGCACGCCCGCGATCGCGGCGCCGCCCTCCTGGCCGGGGAGGAACGCCTGAACCAGACCGGCGGCCCGGTCCACGTAGTCCCCCAGCGCGTAGGGCCGCCCGGAGACCACCACGACGACGACCGGCTTGCCGGTGTCGAACAACTGGGTGAGCAGCTCGCCCTGGACGCCGGGCAGCCGCAGGTCCTCGGCGTCGCAACCCTCACCCGATGAGCCGTGACCGAACAGACCGGACAGGTCGCCCACGTAGGCGATGACCAGATCGGCCTCCCGCGCCGCGTCGACGGCCGCCGACAGTCCGGACCGGTCGTCGCCGAGCACCGCACAGCCCTGCTGGTACACGATGTCCGCGTCCGGAAGTTCGTTGCGCAGCGTATCGACCCCGCTGGGGATCTCGATGCCGAGCGGACGGCCGGGGTACCGGGGCAGCACGTGGTTCGGGAAGGCGTAGCAGCCCATGAACGTCCGCGGGTCGCCCGCGCAAGGGCCGATGACGGCGATGCGACCGAGCGCTGGCCGGTCGTCGCCGAGCAGCGGCAGGGCGGTACCGGCGTCGAGCAGGACGATCGACCGCTCGGCGAGTCGGCGGGCCAGGTCGCGGTTGGCCGGGGAGTCGAGGTCCACGTCGCTGCGCCGGACCGACCCCTCCGGGGTCCAGTCGGGATCGAGTAGACCGAGGCGCACCTTCTGCAGTAGCAGCCGCCGCGCCGCGCGGTCGATCAGATCCTGCGAGATCTCGCCGGACTTGACCTTCTCGACCAGACCCGCACCGAAGCCGATCGTGTCCGGAAGCTCGACGTCGGTGCCGGCGCTCAACGCGAGCGCACCGGCGGCCGCGGCATCCGCGGCGACGCGGTGCATCGTCGCGAGGAACGGCACCGCCCAGTAATCGGAGACGACGGTGCCGCCGAACCCCCAGTCGTCGCGAAGTACCGAGGTGAACAGCCACGCGTCGGCGCCGGCGGGGAGCCCGTCGATGTCGGAGTACGAGCTCATCACCGAATCGGCGCCCGCGGTGGCGATCGCGGTTTCGAAGGTCGGCAGGATGAAGTCGAGAAGTTCACGGCGACCCATCGACACCGGTCCGTGGTTGCGGCCGGCCCGCGAGGCGGAGTAACCGGCGAAGTGTTTCAGGGTCGCGATCACGCTGGCACCCTGCAGCCCGCGGACGTAGGCAGAGCCGACCATCGCGACCAGGTACGGGTCCTCGCCGATAGTCTCCTCGACCCGGCCCCAGTGGTAGTTGCGGACGACGTCGAGCACGGGGGACAGTCCCTGATGCACACCGACAGCCGCCATGTCGCCACCGATCGCGGCGGCCATCCGCTCGACCAGGTCGGGGTCGAACGTCGCGCCCCACGCGAGGGGGGTGGGGTAAACGGTCGCACCGTACGTCGTGAAACCGGTCAGACACTCTTCGTGAACAAGTGCGGGCACTCCGAGCCTGGATTCGGCCAGCACAGCCTTGTGCTGGCGGATCAGCTCGTCGATGCCCTCCTCGACCGTGACCGGGATGCTGCCCCACACCCGGGTGAGGTGGCCGAGCCCGCTCCGGCTCGCCTCCTCGAGCGAGACCGAACCACCGGCCGCGAAAACGTCCTGCATCGGAGCGACGTTGGTCGTCTCCTCCTCGTCCATGTCGCTCATGTCGTTGCCCGCCCAGCGACTGCCGAGTTGGGCTACCTTCTCCTCGAGCGTCATCGCCTGCAGGAGCAGATCGGCACGCTCCTGTGCCGGCAGCGCGGTGTTCAGCCAGGGCCGCTCGGCCTCAGGCACCGGAGGGATAGCGGTCGTCACGAAATTCTCCCTGCTGCTCGAGCGCTGACGGTCAGAGACCTTCGAAAAGTTTCGTTCGCCGACGTGACCGTCGCGGCACGTCCGAGCTTGTCCTCTCTTGCGCCCCCAAATCCCTCAGGATAGGCGCGTCTGAAGATTTACTCTGACGTGTCCGGATCGTGAGTTCAAGACCTTGACAGTCATACCAGCGAAATCTACGTTACGAAACATAGTCTCAATCGGCAGGTGTTTTCGGGCTTCGTGCACCGGTCGGCCACCCTCCGGCGTCGCGTCGTACCGGCGGTCCCCACCTGACGATCCACACGCCGTGGCGAGGTCCGCGGCACGGAATACGGAGAATCACCGTGGATCCCATGACGACATCTCGACGCAGGTTCCTCCAGTTGGCCGGAGGCGGCGTCGCCGCCGCCGGCCTCGCCGCCTGTGGAACTTCGGGACCGAAGAGTTCCGGCAGTTCCACCGGCGGCGCGGCCACCGGCAGCGGAGCGACGTACTGGTTCCTCACCGCTCAGCCCCAGCAGGGCATCCGGGAGAACCAGGTCAAGCGGTTCAACGCCGCGAACTCGGGCACGCAGATCAAGGTCACCGAGTTCGCGAACGACGCGTTCAAGCAGAAGATCAAGACCGCGATCGGTGCCGGCCAGGCGCCGACGCTGATCTGGGGCTGGGGCGGTGGCGGCCTGAAGAGTTACGTCGACGCCAACCAGGTCGAGGACCTGACCGACTGGATGGGGCAGCAGGCCGACCTGAAGAGCTCGATCTTCCCGTCGGCGTTCGGGGCCGCGACGGTCGGCGGCAAGATCTACGCGATGCCGGTCGAGACCGTGACGCCGATCGTGATGTTCTGGAACAAGAAGGTGTTCGACAAGGTCGGGGTCCAGCCGCCGCAGTCGTGGGGCGACATCATGGACCTGGTGCCGAAGTTCAACGCCCAGGGCATCGCGCCGTTCTCGCTGGGCGGCCAGTCCCGCTGGACCAACATGATGTGGCTGGAGTTCATGTTCGACCGGATCGGCGGTCCCGAGGTCTTCCAGGCGGTCTTCGACGGCAAGCCCGACGCCTGGAACGACCCGTCGGCGATCAAGGGGCTGACCGAGGTCCAGAACCTGGTGAAGGCGAACGGGTTCATCAAGGGCTTCTCCTCGATCACCGCCGACTCCAACGCCGACCAGGCCGTGTTCACCACCGGCAAGGCCGCGATGATGCTGCACGGCGCGTGGACCTACGGCAACATGAAGACCACCGGCGGCGACCTCGTCACCGGCGGTCACCTCGGGTACATGAACTTCCCGGGGGTCGACGGCGGCAAGGGTGACCCGAGCAACACCGTCGGCAACCCCGGCCAGTACCTGTCGATCTCGTCCAAGGCGACCGACGGGGAGAAGGCGACGGCCAAGAAGTTCCTGGCCAACAACACCCTGGACTCCACGTCGGTGGAGGAATGGGTGAAGTCGGGCAACATCCCGGTCGTGAAGACCGCGAAGGACAAGCTGTCCGCGCTCACCGACCAAAACGACAGGGCCTGGCTCCAGTTCGTCTACGACACGGCGGCCAACGCGAAGAACTTCGCCCAGTCGTGGGACCAGGCGCTCAGCCCGTCCGCCGCCGAGACGCTGCTCGACAACATCGCTAAACTGTTCCAGTTGCAGGTTAGTCCGCAGCAGTTCGCGAGCAACATGAACGCGGTGATCGGGAAGTGACAGCGGTCGTTCCGCCCGGCGTGCAGGACGTGGTGCGGGCCTCAGCCACGGGCGCCGGGCGGAGCGGCCCAGGCGCCGTCGGGCGGAGTGGCCCGGTTGCCTGGATGGTGCTGCCCGCGCTCGTCACGTTCGTAGTGTTCGCCGTCGTCCCGCTGGTCGGCGTCCTGGCGCTGAGCTTCACCCAGTGGGACGGTCTCGGCCCGATCCACGGCGCCGGCCTGTCGAACTGGCGGGTCGGCCTCAAGGATCCGGGGCTCTACCACGCGCTGTGGGTGACCTTCGAGATCATGATCCTGTCCTGGCTGGTGCAGACCCCGTTGAGCCTGCTGCTCGGGGTGTTCCTGGCCGGTCGGCAGCGGTATCGCGCCTTCCTCGCAGTCCTGTTCTTCGTCCCGCTGCTGCTCAGCTCGGCGGCGATCGCGATCACCTACAAGGCGCTGCTCGACCCGAACTTCGGCCTCGGCGCGGGCCTGAAGATCCCGGCGCTGGCGCAGGACTGGCTGGGCCGGCCGAACCTGGCGCTGGGCCTCGTCGTGTTCATCGTGTCCTGGCAGTTCATCCCGTTCCACTCGCTCATCTACCAAGGCGGCGTCCGGCAGATCCCGGCCTCGATGTACGAGGCGGCCGCGATCGACGGCGCGGGGCGGGTGCGGCAGTTCTTCAGCATCACGGTGCCGCAACTGAAGTACACGATCATCGCCTCGTCCACGTTGATCCTCGTCGGCTCGCTCACGTACTTCGACCTGATCTTCGTGCTCACCGGGGGCGGTCCCGCCGACGCCACCCGCACCCTCGCGGTCGACATGTAC
>JBKPSJ010000330.1:0-3737 GCA_046765875.1 Actinomycetota bacterium
GTGACGGTGCCGATGAGCGACCTGTTCGGGATCGCGGGCAATGACCTGCTGGACCGGGTGGTCATCTCCGGCGCGGCCCGCGCCCGGGTCGCCTCGGCGCGGCGGCTGCTGGACGCCTTCGATTTCGAGATCGACTTGTTCGCCAAGTTGACCAGCGGCCGGCTGGCCCGCCATCCCGGGTTTGTCGCGGTGCAGACGCTGCCCGGGATCGGGCCGGTGCTGGGCGCGGTATTCGTCGCCGAGATCGGTGAGGTCACCCGCTTCCGCGGCCCGACGCAGCTGGCCTCGTGGGCCGGGCTGACTCCCAAGCACCACGAGTCCGACACCACCGTGCGCCGGGGCCGGATCACCAAGCAGGGCAGCCGGCTGGTGCGCTGGGCGGCGGTGGAAGCCGTGCAACGCGCCGGCGAGCAGACCCGCATCGGCGCCTACCGGGTCCGGGTGGGCGAGCGCCGCGGCCGCAACATCGGCACCGTCGCCGCCGCCCGCGAGCTGACCGAGCTGGTCTACTACGCGCTGCGCGACGGCACCGTACGCCGCCTCACCGCGACGGCATGAGCGTTCCGTGCCGCGGCCGGGTGCGGGCCGTGCCAAGTCTGACCCCCCACTCGGGCGAGGTCGCCGCCACCTGATTGACCCCACCCGACCGCATCTGTCGCACCACTCCATGCCCGCACGATGCGGGCGAAGGAATGACGAGACAGCCCCCTTACCGGCCTGTCCACCCCGCCGGCATTCCGGCACTGGACCCGCGACAACGACAACGAAGCGACGAGAGGCACAAACCCAAACACGTCTTCTCCGCCGTGAATAGCATGCGCCGAGCCGCCTCGGCGTCCAGGACCTTCGGCCGCTACGCGGTCGGCCTCCGGCCGATCCTGGACCCCGAGACCTCACCTCGGCGCGCCCAAACGGCGTCGGAGAAGCCGCAAAACAAGATCAACGAACGGGAAACTCGGAACTTGACCGGCACCGCTCCTTCAGGAATGACTTGGCTCAAGATGTTGATCTTGCGGGGTGGGGGCCAGTGATTTCGGGGATTTTGGTGCTGTTGGCGGCTGGATTTGCGCACTAGGCGGTGCCCGTAGCCTGCGCTGGTGGCGTACGTGCGGACGGTCCGGACGACCTCGGGGGCCACGGCGGTGCAGGTCGTGTGGTCCTCGCGGCGGGGTTCGCGGCAGGTCGAGCATCTGGGCTCGGCCCACGACGAGGGCGATCTGGCGGCGTTGAAGGCCGTCGCGGCGGAGCGGATCGCTGCCGGTCAGGCCGTGCTCGACCTGGGATTGGACACCGGTGCGGCTGCGGGGCCACTGGAGATCGTCGGCTCCAGGGCCGGGCATCTGTGGGACGCGTTGTGCCGTGCCTATGACGCGCTCGGCTTCGACACGGCGGCTGGCGGGGATGAGGTGTTCCGGGCGTTGGTGCTGGCGCGGATCATCGAGCCGACCAGCAAGCTGGACTCGCTGCGAGTCCTCGCCGAGGCCGGTGTTGGTGCGCCGTCATACGCGACGCTCAAGCGTCGCCTGCCCCGCTACGGGAAACCCTTGTGGCGCAAGGACATCTCGGCGGCGTGCGCGGCGCACGCGGCGTTGGGGCCGGCGTCGCTGGTGCTCTATGACGTCAGCACTCTGTATTTCGAGACCGACGCCGGCGACGGGTTCCGCGAGCCTGGGTTCTCCAAGGAACGCCGCCTGGAACCGCAGATCACGATCGGGCTGCTCACCGACGCGACCGGGTTCCCGTTGACGGTGCAGGCATTCGAGGGCAACAAGGCCGAGACCGCCACGATGATCCCCACCATCGAGGGGTTCATGGCCGCGCACCAGCTCACCGACGTGACGATCGTGGCCGATGCCGGGATGGTGTCTGAGGCCAACCGCAAGGCGATCGAGGCCGCGGGCTTGTCGTTCATCCTCGGCGCCAAGATCCCCAACATCCCTTACGTCGTCGGAGAATGGCGCAAACACAACCCCGATGCCGAGATCCCCGACCAGCTGGTGCTCACCCAGCCGTGGCCAGCCGGCCCGACCGACAAGCGCCGTGACCAAGTCATCTACTACCAGTACCGCGCCGATCGGGCCCGGCGCACCCTACGAGGCATCGACGAGCAGGTCACCAAGGCCGAGCGCGCGGTTGCCGGGAAAGTGCCGGTCAAACGCAACCGGTTCATCAAGCTCACCGGGGCCGACAAGAGCGTGAACCGCGAACTGGAAGCGA
The DNA here is from genome assembly GCA_046765875.1 of Actinomycetota bacterium. Lineage (GTDB taxonomy): Bacteria > Actinomycetota > Actinomycetes > Propionibacteriales > Kribbellaceae > DASRHY01. The sequence goes on from JBKPSJ010000330.1 coordinate 2,218, forward strand.
AGGCGCGTGGACTGGCTGGCTGGAAGGGCTACATCACCAACATCACGAACCCGACACCGGAGTTCGTGATCGGCGCCTACCACCAGCTCTGGCACGTCGAGAAGAGCTTCCGCATGTCCAAGCACGACCTACGCGCCCGGCCGATCTACCACCACAAGCGCGAGTCGATCGAAGCCCACCTCGCAGTGGTGTTCGCGGCCCTCGCGATCACCCACGAGATCGAGCACAAGACCGGCTGGTCGATCAAGAAGTTCGTCCAGACTGCCCGCCGCTACCGCACCATCGCCATCCGCACCGGCGGGCACGTCCTCACCGCCGAAGAACCGCTACCGCCCGAACTCCGCCACGCCCTCGCCGTCATCACCTGACCCCGGCGTGCGCACTAGCCTGAGCCAAGTCGGGTATTTCTCGACAGGCGGTTGCGAGCTCGCCTCGAGGTCAACGGATGAGCCGCGGAATGGACCATCCATCGCGGCGTCGTCCGGCACCTCGACCTGACTTGACTGACGATCGGTGAGTCACTCCGCAGCATGCCCACAGCTCGCTCAGCGCCGGCTCCTGGCCTGCCAACCAGTCCACACTTGGTTTCGGCGGATGCCTCAGAGCGCCTGTAGACGCGACCACGCCGGCCAGGGTGTGGGAGACGCGGACTTCGAAGTCGATCGTGAGGCCCCTGCAAAGCCGCCCGACAGCCCCGTCCACTGCGTTAGCACCCCCACCCTGATGACCCACGCGCCGTAAGCCAGGAATCGGGCCGGCGCGGCGGGAAGTAACCGACGCGGCGTGACATGAGACGTGACATGAAACCAGGTCGAACGCAGTTGTTCGCGGCGGTGCCAATACGCTGAACTGCAACAAAAATGGGCTACCGATGTTGCGGTCGCCCCACGGCTCCAGTCCTTTAATCCATAGGTTGCGGGTACAACCCCCGGCTTTGGGATTAACACTGCTGGACGTGCGTCGTCTGCGGCGAGCCAGCGAAGTCCCTGCTGCGAAGCGCGGGAGTATTTGACTATGGCGATCGGTCCAGAGTGGGCGGGCGTTGCCGGTGCGGCGGTCGGTGGTGCGCTCGGCATCGTTGGCACACTCGTCTCGCAGATGCGGGAATCGAGTTCCCGCCGCGAGGAGCGTCGTGCGCAGTTCGCGCGAGAGGACCACCTGAGACAAATCGAAGTCCGACGCGAGCTCTACAGCGAGTGCTTGACCGCCGTGAATAGCGCATACGATGCCGTTCGCCCCGCTGGGGACGACACTGAGAGCAGCACCGTCCGTGTCGTCGATGTTGGCCATGTCAACGCAGCGATCGACCAGTCTCTAGCCCTTGAATCTCGCCTGGCATTGGCCGCTCCGAAGTCGGTCACCGAACCGCTGCACGCGATCGCAACGTTGCTACGACAAGTGAAGTACGACGATGGCGAGCGCGTCCTGGCTAACACGCTCGACCTGTGGGAACTCGAACACAGAGCGACCGAAAGCATGCGTGCAGATTTGCGGATCGTCGACACTCATAGCCCTTCCAA
>JBKPSJ010000331.1:0-3584 GCA_046765875.1 Actinomycetota bacterium
CGCAGGCACCGCAGCCAGCACAGTCGACCGGACGGCGCCCTCGGCCGACGCCAGCCAACCCTCCAACGCGCCGATCAGCGCGACATAGGGCGCATCAACCGCGCCGAAATGCACACAGCGCCCCCACAGCACCGCCACGCCGTTCACCGCCGCCTGGTCGCAGACGGCACGCACCAGCCGCGTCTTGCCCACGCCGGCCTCACCGTGCACGAACACCGCGCACGGCTGTCGTTCGGCCGCGCCGCTGATCGCGGTCTCGAGGACTCTCCCCTCCTCGACACGGCCCGCGATGCCCGGCAGCGGTGCTCCTGGACCCCCGCCCACACCAGCAGTCTCCGCCCAAACAACCCCAGATGTCTCCACAAATCCGTCAGTGACGTTGCGGTCAGTCGCCCGGGGCCGGGCGTGCGGAGCTGCAAGTTGCGCCAGGTCGGGAGGCCATCCCATCTGCACGCTTCGACTGCCGCGGTCGTCGGCCTAAGGCGGCCACGCCGTTCCGCGGCTCATGGTGCGGTTCGTGGTGCGAGATGGAGGCAATCGGTGGGGACGATGGGGCGTGGTGCGACGACCCGTGTGGCCATTGGTGCTGGTAGGGGCCGTATGAGGCGGTGAAGTTCCTACTCGTAATGAGAAGGTCGTCGGTTCGATTCCGACAGGCGGCTCCACCCAAAACGCCAGGTCAGGAGCCACGTTCCTCATCTGGGCTTTTTGTGATTCCGGCCCCAGCCTCGTCGGAGGCCCCCGAGAGGCCCCCGAGCCTCCTGGCCGCGTCCCATAGGTTCTCGTCGATCAGGTGCCCGTACAGGTCCATCGTCATCGCCGCCGACGCGTGCCCGAGCACCCGTTGAACCACCTTGGGATCGGCCCCCGCACCCAGCCACACCGACGCTGCTGTGTGCCGCAGATCATGCACACGCAGCCCGGGCGAGCCGATGGTCTTGATCGCGGCCGACCAGCCGACCGAGCGCTTCCAGTTCCCCTCATTGAGCGGGCCGCCACGCGGAGCCGCGAACAGCCGGTCCTCGTTGCTCTTGCCCGCAGCCCACCGGTCGACGATCGGCACGAGCGCGGCGACCAGGGGCACGGTCCGAGCCCGCTTGTTCTTCAGCGTGTCCACGAACAGCTCACCGTTGCCGCCGCTGGCGAGGACCGCTCGCTGAAGCCGCAGCCCAGGGCCGGGCACGGACACCCGGTCGTCCACCCGTAGACCGGCCAGCTCACCCCAGCGCAGACCGCCGAGTCCGAGCACCAGGACCAGCTCGGCATAGCCGCCCCTGCACGCCGACGCGAGATCGTTGAGCTGAGCAACGGTCAGGTGGACTCCCTCGCGTTTCGCCTGCCCGCCGCTTGGCGGTTTCACAGCCGCCGCCACGTTCACCGTGATCCGGCTATCAGCGATCGCGTACGCCAGGATGGACCGCAAGGTGTTGAGGTAGCGCGTGACGCTGGACGGCCGGCGGCCGCTCGCGATCAGCCCACCGACCCAGCTCGCGACCTCAGCCGAAGTGATGGACACCAGCGGCAGGTTGCCGAACCGAGGCTCGATGTGCAGCCGCCAGTCTGCCTCGTCGGCCTCCCGCGCTCTGCGTTTCAACGAACTGCGCGACTGCAACCAGCTCGCCGCCACGCTCGAAAGGGGAACGCGACCCCGCTTCGGATCGATCCACTCACCGAGGCGGAGCTTGCGAGTCTGCTCCTGCTCCCAGGCGACGGCATCGGCCCTGCGATCGAAGGTCCGCGACGCCACCTCTCGACCGTGCGACTTGATGCGTGCCTTGTACCGCACCTCGCCCGAGCTGGTCACGCGCCGCTGGATGCCCATCAGGCCGCCGCCTCGCGCTGCGACTCCACCCAAGCCGCCACATCACGTGCGTCCCACACGAGCCGACGACCGACCTTGATGGCAGGCACAAAACGCCCCTCCTGCCGCAGCCACCGAACGGTCAGCACCGGAACGCGAAGATGCTCGGCGACTTCCTCGATCGTCATCAGCGTCATGTCGTTCATGTCCGTGTCCACTCCGTTGTCATGCCGCCGAGTTGGTGGGATCGATGTCAGTTGCCGAACGGGTGTCGGAGTGATCCTGGGCGAGTTGTTTCGCGCGTTCGTACTCGGTGCGCCAGCGGATCGCCTCGGCGATGCAGCAGGCGATCACGCGCCGGTAGGTGGGCACGTCCTCGTCCCCCGGTGTGACCGGTGACCACACGAACCGCGGTTGCCCATCGTCGTCGGTGGCAGTTGCCGAACAGCGGTCGGCGTCGGGTGGCTCGATGCCTGCTTCGGCGAGCATGGCGCGCACAACAGCGGCGCGGTCGGCGCGGTGCTCGGACAGGGTCTTGCCGGTCCACTGCCGCGACACCGTGCGACCGCCCGGTCTATACCGGCGGCAACCTGCCGACCTGGGATCAGCGCGTCGGGCGGTACATCGACCGCACCAGGGCGTCTTGCTGCCGACCTGGGACAAGGCCCTCGACGACATCGGAGCCGACCCGGCCGCGACCCCGGCGCACGTGCTGCAGCTCGGCGACCAGCTCGACTACCAAGGCATCGGCAACGACGCCGGCGACGGCAAGCGCGACCGGGTGGGCAAGGCCATCGGCTATCTGACCAAGTACCTGGTCAAGGACATCAACGAGACCTCGGCAACCCCGATCAGCTGACCGGGCCACAACTGCGGCACATGGCCACCCTGCACCACCATGTGCGCTGGCTGCCGTGCTCGCCGGAGTGCTGCAACTGGCTGCGGTTCGGCGGCCAACCCAAAGACGCGGTCGCGGGGATGGTACCGGGTGAGTGTCCGGGCAAGGCGCACGACCGCCACCGCTTGGGCATCGGGGGCCGGCGGGTACTTAGCCTCGATCCGTGGACCGATAGCGCGACGTGCGGCGCGTTGAACGTGGAAGTGCCTTCTGGATCAAGAGAATCCGGGGTGTCTAGATCCTGATTCACGCGATCCAAGAAGGCACTACCGGTGAAGTTACCCGATGGCTGGTCGCGAGCGCAGCCACTGTTCGACGATGAGAACCTTGTGTCGCATGCCGGGATGGTGCCGGTGATGGCACTGGCCGAGCAGGCCGGCCTGTCGGAGTTGGTCGCCGGCAAGGTTGCGATCGAGGTGACCCGGGTGAGGTCGGCGGGGGCGAACCCGGCGGGCAAGATCACCTCGATTGTCGCGGGGATGGCCGCCGGCGCGGACAGCATCGACGATCTGGACGTGGTCCGCTCCGGTGGGATGCGGCGGCTGTTCGCCGAGGTGTACGCCCCGGCCACGCTTGGTCAGTTCCTGCGCGAGTTCACCCACGGGCACAGCCTGCAGTTGGCGTCGGCGGCGCGGGCACACCTGGTCAACCTGGTCCATCGGACCGATCTGCTGCCCGGGATCGACCAGCGGGCGTTCATCGACATCGATTCGCTGCTGCGCCCGGTCTACGGGCACACCAAGCAGGGCGCCAGCTTCGGACACACCAAGATCGCCGGCAAGCAGGTGCTGCGGCGCGGCCTGTCGCCGTTGGCCACCACGCTCAGCACCGAGCAGGGCGCGCCGGTGCTGGCCGGGATCCGGCTGCGGGCCGGGAAGGCCGGCT
>JBKPSJ010000332.1:0-9389 GCA_046765875.1 Actinomycetota bacterium
AAACCCACCTGCGGAGGCTGTCAGCGACGGCAGTCGCCAGGCAGATCCGCAGGTCACAGCGGTGGGCCCCGTGGGACTCGAACCCACAACCCGCGGATTAAAAGATGGCTGCTCCACACAAGCACGCCTGTCATGAGCGTACGAGACTGGCGCAGCGGCTGTCATCGCCGTCATTTCCGCCATGTTCTGGCATCTCTTCGGTGCCAGAGTCGGTGCCAAACTTGTTGCCTCAAGCAACCAGGCTCGCCGCGCGTGGCGGTCGTGTTGAGTCACGACGGGAGCGTCAGGGCCACGAGTGCGGCCACAGCCAAGCCGCCGCCAACAACTGTCTTCGTGGTCAAGCCTTCGTTGAGCACAGTCACGCTGAGCAGCATCGACAGCACGACCGACGCCGCAGCGAACAGCGGCAGCGTCTGGCCGAGCACGAGCTTGGACAGCACCCACAGCTGACCGAACGTGGCCAGCATGCGTACGAACATGTAGGCCGCGAACCACCACGACATAAACGCGTCGGCGTCGAAGCCGTGCTGGCGCATCTTCAGCCGGGCGAGCAGGTCACCAGCGGTGAACAGCAGCTGACTGGCGATCACGACCACGAACGGTTTCATGACCACGAGCATGTCAGCCCGATGCCGGCGTAGGTTTCGACGTCCATCCATCGACCACTGGTGGGGCCGCGGTGCTCACCGCCGCGGCGCCGCCCATCTGTTGTGTACGCCCCGCGCCTCGGGATTCCGTGCCAGCGCCATCAGAGGACGAACCGAGCTTCCTGGTCGCGCAGCATCGTCCATGGAAGTTGGTAGGTCGCGCCGACAGGGTTGCACGCCTCGGGTATGCGGATCCGCTTCTTGGCGTCTGGTGCGGGCCTCTCGTGGGTTACGACGATGTAACCGAGAGCTTTAGCCTGTCCAACCAGGAAGTAGTCGGCACTGTTGAGGAATTCGGCCTTCGCCGCGTCCGTGCACTGGTCATGGCCACTCGCCCAGGACGCGAGCTTCCTCAACTCGGTGAGTGCGGCCTCGTCGACTGCCTTGAAGAAGGTCGCCGGCAACGACTGGACCCAGCGGGCCAGCTCATCGGCCCCGCCGACCAACTCGTCCCTGACCGCCTCGACTGAGAAGACGAGTCCGTCGTCGTGTGCCTGCTGCAGCCACTCCCAGAAGGCGGGCACGAAATCCATACCATAATGGGCATTCTTCGCGGTGATGAAGACATTGGCGTCGAGCAAGTACATCAGGCGACACCAAGCTCCTCGCCGAATGTCCGGAACGTTTCTGGCTTGCGCACGCCAAGAAGATGGAATGCGTCTCGATGCAGGGTCCGACCCTCGAGTGTGTCAGCAATCAGTGCACGCGCGAATCGTCTGCTAACCCTGAGAGGCTGGGTGTAGTAGAAATTTCCTCCGTCGCCACCTTTCGCCGCGAGGTCGATCACCCGAGCCAACTCATCGACGTATGCTGCGCGGAAGTCTTCCCAACTGAAGTGATCCGCGTCGAACAGCCTCCGCAGCACGACAAGCGTGCTGACTTTGAATGTCCTGGCTAGTCGTTCAAGGTCGTCGGTTAGGGTCGGTCCGTCGAGCTCTCGGGGAACGCTCGCGAGCGGCAACAGGAACTCCGCGGCGACCTGATTGCACCACCGCTCGACCGAAACTGGATCACCGACAGCACCCTGCAGCCCCGCCTCGACGCCAGTTGGCACGCTCTCCAACTCCGGCTTGTCGACCCCCGATAGGCCCGCCCACACGTGCACCAATTCGTGTGCAAGGGTGAAGATCTGCCCTGCCTTCGTATCGGCAGCATTGATGAAGATCAGCGGAGCCTGCCGATCGACAAGGGCGAATCCGCGAAATTCCTTCGGGTCGAGCACCCGGTGCGTATTGCTGCCGACGATGCCGCTGACCATGACCATCACTCCGGCGTCCTCGCTCAGGTCGATGAGGTCTCGGAGAGCCTGGGACCAGCTGCTGTACTTGCTACGAGCCTCAACGGTGAATCCCAAGACGTCTCGCATCTGCTGGGCGACTCTCACCACATCATCGCCAACGGCAACACTGCCAACGAAGGCCACAGGATCTAGTTCATGGCGTGTGGCGAACTGTTGATACCACTCCTGACGCTGCTCACAGAGGTAGATCGTGTCGAGCAAGTTGGGGCTCGGTTCGCTGATCCCGGTATCGCGGATCGTGCGGAAGTCAGGGACTGGCAGACCCTCGCCGGGCGGGTCCTCCATCAGGAGGTAGCCAACCGACGTGTACGTCACGCGAGCCAGTTTTTCGAGTTGCTTGATCGTCGGCTTCGCCTCGCCGCTCTCCCATGCGGGCAGCTGAGGCACTGCCTTCAGAATCTCTTCCTCGGGACGGCGAGACCGCTCGACTGCCCAGCGCAGCATCTGCGGAGACACGTCCACGCGCAGAACCATGGGCACCTCCTCGCCGTTTCAAACCCCGTGTAGTGACATTACCTGAGGCCGCCGACCACTACACGGCGTCAACGCGGTCCGTCAACCGAACTGCCCGCCGCCTGCGTCGAAGTCCAGGCGGTGCGATGGGTAGCAAACTGGGTGCCTGTCGGTCGCGCTGCTTGCAGCGCGAGTAGGCCGTGGCTTCGGCGAGCAGGATCCGTTCAACCCGGGCTCAACGGTACGGTATGGGCGTCGTTTGCCGGCGGCTGGTGCCGGTCTCGTCCGCCACAGTGCGTCACCGTCGACACCAGTCACAGTGTCGCAAACTGGTCATGGTCGGACCGCCCTCGGCCGCAGGCGTCTGGCAGCGCCGGCAACCGCTGAGTCCGGGCTCGCTTCAATGACCTCGGGTCGCGCCAGTCGCCACGGTTGCGTCCCATCGGGTGGTGTAAGTCCTGTCGAGTTCGAACAGGCGACCTTCTCATTACGAGTAGGAACTTCACCGCCTCATAGGGCCTCTACCAGCACCAATAGCAACGCGGATCGGCGCACCAGGCCCCATGCTCCCCACCGATTGTCTCCATCTCGCACCACGAACCGCACCACGGGCCTTGGGGCGCGTGTCCGGCTCAGGTCGTTGGCCACGGCCGTGGATGTCGAGGCTTGTTCGCGAACTTGGCGCAGCCGATGCCACCTCGACCTCGTCGGCCTGGTCCCCTGCGCGTCAGTTCGTGGGGGGCTTCGTGGGCCGGTAGAGCGCGGTGGACGTGCGCGCGAAACGGAATGCCCATAGCGGCAACAGGAGGTAGGTGCCAGCCCAGCACACTCCTGCGGCCAGTAGCCAGGTGGGCGCCGAGTCCTGGTCATCCAGCCCTCGCAGGATCCCTGGAAGGTTGACGAGCCCGAGCGCCATCACCGCGCCGGCCGCCTGCCCCAAGGCGCGGGCCGGCACATCCCCGGACAGCGCGACCACCACGAGCCACAGACCGATCAGGGCGAATCCGAAGGCGGACACGAGGCCGGCAAGGAAGTATCCGGTCGTATCGGTCATGACCAGATACGAGCCGACACCGGCCGCGGCTGCTCCCATGACGGCCAGCGCCGTGGTCGCCACCCTGCCAGGTCGGTGGAGAACCGGCGCGAGGGTCGCGCAGAGCACGGCGAGGAACCCGTTGCCGGCGTCATTCAGTGTGCCGAAAGGTCCACCCACGCTGAAGAAGAGCAAGAGGCTGACGCAACTCAGCAGGGCCACGGCCGCCAGCGCCGCGGCAACTCTTCGAGCCGAGCCCGCTGGCACCGACCCAGTAAACAGGCGCGCGGTCGCTCCTGTCGACCAGTCGGCCGGCCACCCGCGCGACGCCCGCAAGCGCGCATCCTCGGCCGCCATCGTCGGCGGCGGCCCGTAGCGCTGCCGAGACCTCGACCGCGTCGCTGCGTGCGGCCGCACGGCCATCCGATGCACTCATCAGGCCCAGGCCCAGGCCCGGCCCGGGGTCAATGGAATCAGTAGCCGCAATCCGCGAGATCGGACCGAGGGGTACGGCCTAAACAACACCCTTGGGTGAGGCCAAGTTCCGGTGACCTGACTGCCGGCCAGCCAACGGGGCCGCCGATGCGTGTGTCTTCGTTGACGATGGCCGCGATCGGCCATCGGTTCCCGATCAGGCAGGCCAGAAGCGTCATGCCCGCGCCGTCATCGCTCCGTAAGGGTCGCTGGGGCCGGTTTCGGGATTCGATGGAGGCGTGCGGGCGTGCACGGCGTCCGGCACCCATCCAGGAGGAAGATGATGCCTGTCTTGCGTATGCGTTCCGTCCGTGGCCTCGCAGCGGCGGCCATCGCTACCGTCGGCCTAATCTCGGCTACCGCGGTACCCGCGGCGGCTGGGGTCGGTGGGCCTGCCTTCTATGTCGACGGACAGCTTTATCGGACCGTTGGCACTCCCACCGACCTGTCGAACACCGGTGCGCCGAGCACAGCGTGGGACGTGATCTACGACTTCGGTGGCAGCCAGCTCAACGTCGCCGAGGCCGCGCCCGGCGACACCGACTACAACGGCGGCCGGTGGCAGGTGCACGCGCTGCAGTTCCCCGACGGCTACACCGCGGCGCTGACCGACGGCGACACCAACCACAACGGCGTCCTTGACTCCGCCGAGGAAATCGCCGCCACCCTGGCTGCCGGCAGCGCCGTGGACGCAGGGGTCGTCAAGCAATTCGAATGCCCCGCGATCCCACTGCCGGCCGTCTGAGGCGGCGCACCCCACGCCGCCGAGGGTCGCGGCAGCAAAGCGTCAAGCACCTTCCAGCCGGGACCCGTCACACCTGACTCGGCTCAAGCTGATCTTGGGCATGCGCGGTGCCCGACGTCAGGTTTCCTCGCACAGCCGGGCAGGACGGGTGCGAAGACGTTGCCGCCGGGGCGACCTACCGTTTCGGCGCGCGGAGCGCAAGGTCACCGCATTGCTGGTCCAGATCAAGCGCGGCCGCAAGTGCGGCCAGAAGATACTGCAGCTCGTTGACAAGCCGGCGGAAGCGATCATGCTCCGCCTGTTGTGAGTACCTCTCCGCGCAGCTCTGATCAGCCGACCGGCTGGCCGCGGAGCACGACCTGGCGGACCTGCCGCAGCCCGATCAGGTCCCGGGCCAGGTCACCGGCGACCACCAGCAGGTCCGCGTCGTAGCCGGTGACGAGTCGTCCCTTGCGCTCGCCCACTCCGCACACCTGCGCGGCGGTGCTGGTGGACGCGGCCAGCGAGTCGACGACACCGGTCGCCGCGGCGAGTTCGATTACCGATTCGGCGTACAGCCCGTGGGCCTTGTTGGGCCCGATCCCGGCGTCGGCACCGCCGACCAACCGGATCCCCGCTTGGTACATCCGCTGGACCAGGCTGTGACGCTTCTCGACGAGCTCCTCGGATAGCTTCTCTCGGGGGGCGAGGCCGGCGTGCTTGACCATTGCCCGCGCGGTGGTGAATCGTCGCGGGTCGCCGGCCTCGGCCAGGATCGCGGCGGCGCCGACCGCGGAGATGCCCGAGATCGAGGTGACCAGCGCGGTCAGCTCGAGCTGGTCGAGCACGGCGACCATCCGGGTCTCGGTGTCGGCCAGCTTGCGCTGGTTGTCGGCCCAGTCGGCCAGCAGCAGCTGGACCCGTTCGAGGGCGCCGTGTCGGTGGGCGATCACGCCGGTCGGGTCGGTGAGCGCCGCGAACAGCTTCCGCACGATCCGCAGGCAGGGTTTCTGCCCGCCCCGCTTGGTGATCTCGCGGCGCACCGCGGTCTCGAACCGAGCCAGGCCGAGGCGCGGGTGCGGGTGAAATCGCCGCAGTCGCGGTCCATGTCGCGGTCCAGGATGACCCACATCGCGGCCGCCCAAGTGCGGGACCGGAACGGATAGTTCGCGGTCTCCAACGCGGCGGGCCACACACACTCCAGCAGGTCTCGCATCTGCTGGACCTGCGAGACCGCCTCGCCGATCAACCGCTCCCGGCGGACTCCCAGATGCCGCAGCCGACCCCAGATCTCCTCGACCGGCTCGGGAACATAGCAGCGCAGCTACGCGGTCAGCCGCGCGATCAGCACCGCGTCCTTGTCATCGGTCTTGTCGAAAGTCAGGTCCTCACTGCGGCGGGCCCACGAGGTCTGCATCGGCTGCACACACACCAACGGCATGCCGCGGTCGGCGGCGAGCTGCCCGAGGACTCGCCACCGGTGCCCGGTCGGCTCACACGACACCGTGACCCCGCCCAGCCCTCCGCGGCGGCGCGCTGTGCGGCCCAGTCCAACGCGACCCCCAGATCCCAGGCGCGGCACCGGAAGGTCTTGCGGGCCAACACCCTGGAGTCGTGGTCGCACACCACGACCATCTGCTTGCGACCAGCCCAGGTAAACCACAGCCGTGTAGCGACAACCCGACCGCGGTTCGCGACGCGGGTATCGTGAGAGTGCCCGGAACGACGGCACCCTACCACCCCTGCCACCCTGCGCGGAGTGCCGCGCACCGCCGGGCCGATTGAGGCGATGTCCGTGAACACCCGACCCTGTCCACCACCCGGCGCCTACCACCGATCAGCTGTCGATCACGACCTCGCCGCGCTGTTCGCCGAGCTCGACGCAGCCCGCGCCGCCAACCAACAAGCACGGTGTTCCCGGCCTCCCGACCACACCCAGTCCAAGCTCGACTCGATGCGGCTGGTCACCGCACTACGGGCCTGTGCGGGCGCGCTGGAGCGGCACCGGCTACCGGTTCCACCCGCCATCCGCGACGAAATCCGGCTACGCCGCCAGGTCACACCATGACCCAACCCGTCCGCGGCCGGCCCACGCAGCGCGAACACGACGCCTGGGTGCTGCGCGAACTCCCACCGGGACACGTCATCGTCCTGGTCGACACCGTGTGGCGGCGCGGCTGGCTGATCGCCAAACACAACGGCCCAACCGGCTGGACCGGCCTCGTCCAGTACGAACACGCCGGCGCCGAGGTCACCAAGTACCTGCCAGCCTCACACATCGCCCCACCCGACCTGTGGCTGGCCGACTGAGCGACCGAGACTCTGAGACAACTGGTGTGCTTATCGGATCGGGGCCCGGGGGCCAGCGGCTGGCCTGGTTCGTCGCCAAGGTGCGGGCCGGCGACCTCGAGCGGCTCACCGAGCTCATCGAGGCCGGCCAGGTGACGCCGAGCATCGACCGGACCTACCCGCTGGACCGGGTCCCCGACGCCATGCGCCACCTCGCGTCCGGACAGGTCCGGGGCAAGTCCGTCATCACCATCTGAGCACCAATCCGGGCGCCGTCGGCCCTCCCATCCTCAGCTCGATCTCCAGCTTCGATCTCCAGCTTCGATCTCCAGCTTCGATCTCCAGCTTCGATCTCCAGCTTCGATCTCCACAGACAGAGGCACGACACATGACCACGACCGCAACACCACCGATCTCGGGCGACCGCGGCTGCGGCGTCGTACCGACCGAAGCCAGATACCGGCGGACCGGTTCCCGGATGTGGACGTCCCGGCTGATCGGAGCCCTGTTCCTGGCCGGGTTCCTCATCTACGGCGCCGGTTCGATCCTGGTGAACTCCGTCGTCGACGGCCCCGACTTCCTCGCCGACGTCGGCGCGCAACAGACCACCCTGGCCCTCGGGGCGTTCCTGATGATCGCGACCACCGCGGTCGACATCGGCAAGGCCGTCTTGTTCTTCCCGGTCCTGGAACGCCACAGCCACCGCACGGCAGTGACCTACCTGGTCACGATGATCTTCGAAATGGCGATGATGAGCGTCGGGGTGATCGCGCTGCTGATGATCATCCCGCTCGCCGACCATGCCGCCAGCGGACAACTGGCCCCGGACACCGCCCAGGCACTCGGGTCGCTCGCGGTCGACGCGAACGAGACCGCCCACCAGATCGGCCAACTCTCGCTCGCTCACGGAGCCCTCTTCCTGTGTGCGCTGCTGCTCCGCACCGCGCTGGTCCCCACGTGGCTGGCGGGCTGGGGCCTGATCGGCTACCTGCTCCACATGGCCGGAGCCGCCGCCGAGATCTTCGGTGCCCCCATCAGCCTGACACTCCTCATCCCCGGCGGCATCTTTGAGGTCACGCTCGCGATCTGGCTCCTGATCAAGGGGTTCACGCCGGCGGCCTACGACCCATCACCAGTGACCCCGACCCGAACAATGAGCAGCGCTGACCAATGACACCGATGACACCGATGACCGGTAGGACGGTGCTGATCACCGGCGGCACCGGCGGGATAGGCAGGGCCACCGCCCTGGGACTGGCAACGATGGGCGCGAACGTTGCGATCACCGGCAGGGACGCCGCACGCGCGCAGCAGGCGGCCACGGAAATCCGCTCCGCCACCGGCGCGACGGTCGACGTCTTCGTCACGGACTTGTCCACCCAGTCGCAGGTGCGTCGACTGGCCGCCGAGGCGCTAGACCACCTTCCCCGCATCGACGTCCTGGTCAACAACGTCGGCGGATACTGGAACACCCGCCACGTCACCACCGACGGACTCGAGCGGACCCTCGCCGTCAACCACCTCGCCCCGTTCCTGCTCACCAACCTTCTCCTCACCCGGCTCGAGCAGACCGGCCACGCACGCGTGGTCACAGTCTCCTCCCACGCCCATGCCCAAGGCCGCATCGACTTCGACGACCTCCAAAGTGAGCGTTCCTACTCCGGTGCCCGCGCCTACAACCAGTCCAAGCTCGCCAACATCCTGTTCAGCTACGAACTGGCCAGAAGACTGCGACCGGCCACGCTCACAGCCAACGCCGTGCATCCCGGTGTCGTCAGCACGGCGTTCGGAGCAGAAGACCCCGCCAGGACACAGCGGCTGCTGGTGCCGTTGCTGCGACCCTTCATGAAGACCGCGGCCCAGGGTGCCGCAACATCGATCCACGTCGCATCCGCTCCCGAACTCGACGGCGTCACGGGCCGCTACTTCGCCAGCTGCCAGCCGCGGCGGTCGGCCCAGCGCAGCTACGACGAGGCCACGGCGGCAAGGCTATGGCGGATGAGCGCCGACATGGTCGGCCTGGAGCCGGGAGGTAGGGGGTAGACGAGTCGCGGCCGCCGCCGATATCCACCAGCGCGCCGGAGAGTTCGCCGAAGTCTCGCGAGCGATCACCAAGTAAGCGTGCACCGATCCGCCGCCGCGGACACGTCAACATGGTCAGGGCTGCCGAGCGGGCACGAACCCGAACCACGTCTTACACGTTGGATCCCCCACACCAACTGGACTGCCTCACGCGCCACCGGCTGGCCGAATCCACTGTCAGGCCTGTCGCGGCCGCCTGCTCTACCGTTCCCGGCTGGTGCCCCGCATCATCCCCACCGTCGGCCTGATCGGCGTCCCGCTCCTGCCGGCAGCAACCCTTGCGACCTTCTTCGGCCACCACACGCAACTGTCCGCACTGTGGTCAATCGCCACCCTCCCCATCGCATCCTGGGAGCTCTCGGTGGGCCTCGGGATGCTCATCGAGGG
>JBKPSJ010000333.1:0-2511 GCA_046765875.1 Actinomycetota bacterium
GCACGTGACTTGCTGGGCCGGACGAACTCGAGACGGGGCAACTCGTTGCGGTCCGACAGTGCAGTGACATCCACGCCATACAGCCAGGCCGCGGGTTGTCGGCAGATTACCGAGTCGTCCGGGAGCACCCTCGCCAGCGCCTCGGCCCGGAGTTCGAGTGAATCGGGGACCCCGCTGTCGACGTACACGCCCTGGACGACCCGACGGATCTGACCGCGGCGGACCAAGGTCCGGACCGCCACGGCGTCGATGCCTTCGGCAAGTGCTTCGGTACGGGTGAACGGCCGGCCGGCCATGATCGGCACGGTGTCGAGCGGCAGCGGTTCGAACATCGCAGCATGATGCGGCGCGACGCCCGGTCACCGTCGGCGATTGTCCACAGGTGACCAGAAGGGTCCAATGAACGCCAAAGGTGCGCGGGGGGTCAGCCGGCTTCGGCGCGGAGGGCCAGGGAGATGACGGTCGGGGCATCGGCGGTGGAGTGCCGATCGCCGGCCGCGACCACGGTGGCCACTTCGGACTCGATCTCGTCCAGCCGGCGGTGCAGGGTCTCGAGCACCTCGGCGTTCTCGACGACGCGGACGTTGGTCAGGCGGCTGTACTCCTGCGCCAGCCGGGCGCGCTGCTCGCCATGCGCGGCCCTCTCGACCAGCAGCTGGTGGCGGACCATCAG
The DNA here is from genome assembly GCA_046765875.1 of Actinomycetota bacterium. Taxonomy (GTDB): domain Bacteria; phylum Actinomycetota; class Actinomycetes; order Propionibacteriales; family Kribbellaceae; genus DASRHY01. The sequence goes on from JBKPSJ010000333.1 coordinate 674, forward strand.
CATGGTCGCGACACCGAGGAGCGCCGCCGCGACGGCCAGCCCCCGCAGTACCCGAGGGTCGGAAGAGAACACGAACAAGCCCACGCCGGCGAGGACGGCGAGCGAGAGAACGTATGCGACGGCGAGAATGGTGGCCCTGGCGCGTCGGCGACTACCCCTTTGCCCCATGGCTGAAAACCCTATTGTGTTTCGTCGGGCTTCTTCGGGACACGACACGCACGCTCCAGCAGCAATCCGGCCGTCACGACCAGGACCGCCAGCACCGCTGATAACCCAGCGATTATGGTCCGGTTCCTCGGGCCCGATGAGTCGAACGCGTCGATGAACCTCAACGCGAACCCTGCGTACACGCCCGTACACAACGCGCCGACAAAAGCGCTCGCCTTCGCGATCAGCAGCAGGAACACGGCCCGCTGCGGCTCGATCCGCTCGTGGCGTACCTGGATCCGCTGGTGAGTGTTGCGTGCGGCAATGAAGAGCAGTGCGGCGAGGAAGCCCCAGGCCACTGGGGTGAGCCATGACACGGTCGGCGCGACACCGCCGTTGTGCTCGATCGCGGTCACCGTCGTCCAGCCGATGGCGGCGCCGAGCAACCCGAGCCCGACCAGTAGCCCACGCCGGATCGGCCGGACCCGTCCTGGCTGCGGCTCATCCGGTCCGCCCGGTCCGGCCCGGCGGCCGTCCTGATCCTGTCCTGACACCACTACCTGGTCACCACACGCTGCTCGAGAATCTGTCCTGCCGGCGACCCACCTGTCGGCGCCGGCGGCGTACGCAGAACCGAATGCACTACTGGAGCTCGATGGCGACGTCGTCGAGCCGCTTGATCCCGGAGGTGCCGACCACCTCGAGCAGGTCCGCGACCCGGCCGTGGCCGACCAGTTCGGCTTCCGGCTCGATGTCCAGCCATGGCGCCAGTACGAACGCCCGCTCGTGCGCGCGGGGGTGCGGCACGATCAGGTCCTCGGCCTCGATCGTCTTGTTGCCATAGGTGATCAGGTCGACGTCGAGGGTCCGCGGCGCACCAGGCTCGCTGCGGGTCCGGCCGAAGGCGTCCTCGACCGCGTGACACCGCTCGAGCAGTGTCTTGACCGACAGCGTGGTGTCGGCCAGCAGCACGATGTTGAGGAACTCGTCGGAGTCGTCCGGAGCGTCGACCGGGGCGGTGGCGTACACCGGGGAGACGCTGACGACCTTGACGTCTGGGGTGTCCTGCAGCGCGTCCACGCCTCCCTGCAGGTTCGCCTCCCGCTCGCCCAGGTTGCTGCCGAGCGAGAGGATGATCTGGCGGATCGGCTTCAGACCGCCACTGAGGGTGTCTGCGTCGATGACATAAGGGCTTGGGGTCTCGGTCACAGGGCCTCTCCGGATTCAGCTGCGGTGTTCTGGCGGTAGACGGTCAACACGACGTCGTCGAACGGGACGGTGATCGGCGCCGATGGTTTATGCACACTCACCGCCGCCCCCGTCACCCGCCGGTCGGCGAGGCAGCGGGCCGCGATGCGTTCCGCAAGGGTCTCTATCAGGTCGACGGGGTCTGCTTCGACCGCCGCATGAACCTCTGCTGCGATCCTGCCGTAGTCGACCGTGTCAGCCAACCGGTCGGAGGCGGCCGCAAGACGAACATCCAGTTCCAGCCGGATATCGACGACGAATTCCTGGCCGTCGGCACGCTCGTGCTCGAACACCCCATGCCGCCCGAAGGCCCGGATCCCGCGGATCTCGATCATGTCGGGAGGCAATGCCGTACCGCTCACCCTGCCTCCTCCTCGTGACCCCCGGACGACAGTACCGGTGACGCATGGTGAATCCACAGTCTCCAGCCGGTAGTTGTGTGT
>JBKPSJ010000334.1:0-10991 GCA_046765875.1 Actinomycetota bacterium
AGTCTGGACCGAGCGGGAGACGACCGGCAGCGGCGACGACACCGGCGAAGGTGCGGGCTGCGATGACACATTCCCTGCTCGGTTCGCCGACCTGGTCGGTTCGGAACTCACTGTCCGGCCGGTGGCTATCGACCGGCTCACGATCGGCAGGTCGGTGGGAGTGCTCGTCGCGCCGCCTGCACGGCCGCCGGCCGGTCGCGTTGTCTGGTCGGGCGCGCCGATCGTGGGAACGCTCGGCGCGGTGTCGGTCGGCGCGGTGTCGGTCGGCGCGGTGTCGGTAGGCGCGTCGGGTGACTTGTTCTGGGCGATCGTCCGGCTGACAACTGGGAGGTCTGCCGTGCTCGCGGTCGTACTCTTGTCCGCGACGGCGTCGGGCGAGTCGATCGTCGGCAGTGGGGCGTTGGACGGGCCGAGGGTCGGAGTATCCACGCTGGGCTGTACCGGGCTGGGCGAGGTGGCTGCGCGCTGGACCCGCGGCAGGTCAGCGATGTCCGCCGGCATGTCCGTCTCAGAGGGCGTCGGCGGGACGAGGATCTCGGGCAGGGACGGGACAGGGCGGGGGTCGATCGGGGGAAGCGTGACGGGTCGCGACGGCGCCGCAGGCATCACCGACACCGATCGCTGGATCGCGATCGAGGCCTCGGACGGCGGCCGGGCGAAGCGCTGGACGGGCGGCAGGTCGACACCGGCAGCGGGCGTTGCCAGGCCCGCGACCTGACCGAACGGCGCCTCGGGGGTCAGCGCGTGCGCCAGGGGCGCGAGGAAGCGTGGGTCCTGATGAGTCGCCAGGCTGTCGGCGAACCGATCGAGCGGCGCCACCGGTCCGAGGTCCGCACTGATCCGCTGTAACGCCGGCATCTGCCGCCACTCTCCGGACGGAGCCGACGGCATACCAGAGGAATCACCGGATGGAGCGGGACTCGGCGAGGAACGACCGAACGGCCAGCGCATGAGGTCACCCGCCGTTCATGGCGCGTGTGTTCAGGCGGCCGATCTGCTCGACGTACTTGCGGCGTTCGGGGTGCTCCAGGTCGAGGATCTCGTCCTGCGACCAGTGGAAGTGGTAGGCGACGTACGCGACCTCCTCGTAGATCCGCTCGGGCGCGTACGTCACGATTCCCCCAGGCGCCCACCTGCCAGGTCCACTGCGAACGAGTGCCCGCACTCCGGGCAGGTGACGCCGGCGCGGGTGTGACCCTCCTGGTTCACCCGCCGGTACAGGTCCTGCAGGAAGGCCAGGTCCGCGGCAAACAGGTCCTCCACGATCCCGGCATGGACTTCGGTGACTGTGCCGAGCCGGGTGATGACCCGGCCTAGCAACACCACCGTCAGGTATGCCGAGTTCTCGCGGACCCGGTCGTCCCGGAGCGGGACGAGTTCGTCGCGGGCCGTCGCCAGCCGCATCACGCCGTCGCGGTGCACCGTGCCGGACGGGTCGACGTACCCGCGCGGCAGCACGAACGGGAACTCGGTGCGCAGCGCAGGCTCGTTGCCACCGGCAACCTGAGCAGCCTGAGCAGCCTGAGCAGCCGGCTCGGCCGGACGCGGCAGCGTGTCGGCGGCGGACCCGCGGCGCATCACTCCACCTCGAGCCGTTCGCAGGTGACGACCAGCTTCTCGGTGAGCACCGAGGTGTCGCCGGCCTTCATGGCGCCGATCTCAAGGCTCTTCGGCCAGGCGTTGGTCAGCTTGTACCGCTTGATCGGCTGGCCCTCGTAGTCGTACACGATGATCGCGCCGCCCTTGCGGACGTCGCTCATCTTCCCGAACTGTGAGTCCTTGATCCACTTGTCGAAGCTGGAGTCGGTCGAGATGCCTCGGGTCAGCGTGATCTCCGGTGCCTTCCAGCGGCCCGGGAGCTTCTTGATCACGTACTTGCCGTCGGGCCCGTTCTCCTTGAGCTCGATCACGTCCTGTTCCATCTTCAGGCCGCTGATCTCGGTGATGCTCTTGATCTGGATGCCGTCGAACTCCAGGCCGAAGGAGTGGCCTACGCCGGAGTCAAGGTCAGCTAGTGGCATAGCTGGCTACCTCTCTCGGTGAATCTCTGCGTGAAATCGGGTTACTCGGACACCAGGCTGGTGCCACCGGAGAACTGCGACAGCCGGAAGATGACGAACTCGGCCGGCTTGACCGGCGCGACGCCGATCTCACAGACGACCTGGCCCGCGTCGATGCCCTCCGACGGGTTGGTCTCGCCGTCGCACTTGACGTAGAACGCCTCGTCCGGTGTCTGCCCGAACAGTGCGCCGCTGCGCCACTCGTTGACCAGGAAGGCCGAGATGGTACGCCGGATCCGCGCCCACAACGCCTCGTCGTTGGGCTCGAACACGACCCAGTTCGTTCCGGTGAGGATCGACTCCTCCAGGTAGTTGAACAGCCTGCGCACGTTCAGATAGCGCCAGGCGGGATCGGACGACAGCGTCCGCGCGCCCCAGACCCGGTTGCCGCGGCCGGGGAACGACCGCAGGCAGTTGATCCCGACCGGGTTGAGCAGGTCGTGCTCGTTCTTGGTGATCTGCACCTCGAGGCTGACCGCGCCGCGGATGACCTCGTTGGCCGGTGCCTTGTGTACGCCACGGCTGTCGTCGTTGCGGCCCCAGATGCCGGCCATGTGGCCGGACGGCGGGATGAAGCCGAGCTGCCCGGTCGATGGGTCGGCGGTCTTGATCCACGGGTAGTACAGCGCGGCGAACGCCGAGTCGTACCGGGCCTTGTCGACCAGCCACTCCTTGACCTGCTGGGCGTTCAGCCCGGGCGGCGAGTCCAGGATCGCGATCCGGTCGCCCATCAGTTCGCAGTGCGCGATCATCGCGAGTTGGACGGCCTGCACGGTCTCCAGGTCGATCGCACCCTGCTGGTAGGCACTCATCAGGTCGGGTACGCAGAGCATGGTGATCTCGTCGACGGCCTCGAGGCCACCGAACCCGGTCCGCTCGGCGACGTCGCCGACGTAGTCGTCGGTGTTCAGCCGCGGCGACGGCACGGCCGGTGCGGCCGGCGGCTCGGCCAGCGCGGTCTCGCCGTACGCCGGCTTCTCCAACGCGGCCCGCGCGACCTCTTCGATCTTGATCAGCTTCGACTGCGCGTTGACGACCGTGGCGACGTTGGTCTTGCCCCGCGACAGCGTGACCCGGTCGAACTCCTCGACCTGCTGACCGCGCTGCTTGACCACCAGCTTGAACATGTCGTCGGACGGATCGTCCCCGCCGGGCTCGGCCACCTCGACACTGATCTCGCCCGGTGAGGTGCCGCCGTCCAGCGCGGTGACCTTGATCCGTCCGAGCAGTGCCTGCGGTCCGGCTTGCTGCTGGCCACTGGGTTTCGAACCCTTGTCGGCGCCGTCCTGGCCGATCCGTACGACGTAGCAGTTGCCCCCGCCGTTGAGGAAATAGCCGTACACGGACTGGGCCAGGTACGAACCCGGCACGAAGCCACCGAACGCGTCGGTGAAGGCGCTCCAGTTGCTGACCAGCGTCGGCTGGTTGAACGGTCCGGACTCGGCCAGGCCGACGAACGCCGCCACCGCGGTCCCGACGCCCTCGAGCGGCCGTGCGCCCGAGTCGACCTCTTCTACGTAGACACCTGGTGACAGGTACGTCGGCATGCTGCCCTCCCTCTGGAAAGTCGTGCTCCCAGCGTCGTCGCGCGGGCGCGCGCCCCCAACGGCCGACCGGACGCCAGCCAGGGCAGCGTGTGTTGCCTGAAGGGGAAGTGTTCAGCTCTTGCAGTTGAGGTTGATGTCGCGATCAAACGGGTCGACGGACAGCGAGTGCGGCTCGAGCACGTCGCTCAGAGAGACCCAGCGTGGCCGCGCAGAATCGTTGCGCTAGGCAACCGAGGGATCGGCGCCGGCGGGCCGGCGGTGACGCAGGCCCGGGGCGCGGCCGGGCGCGCAGGTGCATACCGACGAGTGCTCGGCCGTGACAGCAGCGTTGTCGAGCGGGCTAGCCCGTCTCCTCGACTTCCTCTTCATCCTCGGCACGCTGGACGAAGGCGCCCTGGACCGGCTCCTCTTCCTCCTCCGGAGCACCCTCGCGCTGCAACGAGTCGTCGGCGGCGTGCCGCTGGATCGACGCGGGAGCGGGTGCCGGGGCGGCCGGGGCGGGCCCGGACATCACCCGCTCGGCGTTGGCCGCTGCGTCGCGTTCGAACCGGTCCGACGGGTCGCTGACCTTGATACCGCCGGGTGCCGAGGTGCCGTCGACAGGACCGGTGCGCTGCTGGACGACGTGGGTCAGCTCGTGCGCGAGCATCACCTTGCCGTCCTGAGAGGACGGGTCGTACTTGTCGCGCTGGAAGACGACATTGCTGCCTACGGTGTACGCGTGCGCGTTCACGGCCTGTGCCGACGAATGCGCCGCGCCGTCGTCGTGGATCCGCACGTCGCCGAAGTCGTGGCCGAGCCGGGACTCCATGTCGGCGCGGACCTCGGGGTCGAGCGGCCGGCCTCCGGACGAGACCACGTCGTGCACCGGCGAGCGTTCCTCCTCCAGCATCGAGGTCACTCCGCCGTTGCCGACCGCGCGCTGCAGACCGAGCAGCCCGGCGCCGCCGAGGACGTCGCTGCGTCCTTCCGCGGCCGCGCGGCCCATCTGATCGGTGACGTGCTCGTCGAGCCTTGCGGACTTCGGCCGCAGGGCGACTTCCTCGGCGTCGAAACTGTGGTCGCGCATCGGATCCTCCACGGGAGCGTACGGTCCCACCGTCGCACGTCCGGCGCCGCGACGGCAGAGCCCGTAGCGCACCCCGTACTGCCCGGAAGGGCAAATCAGACCAGCGGGTAGTAGTCGCCGAACTCGCGTTCGAGGACCAGCCTGCCGAGCTTGCGGTACTCCTGGGCCACCGCGGTGATCACCTGATGCATACCCACCGGCTTGCCGGTCTCGGCGGCGAGGTACGCCGCGGTGATCGACGCGGACCTGATGTTGCCGCCGGCCAGTTCGAACGCCTCGGCGCAGAATGCCAGGTCGAGGTCGTCGCCGAGCGGCAGCGGCGGTGCCAGGCACTGGTGCCACAGCCGTTCGCGTAGTTCGGGTGTCGGTGCCGGGAAGTCGATGATCGCGTCCAGCCGCCGGGTGAACGCCTCGTCGATGTTGGCACGCAGGTTCGTCGCCAGCACGGCCAGCCCGTCGAAGATCTCCAGGCGCTGGAGCAGGTAGGCGCTCTCGATGTTGGCGTACCGGTCGTGCGCGTCGCGGACGTCGCTGCGCTTGCCGAAGATCGCGTCGGCCTCGTCGAAGAACAGCACCGCGTTGACTCCGCCGGCCTCGGTGAAGATCCGCTCCAGGTTCTTCTCGGTCTCGCCGACGTACTTGTCCACCACAGTTGCCAGGTTGACCGTGTACAAGTCGAGTCCGAGATCGCCCGCGATCACCTCGGCCGACATCGTCTTGCCAGTGCCCGAGTCGCCGGCGAACAGCGCGGTCACGCCCCGGCCGCGGCCGCCGCCGCGGCGCATCCGCCAGTCGGTCAGCACGGTGTCGCGGTGCCGGGCCCGCGCGGACAGTTCGCGTAGGGCCTGTACGACCGGCGGCGCGAGCACCAGGTCCGGCCAGCCCACCTCGGGCTCGATCCGCCGGGACAGCCGCGCCAGTCCGGCCGCGTTCTGCGCCCGGACGCCGCGCCGCAGGTCGTCCGGCGTCACCGGCCCACCGGTGAGTAGCGCCGACGCCTCGGCCGCCCGCACTGCGCGCGACACCTGGCTCGGTCCGAGCGCGAGATGTGCGGCCAGCACCTCGGGATCAAGTGTCGGATGGTGCGGACCGAGGTGCTCACGCCACAGCTCGACACGGTCATGCGCACCGAGTACGGGTACGTCGACGGCCAGCGGCGTACGCGGACCCCAGCGCGGATCCCAGGTGGCCGTACCGACGTAGAGGACCGGCACGTCCCATCGGCTCAACCGGTGCAACGCCTCCAGCGAAGCCTCGGCCAATGCCTCGACCGGCCCGGCGACCAGCCCGGCCCGGCGCAGCAGCGCCTCCCGCCCGGCGACCGTCGCCAGCGCCACCGGGTCCTGGTCGCGCGCGACCAGCCCAAGGTCGAGCGCCACTACACCAAGCCCTGCCCTACTGAGTGCGGCCGCGGCGATCGCCGTACCCGTGCCCGTCTCCTGCTCACGCAGGTGCACCAGCCGTACGCCGGACCGCAGCACCCGGCCGAGCTCCTCGGCCGATGAGGCCGGGTACGCGACGACGTCTTCGAGCATCGGCGCCAGCGCCGCGTCCGGCAGATCGTCACCGAGCAGGTGCGCGGCGACCCGGTCGGGCACCCGCAGCGACCTGGTCAGGAACGGCCGGTCCCGGTCCTCGACCAGCACCAGCCCCACGTCGACCAGCGGCCCGGACGGGCTGAGCCGGCCCCGTCCGGCCGATGACATCGGCGGACACCCGGCGAGCTCGAGCGCCATCCCGACCGTCGCCCGGCGCCTGGTCACGTCGTCGTTCAGGTAGCCGTACAGCCGCTCGAACCTGCTGTCCAGGTCGGGCAACAGGGCAATCAGCAGCAGTTCGGTGTCCAGTTCGGCCAGCCCGGCGTCCCGGGCCAGTTCGCGCAGCCGCAGCGCCTCACCGGCGGCCTCGGCCTCATCCGCCGACTGCTCCAGTTCGGCCCGGCCGGGCTGTTCCGGCAGCGCGACCCGGCCGTGCCCGGCGAGCAACCGGTCCACCAGGTCGTCGTTGACGTACAGGCCACGGAACGGGTCGTCGGCGGTCGGGTCGTCGGCCCGGCGCTGCGCCACCAGCGCGCGTACCCGGTCCTCGATCAGGCCGAGCCGCGCCAGCAGGTACCCCGGCCCGAGGGCCGTCACCGCGCCCTCTTACGCGCCTTGCGCGGTGTGCGGCGCAACTCCCGCTCATCCACCCGGGGCGCGTCCTCGCGTGGCGGCCAGCCGTCGGTGCCGGCCATCGACACCCGCGGCGGTACGGTCACCAGCGGCGCCGCCTCGTACCTGCGGCCGGTGTCGGTCGGTGCGCAGATCACGAGGTCCAGTGACGGCTTGAGCTCACCGCCGAGCGCGGACCACACGTCGGCGAACGACCGGTCCTCCGGTGGCGGCAACGCGATCGAGACCGGCACCGGCAGGCCGAGTTCCGCGAGTGGTCCGGTCAGCAGTTCGGCCGGGATCGCCTCGTACCGGAGGAAACACGACAGCAGCCCGGACAGCAGCCGGTGCTCGTCCTCGGGCCGCTGGGTCCACGCGGTGACCAGGTACGACAACTTGAAGTGCCGCGGCGGCAGGACCCTGGCCGCGACCCGGTCCTCGTCGTTGTACTCGTTGATCAGACCGCGCTCACGACGGCGGAGGTCCTCGCGGATGTCGTACAGGTAGACGTCGATCGTCGGCGCGTTGCGCCGCCCGGCCCAGTCCTTGGTGGGTGCGTCGAACACGACCTCGATATCCCTGGCGCCGGTCGCCTCGCGCCGGATCAGGGCAAGCAGTGCCGAGTCCACCTCGTGGATCACGTCTTCGAGTCTGCGGGCCGTGCCGGTGCCCCGGCAGCGGCACCGCGGACGGCATCGCGGGCACCGCCTCCTGCCCCAAAGGGCAGGAATCCCGCCCGATACCACCTGCACCGTCACCCTGTCCCGGCCCTAACCTGTCAGGAGATAAGGGGAGGGGGTACGTCGTGGCCGACCCGTTGCTGCGACTCGAGCCGGACCGGGTGAGCGTTGAGCCGGGCGGACAGGCGAGCGTCCAGGTCACGGTGCACAACCCGGGCACGATCGTGGACAGCTACCGGCTCGACGTCGTCGGTGAGCAGCCGATCGACTGGGCCGAGGTGGTGCCGGCCACGGTGTCGGTGTACCCGCAGCAGCAGGAGACGGTGACCGTACTGTTCCGGCCGCCGACGGGTCCTGGTACGCCGGGTGGGCTGGTCCCGTTCGGCGTACGGGCGACCTCGGAGGTGGACGCGTCGGCCCGGTCGGTGGCCGAGGGCGAGCTGACGATCGGCCAGGTCAGCGGGCTGCAGGCCAAGCTGACGCCGGTGACGTCGTCGGGCCGGTGGCGTGGCCGGCACACCGTCCAGATCAGCAACTGGGGCAACTCCCCCGCCCGGCTGCGGCTGGTGCCGACCGATCCGGACCAGGCGCTGGGGTTCCTGATCCGCCCCGACATCGTCGAGATCCCACTCGGCGCGACGGCGACCGCCCGGCTCAAGGTCCGTACCCGCAAGCCGATTCTGCGCGGTACCACGACCCGGTTGCCGTTCCAGGTCGTCGGCGAGCCCGATCCGCCGGTACCGGTGAGCGGGCCGGTGACCCCGTACGCCGATCCGAGCCGGCCGGTGGTCGACGGCGCGCTGAACCAGACGCCGATCCTGTCCCGGATGACGGTCTCGATCGGCGTGCTCAGCGTGGCCGCCGTGGTGGCCGCGATCGTCTTCGCCCTGACCCGGGGTGCCGGGGAGGCCGAGGCACACGGCGACGGCGTCACGGTGCCGGGCAAGCCGCAACTCGGTCAGGTCCAGGTGACCGGCCCCACGACGATGACGGTGTCGTGGGACCCGATGGACAACATCGACTCGTTCACGCTGCATTACTACCTCGGCGGCAAGGCGTTCCAGACCGAGGACGGCATCAACGCCCGGCAGCAGGCCAAGCAGGTCGACAAGCTCAAGCCGAACACCGAGTACTGCTTCTCGCTCAGCGCCAAGAACGGCAACAAGCTTGGCCCGGAATCCGACCAGCAGTGCGCCAAAACCCCTCTCGCTCCACCGCCCACCGCCTCGCCGAGCGCCGGACCGGGCGGTCAACCCAGTCAACCCGGTCAGTTGGGGCAGACCGGTCAGCCCAGCCAGGCCGTCACGCCGACCGATGGCGGCGCGAGCCAGACGCGGTCCGTCTCCGTTCCGCCCGGCCCGGACTCACCGGTCTTCGCGCCCGGCCAGTGGGTGGCCGTGGTCGAGTTGTACCCGACCGACGCGGGCATCAGCGCCGAGACCCATGCGCGCGACCTTGCCCGGCAACTGGCGTCGGCCGGCGTACCGTCCGGCGTCCTCCGCGCCCGCGGCCAGTACCCGGGCCTCACGAATCAAGCCGGTCAGCCCCTGAACAACGCCTGGGTGGTGTACGTCGGCCCGGGCCCGAACCCCGATCAGGTCCAAGGTCCCTGCACCGACAAGGCCCCGAAGATCGACCCAACGGCCCTGTGCGCCCCCCGCCAACCCGCCACCGGCTGAGCTATCGGACCGGACGGACGTCCGCCCGCAGGGCGACCACGCACGCGACCGGCTCACCTTGAGCGCTTGGCACCCGCACCAACCGTTCTCGGGGTCGAAAACGGTTGGTGCGGGTGCCAAACTCGATCGGCTACCTGGGGCGGGCTAGGGCAGTGAGGGTCGTCAGGGCTACTTGCGGGCGGGGAGCGTCGGGGCGGGCCGGGTACGCGTCGCCGATGGCGATGGTGATGGCCGCCACGGCTGTGGTGGTGTCGATGTCGATCTTTTGGACGTCGGCGGTGTCGCTCAGGTCGATCGTGCTGCAGCCGCCTTCGTACATGGCGTACATGCGCTTCGGGCGGTAGACGAACGGCCTGTTCTGATTGTTCGCCGGCAGTCCGGCGACGATCTCAAGACGGCGTACGCGGGTCGGCTCGGCGAAGTTCACCCGGACCTTGCCGGCCGCCGCGAGCCGGCCGTCACATCCCGCGGTCGGCGTACGACGCCGGGGATCCCAGAACGTCGCCCAGGCATCGTCGGGCTCCGGCGAACCGAGCGCCTCGGCCGAGTACCCCCGAATGACCGAGGTCGGGGGATCCGGCTGGTACCCGATCGTCTGGACCGCGACGAAGGTGCCACGGATCGCGTAGTACTTGTCCTTTACCCAGCCGACCGGGTTCCGGCCGAGCGCGTACAGCAGGCCGGTGATGCCGAGCAGGACGACGAGGACGATCAGTACGCGGCGGTAGCGGTACAGCGGCGGCAGGCTGTGCCGGTAGTCGCGCCGGGCCTTGCGGTCGACGGGATCGCGGAACCGTTGCCACCAGGACCGTTTCTGCTGCTGGCGTTGGTACACGCCAGCCGTGCCGGTCCCGGGCCGCAACGCGTGGCCGCATTTGCCGCAGAACCTGCGCGTCGTCGGGTTCGGGTTGCCGCATGACGGGCACGGCGTCTGGCCCGGTGGGACGGGCTGAAGACCGGGCAGCGGAACTGTCGGCTGCGGGGCGGTGACGTCGTACGGCGAAACGCCCGTGGGCTCGTACCCATGGCCGGCCGGCTGAGCTTGGTAGCCACCACCGTCGTGGCCACCCGGGTACGCCGGCGGTGCTTGACCTGCGGCGGGCTGGCCGGTCGCGTATGGTCCGGCACCTGCCGGGGCTTGGCCGGTTCCTGCCGCCGCCGCGGTGGGAGCGGCAGTCGCTGCGGCGTTGGGTGCGGTGTTGGGTGCCGTGTTGGGTGCGGTCTTGGGCGGGGCGGACTGGTCCTCGCCCTCCCGCTGGTCCCAGCCGAGGTACACGCCGCAGTACACGCAGAACGCCGATCCGGCCGGGTTGCGCTCACCGCAGGCCTCGCAGACGTCCACCCCCGGACACCTCCCCTATCGGGTCACCGATGACCCGGTCACCGTGATTATCGTCGGTGGCGGGGATTCGTGCGGCAACCCACAACCACTGGCGGCCGCAGCCCGTTCCGGCCAAAGACCATGACGACAACGGGTCACCGTGATTATCGTCAGTGGCGGGGATTCGTGCGGCAAGCCAGAACAATCGGACGGCGACTTGATCACCTGCGACAACTGCGGGCGCCCGAACGACGACGGGGCGGTGTTCTGCGCTGCCTGCAACCACTACCTCGCCTGGGAAGACTCCGACCGCCCACCCACCCCCGATCCCCCCACAGCTCCAACCAAACCCACCGCAGACCCACCAGCTCGCGATGCTTCCACCATCCCGTCCGACGATCGCCCCGACCCCTACGCCTTCCTCGAGACCCAGCCACCCCCAACCCCCCCCCCACAACCCCGCCCCGATCACGAGCGTCTAACCC
>JBKPSJ010000335.1:0-5865 GCA_046765875.1 Actinomycetota bacterium
ACATGGCCCGATCCGACACCGCGAGAGCAAAGGAGACCGGGATGGATCTGCACTATTCGGACGGGATCGCTGCTGCGCGGACCACACTCGCCTTGCAGGCCAACACCACCGCGCTCCAGCGTCGCCTCCCCAAGGGCTGGCAGTCGGCACCCTATGCCGGCGACGACCTGCGGGGCGTGTCGCTGCGTGGCGCCAACCTGCTCGTCCCGTTCCTCGAGGTCTACGCCCTTAGGACCGGCCAGGACCCGACGCAGGGCCAGCCGGTTGGGTTGACCCAGCTGAGTTATGTCCCCTTCGTCTCTCAGGCCCGGAACCGGGCCACCGATGAGCTCGGCCACATTCACTGGCACACCTACACCGAGGACCCCGCCGGCGTCCCAGGCAAGTACGGCGACGCGACCTTGGCCGCGATCACCCGCTCGCAGACCTTCACCAAGAAGGAGCGCGGCATGTCCCAGGTCCACGAGACCTTCTCCGCCGTGGCTGACAGCGGGCAGGTGCACCTATCGCTGGCCTACCGGCAGGGCGGCCAAGTGATCTGGGTGACCGCCGACAAGCCGAATCTGCCGCTATACGCCGCCAAGGACCCCACGGTGGTGCGCTGGTACCAGGAGGACCAAGTCATGGACGTGGTCCGCAGCGACCCTTTGGGCATCAACAACGTCTCCGAGATCCGCCTGGAGGTCCGAGGCGAACTGGCCGACGTATTCGACGGCACCGAGCGCATAGTCGCCATATTCATCCAGCGGCCCTACATGCGACAGGTGTACGTCCCGTGAATGCCACCGGATCTGACCCGGATCCGCGAGGAGCCGTCGGGTGATCGGCGTGTGAGATGAACAGGGCGTCTTGCCTGCTTGGAGAATCGCGGCTGTCGAAGCCATCGATTGCCAAGCGGAAAGGACACCCTCATCGGTGATGAGGGTGCGTCGTCGTCGCGGCGGGGTGAGGAAGCGGGTCAGGACCGGCGCGCCGGATGCATCGCTGACCGCTTACTCCGGGGTCGCGGCGCTGGCGGAGTTCGTGGTCAGGCTCGAAGTGGTCGATTACGCGCCGGCCGGATGGCCGCCCGACAGCTACACCACGCGCGGCGGCTCCGCGTGGACGCCGAGCAGATCTCGGCCGACCCCAGGTCCCGACGGCGTCGCAGCATCGACCCCGGCCAGCTCGCGTTGGCGCTGGAAGGGATCACGACCCACGCCTACGGGGTGTCGTTCATCATGACCAACATCCCCACGTGCGACAACGCCACCACCGGCGAGACCAGCCGCGAGGTGGAGGCGTGGTTCCGCCGCCGCACCGACAGCGAGGACCGGATCCGCGACGCCAAGCTCAGCGCAGGCCTGCGTCACCTGCCTTCTGGGCACAAGAGCGTGAACCGCGTGTGGAGTGGGCCGCACTGCTCGCCGGGAACCTCTCGGTACTTCTCCAAGCCGTCACCGGGACCGACGAGAACGGCCGGCGGCACCCGGTCCGGCTGCGTCACGAACTGCTCGGCGTGCCCGCCCGGCTGGTCCGACACGGCCGCCGCCTCACCCTGCGACTGCCACCCGGTGAGCACCTGCTGCCGGTCGTGCTCACCAGGATCCGTCAACTCGACCTCGCGGCCTGACCGCCGCTGGACCTGCCCCGACGACCAGGACCCTCGGAACAACGCCGACCCCGGCGACACCCGGGGACGCCGACGTACGCGCATCCCGGAACAGATCCACCCAGCGCGCTCAGCACAACCTCAAGGCCGAACTTCACGCGTTACTCGCGGAACCGGGGCAGAGGAAGCTCGCGAGCTGACCCATGTCAGATGTAACTAGAACTGCCCCGCTCGACGTCAACCGCTGGGCCTTTCCTGGCTTGTTTGCATAACCAACGCACGGCGATTTGCCAGTCGCCCGGAACGAGCACGTTGGTGAGCAGGATGGACAGCGGGGTGATCAGAACGACGAAGGCGGCAAAGGATCGGGTGATGGCCACTTCCGCAGCCCAGGTAACTGCCGGTGCAGAGGTGAACCGGTGCAGCGGTTGCTGACCGAGCTGATCCCCGCCGGCGCCTAGCGGTGGTTGCGATTGGTCTGCTGGTGTGGTCCGTTTACTGGGGATCAGGCTTGAGAAACGACTCTCCGGTCACATGGTGTCCCTGGGTCACCGCGGCCGCGGGCGGCAATCGCGCTCGGCATCCAGGCGAGCGCCCAGGTCGGGTTCTTGGTGCTGTGGCTGCTCGGCAGCGTGATCGGCTCATTGCCGGGGATACGCGTTGGATGGCGGTCATCGTGGTCCGTGCCGCACTGGCGTACGGTCCGCTCGTGAGCGTCGCGTTGCCTACCCTGTTCGGCGGTTCTCTGCTGTCCGCCCTGGCCGTCAATAGCAGGCGCCACTCGGCAAGTTGCCCGTACAATTGCCTGGCGCAGCGGGCGGGATGCGTCAGGTCTTGCGTTTGAGCACGTAGAGGCTGAGTTCGTTAGTGAGTCCGCCAACTACGCAGATGACGCCGTAGCCACCGGGGTCGCCGCCGTTGCGCGCGGTGGACACGATCGCTCCAATGATGGCCGTCAGCGCCATGGCCAGCCCCGACAACGCGGTGGCGTCGCGATCGAGGCGTCTTTGTCGTTCGTCTCCGCCGGCGCGCATGATGGCCCCGATGTCGCTGTCTCGTCCAGCCCACAGATAGGCGACACCGCCCGCGACCGCGTAGAAGACCACCAGACCGAGCGCGATGACCGGGGCGCCGCTGATCCAGGTGGCCACCGCCAGGGCGCCGCCGCCAACGGCGAGGATCGCGGCGGCCGCGGTTCGGTGTCCGGCCGTCCTTGCATAACTCATGACGCTTCTTCCGTGTCGTCGATGAAGATCGCTTCCACGGTCTCTTCGAACTTGCGCGCGATGGCGAGCGCGAGTGGCAGAGATGGGAGGTAGCGACCGTTTTCGATCGAGTTGATCGTCTGCCGCGAGACGCCGAGCGCTGTGGCCAGCTCGCCCTGCGACATGCCTCTCAAGCTGCGGAGTTCGCCGACGCGATTCTTCACGTGACAAGCATGCTTGACAGGCATGTGGGTGTCAAGGGTGCTTTACAGCCCGGTTGCTCGAGGACGCGGCCACGGTCCTCGCGCCGAGCCAGCTCGATGCGGACGGGCCTTTCGCGATCGGATCCGTGTCCTGTTTCGCCGAGCGACACCCCACGGTGACTCCTCAGCAGTACGAGAGGATTCACGACATCGAGAATCGGCTCCACCTCAACGATGCCGCTGGCGCCGACCTCTACGCACTCCTCGTCGCGCACGCGGGCGCAGGTCTGGCGTCCGCCAGGATGTGAACTGACCTTGCATGCTCATCGGCATGGTCGCGCTTCACTCTCCGCGGCACGTCCGGACGCTGCGCCGTGCTCAACCGCACGGGGCGCGGCGGCGCCGCTGCGTCAATCGCGGGGATAAGACGCAGGTCCGCGGCTCGGGGACGCCAGTATGTCTAGGTTGCGCCGTCTAGGGTCCAAACCAGGACCATTGGTAGGTCTATGCCTTGATTACGGGGTAGCGCAGGTGCGTCACGCCGACGCCTGAGAACACTGTCGGGTTGCCGAGCATGGCGGGCGTGCCGGTGAGGTGGTCGAAGAGTCGCACGCCGGAACCCAGCAGAACGGCGGCGATGTCAACGTGTATCTGATCGAGCAGGCCAGCATTTATGCACTGCTGAATGGTGTCGGCACCGTGGACTCCGACGGACTTCCCGGCTGCGGCGGCCTTCGCCTGGCGCACGGCGCTCTCGATGCCGTCCGTCACGAAATGGACCGTCGAGTCGGGCCTCGGCCACCCGGCCGGGACCTCGTGAGCGAGGACGAATGCTGGTCCCCACGCGTGGTTTCCGCCCCACCCTTGTGCGACCTCGAAAGTATGGCGACCGGTGAGCACCGCACCAAGTTCCGACGTGAGAGCGCGAAGGTGCTGGGCGCTCGGTTCGGACACGTTGAACGTCATCGGGGCCGACCCTCCCGTGTGGAACTCGACGTCACCTGAGGCGAAGTACCAGTCGAACACCTCCGTCACGTCGTCGTTAGGGCCGGCGATGTAACCGTCGAGCGACATGGACATGATGGCGACAACCTCGGACATGGCGGTGGTTCCCTTCTAAACGTTCGGACTTCACGATGAGAGCTATCACCCTTGCAACGAACAGCTCTGCCCCGATCGGACATCCGTCACGCGACATCCTTCGACACCTTCCGGGCCATCGCGGGTCCGCGAGCTGGAGTTGCGACCCAGTACGCAGGAGGTCGTGCCTCGCGTCCGTGCCGAACCCAACGGCAGATCCGAGGGGTTCCCGGGCGCCGGCACGCGGCGATGTGACTGAGCTTCGTCTGTTGCGATGTGGAGCTACTACCGGTGCAGCTGTCGGTCAGCGGAATCGTCGATAGTCAGCACGATGAGCGGGCTGTGCCTGAGCATCTCCGGCACATCCGTGCGACGCCAACGCCTGGCGGCCGCCTCGATGAAGGGCCGGCGTTCGTCAGGGTCAGTGACGACTCGCGCGGTCGCGGGCACGTCGACGACAACCGACTGCTTAAGGTGAATCACGACGTGAGGGTCAGCTTCGATGTTGTAGATCCAGTCACGCGTACGGTCAGCCCGGGGCATCCCGGTGATGAACAGTTGGTCGTCGTCGTGGTGCAGGAAGATCTCGATGCGCCGTTGTCGACGGGTGCGTCGGCCAGTCGTCGTCAGATCGATGACCTGACTGTGGTTCAGCGCGGCCCGGGTGGCTTCACTCAGCGAACTGTCGGGGTCCACGGCGCGATCCTCTCGAGTGAACCGACCCGCCCACTCTACGGCGAGAGGCGGGCTGTGCGCCTGGACGCGGTGGTAAGACGCAACTTCACCCCGTGTGCTGACCTCCGGTGGAACTCCGGCCGCTGGATCAGGACCTTCGGGCTGTCCAGGACGAAGCAGCACCGTACCTGCGAGGTTCGCGAAGAGCGCCTTTGGATCCGCACCGGCTGACTTGGCCCCGTGCTTCATCGATGACGGAGTTCTGTCGACGCATCTGCCTACTTGATGCCGACCACCATGGAGTCGGGACCGACCAGCTGTTCAACTAGCTGTGCCGGAATCCGGCGTCGGCCAGCCATGTCCGGCAGTCGGTTCCGGTGTAGTCGAAGCCCTCCTGCGTCTCGATCAGCATGTTCACGCTCATGAGGAGTCCGAACGTGTTGGCGCGGCGTTCGTCGTCGATGATGCTGTCGAAGATGATGAGGGCTCCGCCGGCGGGCAGGGCGTCGTAGGCCTTGCGCAGCAGGAGCCGCTTCTCGTAGAGCCCCCAGTCGTGGAGGATGTGTCCCATCACCAAGACGTCGGCCCCCGGGAGTGGCTCGCTGAAGAAGTCCCCTGGGTGGAACCGCAAGCGCTCGGTCAGCCCGTTGGCGGCGACGTATTTCTCGAAGACGGGGGCGCCGGGCGGAAGGTCGAACCCACCGCCGGACAGATGGGTGTGGCGGCGGGCGAGCTGGACCGGCAAGCATCCTTGGGCAGTACCGATGTCGACCACGGTGCCGTGTTGTTCCCACGGAAACTTCTCCCGCGATGGCCCGTGCAGCGCCCAGGCTGATGCCGGTCATCGCGTGGAGGCCGCTGCGCACGGGCCACCTCCCGAGCTGTATGCGGCGGTGTAGTTCCTACTCGCAATGAGAAGGTCGCCGGTTCGAGACTCGACAGCCTGCGAGTAGTGCAGCGCTCGAGGTGTCGACTACGTCGGCGCTGCGCCGTTGACAGTTCCTTGCCCTTCCTGGCTTTCGATCGTGGGCCGCCGCGTCCTGCACGCAACCCCGCGCACGTGGCGCCCGTTCCGGCGAACAAGCCGCTCGGCGCTCGCACACTCACTTAA
>JBKPSJ010000336.1:0-11758 GCA_046765875.1 Actinomycetota bacterium
CTCGCGGATGTCGCCCTCGTCCTGGATGTGCATCCAGATGTCGGCCAGGTCCGGCCGCATCCGCCACTGCTCGGCGGTCGCCTTGAGGATCACGTCCCAGCCGAGCTCCTTGGCCCGCGCGACCGCCTCGTCGGCCGACAGCACCGGGTACGACGGCAGCACGCCGATGTCGTAGTAGCTCAGCAGCCGCTGCCGCTCGTCGGCGTCGAGCTCGGCACCCTCGGGATTGCGGGCCAGGTAGTCCGCGACGAACGCCTCCGCCGCCCGGCTGTCGACCCCGTCCAGCTCCGGCACGTGGCTCTCGCCGCGCCGTCGCCACTCGGCGTACGTCGTCACCTTGGACAGGGCGCCGACCGCGTACTGGGGCGAGGAGTACGACGGGATCGACCCGCGCGCGGCACCTCCGTACGGGTCCGGGACGCGGAGCGGCTCCGGCACTCGGCGGGAGGCGAGGAACGTCGACACGACCGGCTTGGACGATCCCTTCGCGGCGTCGGCGATCACCCGGGCCACGTCCTCGCCGGTGGTCCGCAGCGGCGGGATGAAGATCACCACGACGGAGTGCACGTCGTCGTCGGCGAGTACGCCGTCCAGCGCGCCGGCGAACTCATCGGCGGTCGCCTCCGAGCCGAGCGTGGTGCACTCCTGGTCGACGATCTCGAGCCCGTGCCCTGCGGCCGCGTCCATGGCGAGCAGGGTCAGCGCGTCGGAGTTGCTCACGATCGCGACGTTGCGGCCGCGCGGCAGCGGCTGGTGCGCCAGCAACTGAGCGACGTCGAACAGCTCGCCCGGGGTGTCGACGCCGATCAGCCCGCTCTGCCGGAACAGCGAGTCGATAGTTGCGTTCGGCAACTGGCTGCGCCGGACCGTGTGCCCGAGTGGCACCCCCTGGGTGGACCGGCCGGACTTGAGCGCCACCACCGGCTTGCGCAGGGCCAGCCGGCGCGCTACCCGCTGGGACTTGCGCGGGTTACCCATCGACTCCAGGTACAGCAGCACGACCTCGGTGGCCTCGTCGGAATACCAGTACTGCATCAGATCGTTGCCGGACACATCGGCCCGGTTGCCAGCCGAGACGAAACTGCTCAGCCCGATTCCCCGGCCGACCAGGTCGGAGACGATGCTCACCCCGAGCGCGCCGGACTGGCAGAAGAACGCAACCCGGCCGCGGGCGGGCATCACCGGCGACAGGCTCGCATTCAGCTTGATCTCCGGGTCGGTGTTGACCACGCCGAGCGCGTTCGGCCCGATCACCCGCAGCCCGTACGACCGGGCCAGCCCGACCAGCCGGCGCTGCCGGGCCCGGCCCTCGGAGCCGACCTCGGCGAACCCGCTGGACACCACGACCAGCCCGCGGGCGCCCTTGGCCGCGCAGTCCAGCACCACGTCCTCGACGTCTTCGGCGTGCACCGCGACCACCGCGAGGTCGACCGTGCCGGGCACGTCGCGGATCGTCGGGTACGCCGGAACGCCGTTGATCTCGGGCGTGTCCGCGTCGGTGTTCACGGCGTACAGCGTCCCGGTGAAGCCGGACCCGACCAGATGCTCCAGCAGTGCATGCCCGATCGTGCCGGGACGCCGGCTGGCACCGATCACCGCAACGCTCGACGGAGTCAGCAGCCGCTGGATCGAGGTCGCCTCGGACCGCTGCTCGCGTGCCTGCATCACGCCGTACGACGTGTCGGTCGGCAGGATGTCGAACGCCACCACGATGACGCCGTCCTCGAACTGCCGGGCCGCGTGGTACCCGGCCTCGGTGAACACCGTCATCATCTTGCGGTTCTCCGGCAGCACCTCGGCTGTGAACCGGGTGATGCCGTGCTCACGGGCCGCCTGCGCGAGGTGCTCGAGCAGCAACTGGCCCAGCCCGCGGCCCTGGTGCCGGTCCTCGACCAGGAAGGCGACCTCGGCGACCCTGCTCGTGGTCCGCTCGTACCGGCCGACAGCGATCATCTCGCCGGCCACGATCACGATCAGCGCCAGCCGGTCGCGGTAGTCGACCTGGGTGAACCGTGCGACGTCGCGCTCGGACAGCTCCGGGTACGGCGCGAAGAAGCGGAAGTACTTCGACTGGTCCGACACCCGGCTGTAGAAGCTGACCAGCAACTCCGCGTCGTCCGGCACGATCGGCCGTATGTGCGCCGTCGCGCCGTCGCGCAGAACCACGTCGGCCTCGTACTCGGCGGGGTACCCGGGCGGATACGCGACCTTGGCAGCATCCGTCACGCGGCTAGCCTACTCAGCCGCGACGAGACGCCGGCCGTACCGTCAGCGAGCCGGAACCGTCGCGTCGGGTCCCCGGTGGCTGCGCTGCGTCAGCGGTGTGCGTCGAGGGCGATGTCGGCGCCGCCACGGAGCATGCCGATGCCGACCAGACGCTCGAGGCGGCGCACCGTGAACGGGTGGGACATCGGCAGCTGGGCGAGGCCGACCCAGAAGCCCCGCAGCCGGCGGCCCTGCGTGACGAGCTCGTCGACGTTGACGTCGTTCTCGGTGTACCGGCCGGAGGCGAGCAGGACCAGCCCGGTCGCTCCGGTCGGGCACAGGTACGCGCCGTGCCGGTCGGAGGAGTACTCGCGCAGCCGCGACAACGTCGGCCCGAGAATCGGGATGATGCCCGAGTAGGCGACGACCAGTTGGTACCAGAGCGCGACATGGTGCAGGCGGATGTGGCCGAGCTCGTGGCCGAGGATGAACCGCAGGCCGTCCCGGTTCTTGTTGTACAGGTTGGCGAACAACTCGTTCGACAGCACGATGTAGTCGTAGCCGGTCGCCTGCGCCGCGAACGCGTTCAGGGTTCCGTTCCCGTTCGCGAGGTAGATCACGGGCCGCCGCCGCAGCCCGAGTTGCCGCGCGAATCCCTCGGCGGTGTCGTACAGCTCCGGGAACTGGGTCGGCGACAGTTCGACAGCGTTGCCTCGTACCGACGCCCGCTGCGTCTCACGAATGACGATCAGCGCGGGCAGGAACAGCAGCAGACCGAAGAATGCCGTCCGGATGGTGGTTCCCCACGCTGAGTCCTGCACGTTCTGTGGCAGGAACCACAAGGTCACCGCGGCCTGCACGATGAAGGCGACGATGAGGACGTTGAGAGCGACCATGAAGCCGAAGAACGGGAACTCGGCCGGATGCCGTAGCTGCTGCCTTGCCGCCGGCGCGGTGCCCACTCGCTGTGATGCCATCGGGTACTCCCTCGCGGAACCGGCGACACCGGGTCACCGGCTCACTCCTGTGGCCGTCATGAGCATGCTGCGACGAGGGCGCCGGCGCCTCATCCAAGGCGGATGAAGCTACCGTGCGTGAGCGGCGATGAAGGCTTCGACGGCCTCTTGTACCGGCGGCTGGCCGGGTGCAACGAAGTACTCGACGCCGTGCATGGCACCCGGCACGATTGTCAGCGAGCGCTTCGCTTTCGTTGCCTTGTACAACGTTCTTGCCACGTCGGCATAGTCGCCGTCATCGGTCGACGCGACGTACAACACCGGCATGGTAAGGCGGCTGGCCGCCGTCCGAGTGTCGATGCCGGCGAAGTTCGCAGACGCGGAAAGGCTGACCACGCCATCGACCGGCGGACGGGCGGCCGCTGCTCCCGCCAGGACGGAGCTGGCGCCCATCGAGGCGCCCACCAGCACCACCTTGGCCGCGCCGTGCCCGCGCAGGTACCGCGCCGCCGCGGCGACGTCCAGACCGTACGGCAGCGGCTGGTCGCCTTCGTACTGGACGTAACCGGCGCTGCCCCGGCCCTCGAGATCCATCGTCAGCACTTGGTAGCCCGCGCCGGCGAGGGTGCGCGCGTACGGCATCCACTGGCACAGATCGCCGTCGGACATGTGCGCCAGAACCACGCCGGCTCCGCCCCGTCCGACGACCGCACCGGTGAGCGTGGCCCCGGACAGCGACCTGTACGTGATCGGGCGGGCGCCGTCGCCCGGTCGCAGACACGCGGCGCCGATGCTCGCGGCCGGTGACGGCGGCACGGTGAGCGTCGGCGTGCCGGTCGGCGTGATCGCCCCAACCGTCGTTGGCGTCTCGGTCACTGTCTCGGAGGGTGTATCGGTCGCCGTCTCGGTAGGCGTCGCGGTCACCGGCGTGACCGTGGGACTGGCGTCCGGGTCCGCTGAGTCGGACGAACACGCCACCAGCGCCCACGCGGCCGAGCATGCCGCCACGGTCAGTACGAGCAACCGGACCCCGCCCACCGGTCGCGTCATACCCGCGTCCTCGGTCTCGTCATGCGGTCAACCTCGCGGGCCGGCGTTCCGGCCGTCAACACCTTTCGTTCCAGACCGAAAGGCGCCGCTCACAGCCAGATGGACTCGTACGGCTGGCTCAGGTGCTGCTGGGTCTCGGCGTGCATGATGGTGCCGGTCCAGGAGCGGACCCGGTCCGCGGTGAGCTCGACGGCCACGTCATCGAACGAGTTCCACGCTCGGTCGATCTCGTCCAGCGCCTCCGGCTGGATGTACTTGGCGCGGAGGTCGTGGTTGATCCGGCGGGCCTCGTCGCCGTCGATGATGCGGCCGGTGCCCTCCAGGCTCACCATCAGCTGCTGTCCGGTGGAGCGGTGGTGCACCGAACCGTCCGCGTTGACCGTCCCGACCGCGGCCGTACCCTGGCTCGCCAGCACGTCGGCGATCTCCTCATCGGTCGAATGGTCCCGGTAGATCTGCTCCGCGTCTGCCATCGTCGCCCCCTTGTCCCGGGAACAGAGAGGGTTGACAGCTTCATGTCGGCGGTGCGGTGGGCAATAGTGCTGCCATGGCGGCCGACAACTCTGCTGACAGCTCAGAACGCAGTACGTCCGAGAACACCAGGCGGTTCCGCGAGGCGCGTGACTTCCTGGTCGCCCACCGCGAGGACTACGACACCGCGTACCGGGACTTCCGATGGCCCCGCTTCGAGCAGTTCAACTGGGCCCGGGACTGGTTCGACGCACTCGCCGTCGAGCAGCCGGACGTCGCCGCCCTCACGATCGTCGAGACCGACGGCGAGGTGAACAGCCTCACGTACGCCGAGATGGCCCAGCGCTCCAGCCAGGTGGCCGGCTGGCTGTCGGTCCACGGACTGCGCAAGGGCGACCGGGTCCTGATCGTGCTCGGCAACCAGATCGAGTTGTGGGAGACCATGCTCGCCTGCATCCGGCTCGGCGCGGTGATGATCCCGGCGACCACCCTGCTCACCGAGGCCGACCTGGCCGACCGGATCGACCGCGGCGAGGTGAAGTTCGTCGTGGCCTTGGCGGCCGACGCCGACCGGTACAAGGGCATCGCCGACGGTTGCACCAAGGTGGCGGTCGGCAACAACCACGTACCTGGCTGGCTCAACTACTCCGACTCCGAGACGTTCGTCGGTGAGTCGGACCCGAGCAGTCCGGCGGACGAGTTCGAGACCGCGGCGGACGACCCGCTGCTGCTGTACTTCACCTCCGGTACGACGAGTCTGCCGAAGCTGGTCGAGCACAGCCATGTCAGCTACCCGGTCGGGCACCTGTCGACCATGTACTGGATCGGCCTGCAACCGGGCGACGTACACCTCAACGTGTCCTCGCCGGGCTGGGCCAAGCACTCCTGGAGCAATGTGTTCGCGCCGTGGAACGCGGGTGCGACGGTGTTCCTCTACAACTACAGCCGGTTCGACGCAGCGGCGATGCTCGACGTACTGGCGACGTACGGCGTGACCACGTTCTGCGCGCCGCCGACGGTGTGGCGGATGCTGATCCAGGCCGATCTGGCCTCGGCGAAGGTGGCGATCCGCGAGTGCATCAGCGCCGGCGAGCCGCTCAACCCGGAGGTGATCGAGCAGGTCCGGCACGCCTGGGACATCACCATCCGCGACGGCTTCGGGCAGACCGAGACCACTGCGCAGATCGGCAACTCCCCCGGCCAGCCGATCAAGCCGGGCTCGATGGGCCGGCCGCTGCCCGGGTACTCGATCGCGCTGGTCGACGTGGCCACCGGTGAGGTCGGCGACGACGGCGAGATCTGCGTCGAGCTGGCGCCGCCGCCGGTGCCGCTGATGACGGGATACCGCGACGACCCGCACCGCACCGCCGAGGTGATGCGCGACGGCTTCTACCATACCGGCGATGTGGCCGGCCGTGACGGCGACGGCTACATCACCTACGTCGGACGTGCCGACGACGTGTTCAAGGCCAGCGACTACCGGATCTCGCCGTTCGAGCTGGAGTCGGTGCTGATCGAGCACCCGGCGGTCGCCGAGGCCGCGGTGGTCCCGTCGCCGGACCCGGTACGGCTCTCGGTGCCGAAGGCGTACATCGTCCTGGCATCCGGGTACGAGCCGTCGCGCGACCTGGCCGCTGACATCCTCGGTTTCTGCCGCACCCATCTGGCGGCGTACAAGCGGATCCGGAAGATCGAGTTCGCCGAGCTCCCCAAGACCATCTCGGGCAAGATCCGCCGGGTCGAGTTGCGTGCCGACGAGGCGGAGAAGGTCGAGCGGGGTACCCGCGGCGCGAACGCGTACGACGAGTCCGACTTCATCTGAGCTGCGGCTAAGCCCGCCGCCGTCGCCGACACCACAGCGGTGACGGTTGCCCGACGGCGTACGGTGACCGCATGACCGAGGACCGATCGATCTTCGCCCACATCGACGAACTCGTCGCCGAGGAGCACGCGCTGCGCGCCAAGCTGACCGCCGGCGAGATCAGCCGTGACGAGGAGCGCGAGCGGCTGGCCGAGCTCGAGGTCGACCTGGACCGCTGCTGGGACCTGCTGCGGCAGCGACGGGCCAAGCGGGAGTTCGGCGCGAACCCCGACGAGGCAACCGAACGCCCGGGCGGGACCGTCGAGAACTACCTCGGCTAGAGGCCG
This sequence comes from Actinomycetota bacterium, assembly GCA_046765875.1. Lineage (GTDB taxonomy): Bacteria > Actinomycetota > Actinomycetes > Propionibacteriales > Kribbellaceae > DASRHY01. The sequence goes on from JBKPSJ010000336.1 coordinate 6,831, forward strand.
CGCGTGTGCTGCGGCCGGAGCCGGATCGGAACCGAGTAGCTGGCATGGAAGTCTGCGGCCGTCATGCCTAGGCGCTTGATGTCGTCGGCGTACTTCTCGTCGTACGCCGCGAGCTCCTCCGCACTCGGTTCGGCGATCTCGGCCACGCCGGACAGCACCACGATGCCGCCGCCGCGGGGTGTCGAGTTGAGGTGCGCCGAGGCGCGCGGATTGCCACTGAGGTTGCGCAGCTTCGCCTTGCCCGGCTCGCTGAAGATCAGCACCTCCGAGCCGGTCCACAGGAACCAGACCGGCGTCGGCTGAGGCGTACCGGCACCGTTGACCGTGGTCAGCCAGACCACGGTCTCGTCGTCGAGGCGCCCGTTACCGGTTGCCATCGGAGCGCCCCGGTCCGAACCGCGGCCACTCGATCGCCGGGCAGCGGTCCATGACCATGTCGAGACCGGCCTCGGTGGTCCGCCGGTACGCCGCCTCGTCGACGACGTCGAGCTGGAACCAGACCGCCTTCGCACCCTTCGCCACCGCCTGGTCGGCGATGTCGCCGGCCAGTTCGGACCGGACGAACACGTCGACCACGTCGACGTCGAACGGTATGTCGGCCAGCGTGGGATAACCCTGCTCGCCGTACACCGTCTCGGCCTTGGGGTGTACCGGAATCACCCGGATGCCGTTGCGGCGCAGCACACCGGCCACGCCGTACGCGGAGCGGGCTCGATTGGTGGACAGTCCGACCACGGCCCAGGTCTTCTGGCCGAGGATGCGGCGGATGGTGGCTGGATCCCCCCACGTGGTGCCGAGATCTGCAGTCATATCCCGGCCAACCTAGCTCCGGCTGCGGGTATTCCGCAGCCGTGTCAACCTGATCGTGATGAGTTCGCCCGGTCCCGATCTCGACGCCGTCGTCAGCGAGCACGGCGAGGACCTGCTGCTGCTCGCGTTCCACCTGACCGGCGACCAGGACCGCGCCGAGGACCTGCTGTGCGCTGCGCTCGCGAAACTGACGCTGCGCCGGCATCCGGCAGAACCACGAGCCGTCCTGGTCCGTACGTCGCTGGCACGCTGGGCGCCGTGGTCGCGGATCCGGCGTGAGACGGCTCCGGACGTCATCGTCGAGGTCACCCATGACGAACTCGACGAGCGGGAGCTGGTGCTCGGCGCGTTCCAGCAACTCGCGCCCCGCGACCGTGCCGTCATCGCGCTCGAGGTGCTCGAAGGTCTGTCCGGCCGTGACACCGCCGACCTGCTCGGGCCAGCCGACCTCAACGGCGCGTTGCGGCGCCTCGCCGGCCAGCTCGGCATGGTCGAGCCGGCCGATCCCGGCGGCGTCGAGGTACGGCTGCGGCGGGCGTTCCGTACCCGGCTGACTGTTCCGGCCGACATCGTCCGGACCTCAGCATCGCGCGCGCAGCGGATCCGGTGGGCTCGCCGTGCCGGTGCGATCGTCGCCGTCGCCGCCGCGATGGCAGTCGCCGCGGTCGTGATTCCGCAGGTCCTGTCCGGCCCGTCGCAGGACCCGGCGGCCGCCGCCGCGCCGGCCCGGTCGTACAGGCCGGTCGATCTCCCGCGCGGCCCGGCGCCGAGAGTGCCGTACAGCGAGAGCACCTTCCAGTCCGGTGGCGGGTTCCTGCACGACGGCGAGGTCCAGGTGCCGATCCCGCGCGGCTGGGTGTTCCAGCCGTACGGCCGGGTGCCGGGTGGCTGGCTGATCGTGCTCGCCGACTCGCACGACTTCCCCGACAGCAAGCCGCACAACGGCGGCGTCGGCATCTACACCAGGAACGGCGACTGGACCCGGTTCGGTGACGCGGCCGAGAACGCGACACTGTCGCCGGACGGCCGGCAGGCGGCTTTCCTCGGCTACGTGAACGGCGGCACCGCGGTCGTCGTGGTCGACCTGGCGACCAACAGCTGGATCGCCACCCGGCCGGCCACCGCCCTGCTCGGCTGGAACCCCGACGGGGTGTGGTTCCGCACCACCCAGACGTACGTGTGGCGGCCGGGCAGCGCGCCACTGCAGGTACAGGACGCCGGGGCGATCATGGTCCGCCGCCGCATGACAGTAGTCACCGAGCAGATCGATGGGTGCGTCGCGGTCGCCGCGGTGCTCTCCGACGGCCGGATGGCCCGTGGCGCGCGGCGGTGCGGCGCCGGGCTGCTGTCCCCCTCGGGCCGGTACGTTCAGGTGCCACCCGCCGCGATCCGGGCGATCACCGAGGCGGACCTGAGCCGGCACCCGATCACCGACGCCACCAGCGACGCCGTCTGGGAGGACGACGACAGCGTCCTGCTGCATCTCTCGTCCGGTGACGCTTTCTCCGCCCGCGAGGTGGTGATCCGCTGTGACGTGGCGCGGGGGGACTGCGAACTGGCCTACGACAGCGCGGCGGACGGCATCTCCGGAGTTCCCCGCCTGACCTTGCACGAACCGTGAGGCTCGGGACGCGGGTCGGTGCTGGGATTGTCGGTGTGCTCCGGCGACAATGACCTGCAGGTCTTCGTCCGTTTGAACAAGGAGCGCGTCGACACCGCATGGCACGCCGTACCAGCACCACCGAGCCCGAGGACTTCGAGGAACGGATCCTCGACGTCGACGTCTCCGACGAGATGCGCACCAGCTATCTGGAGTACGCGTACTCCGTCATCTACTCGCGTGCGCTCCCCGACGCCCGCGACGGGCTCAAGCCGGTCCAGCGCCGGATCCTGTACTCGATGGCCGAGATGGGCATCCGCCCCGACCGCGGCCACGTGAAGAGTTCGCGGGTCGTCGGTGACGTGATGGGCAAGTTCCACCCGCACGGCGACAGCGCCATCTACGACGCCCTGGTCCGGATGGCTCAGCCGTGGTCCATGCGCGTACCCCTGATCGACGGCCACGGCAATTTCGGATCCTTGGACGATGGCCCGGCGGCGATGAGATACACCGAGTGCCGGATGGCGCCGCCGGCCACGGCGATGACAGATGGGCTCGGCGAGGACGTCGTCGACTTCAAGCCCAACTACGACGGCCGCGAGGAGGAGCCGTCGGTGCTGCCGGCGGCGCTGCCGAACCTGTTGGTCAACGGCGCGGCCGGGATCGCCGTCGGGATGGCCACGTCGATGGCGCCGCACAACCTGGTCGAGGTCGTGCAGGCGCTCAAGCACCTGATCAAGCACCCGGACGCCGGGCTCGACGACCTCATGCGTTTCATCCCAGGGCCTGACCTGCCCACCGGAGGCAAGATCGTCGGGCTGGACGGGATCCGCGAGGCGTACGAGTCCGGCCGCGGCTCGTTCCGGATGCGCGCCACCGCGCGGATCGAGAACGTGACGCCGAGGCGCAAAGGCATCGTGATCACCGAACTGCCGTACCTGGTCGGCCCGGAGAAGGTGATCGAGAAGATCAAGGCCGGCGTCCAGGCGAAGAAGCTGCAGGGCATCGCCGACGTCAAGGACCTCACCGACCGTACGCACGGCACCCGGCTGGTCATCGAGGTCAAGAACGGCTTCCACCCCGAGGCGCTGCTGGAGCACCTGTACAAACTGACGCCGCTGGAGGACTCCTTCAACATCAACGCCGTCGCACTCGTCGACGGCCAGCCGCGCACCCTCACCCTCAAGGAACTGCTGGAGGTCTACCTGGGTCACCGGTACGACGTGGTGCGCCGCCGATCGCTGTACCGGCGGCAGAAGGCGATGGACCGGCTGCATATCGTCGAGGGCCTGCTGATCGCGATCCTGGACATCGACGAGGTGATCCAGATCGTGCGCAGCAGCGACGACGCCGCACAGGCCAAGACCCGGCTGATTCAGGTGTTCGACCTCAGCGATATCCAGGCGACGTACATCCTCGACATGGCACTGCGCCGGCTGACCAAGTACTCCAAGATCGAACTGGACAACGAGAAGGGCGAGCTGGAGCGAGAGATCGAGCGGCTGACCGCCATCCTCGACGACGAGAACCTGCTCAAGAAGGTCGTCTCCGACGAGCTCGGCGAGGTCGCCAAGACGTACGGCACGCCACGGCGCACGGTATTGCTGGAGTCGTCAGGCGCGGCCCGGACAGCGGCGGTGCCGCTCGAGGTCAGCGACGACCCGTGCTGGGTGCTGTTCAGCTCGACCGGTCTGCTCGCGCGGACCAACGGCGTCGATCCGTTCGGCACCGGCGAGAGCCGAGCCAAGCATGACGCGATCGTCTCGGCGGTACGGACCACCGCGCGCGGGCATTTCGGGCTGGTCACCAGTGCGGGCCGCTTGATCCGGATGGCGGCGCTCGACCTGCCCGCCGTACCGACGACCGCGAACGCGCCCAACCTGCAGGGCGGCGCACCCCTGGCCGAGTTCGTCTCGCTCGAGTCCGGCGAGCGCGGGCTGGCGCTGAGCACCCTCGACGCGGACTCGGTCGGGCTGGCGCTCGGTACCGCGCAGGGCGTGGTCAAGCGGGTCGTGCCCGACCATCTGAGCAACCGCGACGCCTGGGAGGTGATCCGGCTGGCCGACGGCGACGAACTGGTCGGCGCGGTCGAGCTGACCACCGGCGACGAGGAGTTGTGCTTCATCTCCACCGACGCGCAACTGCTGCATTTCAATGCGTCCTCGGTACGACCACAGGGCCGCAGCGGCGGTGGGATGGCCGGGATCAGGCTCGGCCCCGGCGCCAGGGTTACCTTCTTCGGCGCGCTCGACCTGTCCTGCGACAACGTGGTCGTCACCGTGTCCGGGTCGTCGTCGGCGTTGCCCGGCACCGAGTCGGGCGCGGTCAAGGTCACGACGTTCGCCGAGTACCCGGGCAAGGGCCGGGCCACCCAGGGCGTGCGCTGCCACCGGTTCCTCAGGGGTGAGGACACGCTCGTGCTCGGCTTCGCTGGCGCCGCACCGGTGCACGCCAGTGCGGCCAGCGGCGCGCCGGTCGACCTGCCCGCCGCCGACGCCCGCCGGGACGGGTCCGGTAC
>JBKPSJ010000337.1:0-10033 GCA_046765875.1 Actinomycetota bacterium
TCGGTGGCCTGACCGGCAACACACCCTTCTACAACACAGCGCTCGGCTTGTGCATGGTGCTCGGCCGGTTCATACCGATGATCTTCGTCATCGCATTGGCCGGCTCGCTGGCCAAGCAGAAGCCGGTGCCGGTCACCGCGGGCACGCTGCCCACCCACCGGGCGTTGTTCATCACCATGCTGGTCGGCGTCGTGATCATCGTCACCGGCCTGACCTACTTCCCCTCGCTCACCCTCGGACCGCTCGCGGAGGGCCTGTGACCACGGTATTGAGGACGCCCTCGGCGAGCGGCGCCGTACAGCGACAGAAGATCGGCACGGGTGCGTTCGACCCGAAGATGCTGCTGACCACGCTGCCCGACGCGTTCCGCAAGCTGGACCCGCGGGCGATGGTGCGCAACCCGGTCATGTTCGTGGTCGAGGTCGGCGCGGCCGCCTCGACGATCCTCGCGATCAAGGACCCGAGCCTGTTCGTCTGGTCGCTCGTGGCGTGGCTGTGGCTCACCGTCGTCTTCGCCAACCTGGCCGAGGCGGTCGCCGAGGGTCGCGGCAAGGCCCAGGCGGACACGCTGCGCCGGGCCAAGACCGACACGATGGCGCGGTTGCTGGCCGAGAACGGTACCGAGACCGAGGTCGCGGCCACCCAGCTCAAGCTCGGTGACGTCGTGGTCGTCGAGGCGGGCCAGATCATTCCCGGCGACGGCGACATCATCGAGGGCGTAGCCAGCGTCGACGAGTCGGCGATCACCGGCGAGTCCGCCCCGGTGATTCGCGAGTCCGGCGGCGACCGCAGCGCGGTCACCGGCGGTACGAAGGTGCTGTCGGACCGGATCGTCGTACGGATCACCACCAAGCCGGGCGAGAGTTTCATCGACCGGATGATCGCCCTGGTCGAGGGAGCGTCGCGGCAGAAGACGCCGAACGAGATCGCGCTGAACATCCTGCTGGCCAGCCTGACGATCGTGTTCCTGCTGGCCACGGTGACGTTACCGCCGTTCGCGAAGTACGCCGGGACCAGTCTCAGCATCGTCGTCCTGGTCGCTCTGCTGGTATGCCTGATCCCGACGACGATCGGCGCGCTACTGTCCGCCATCGGCATTGCGGGTATGGACCGGCTGGTGCAGCGCAACGTGCTGGCGATGTCCGGCCGTGCTGTCGAGGCCGCCGGTGACGTCAACACCTTGCTGCTGGACAAGACCGGTACGATCACGCTGGGGAACCGGCAGGCGACCGAGTTCATCCCGTTGGACGGGGTGTCCGACGCCGAGATCGCCGATGCCGCCCAGCTGTCCAGCCTCGCCGACGAGACGCCGGAGGGCCGCTCGATCATGGTGCTGGCCAAGACGGCGTACGGGCTGCGCGAGCGGCACACCGGCGAGCTGCCGCACGCGCACTTCGTCGGGTTCACCGCGCAGACCCGGATGAGCGGCGTCGATCTCGACGGCAGGGAGATACGCAAGGGTGCGGCCGGGGCCGTGACGAAGTGGATCGGCCAGTCCGATCCGCGGCTGTCCGAGATCGTGGACGGCATCTCAGCCTCCGGCGGCACGCCACTTGTCGTTGCCGAGCGCAACAAGGGTGTCGCCCGAGCGGTCGGCGTCATCCATCTCAAGGACGTCGTCAAGGAAGGCATGCGGGAGCGGTTCGACGAGATGCGCCGGATGGGCATCCGTACCGTTATGATCACCGGCGACAATCAGCTCACAGCCCGCGCGATCGCGGACGAGGCCGGCGTGGACGACTTCCTCGCCGAGGCCACGCCCGAGGACAAGATGGCGCTGATCAAGCGCGAGCAGGAGGGTGGCCGGCTGGTCGCGATGACCGGCGACGGCACGAACGACGCGCCCGCGCTCGCCCAGGCCGACGTCGGCGTCGCGATGAACAGTGGTACGTCGGCCGCCAAGGAGGCCGGCAACATGGTCGACCTCGACTCGAACCCGACCAAGCTGATCGAGATCGTCGAGATCGGCAAGCAGATGCTGATCACACGCGGATCGCTGACCACGTTCTCGATCGCGAACGACGTGGCCAAGTACTTCGCGATCCTTCCGGCGCTGTTCGCGGGCGTCTACCCGAGCCTGGACAAGCTGAACGTGATGCAGCTGCACTCGCCGGAGTCCGCGATCCTGTCGGCGGTCATCTTCAACGCGCTGATCATCATCGCGCTGGTGCCGCTGGCGCTGCGCGGCGTGCGCTACCGGCCGTCGTCGGCGTCGGCGATGCTGCGCCGCAATCTGTGGATCTATGGTCTCGGCGGCCTGGTCCTGCCGTTCGTCGGCATCAAGCTCCTCGATCTGCTGGTCGCCCTGATCCCGGGCATCGGCTGAAAGGCATAGAGATATGAGTAGGCAGCTCGTGGTCGGGTTCCGCGCCATGCTGATGTTCACCGTGGTGCTCGGCCTGCTGTACCCGTTGGCGATGACCGGGGTCGCGCAGGCGTTGTTCCACAGCAACGCCAACGGCTCGATCATCAAGGTCGACGGCAAGGATGTCGGCTCGGACCTGATCGGCCAGGCGTACACCAGGCAGGTGATCGAGACCGGCGCGCCCAAGGTCGACGAGAACGGCGACCCGGTGATGGAGCCCGACCCGAAGTGGTTCCAGACCCGGCCGTCGGCCGTCGACTACGACGGCATGGGCAGCTCGGCATCGCAGCTCGGGCCGAACAACAAGGACCTGATCGCCTCGATCGACGAACGACGCAAAGCCGTAGCCGCGTTCGAGGGCGTCGACCCGAAGGATGTGCCCGCCGACGCGGTCACGGCGAGTGGCAGCGGGCTCGACGCGCAGATCAGCCCCGCGTACGCCAAGCTCCAGGTGGCCCGGGTCGCGCGCGAGCGTGGTCTCGACCCGGCGCGGGTGATGGCCCTGGTCGACAAGTACACCGAGGGCCGCACGCTCGGCTTCCTCGGCGAACCGCAGGTCAACGTGGTCCAGGTCAACGCTGCACTCGCGACCATGGGGTGACGATGTCCGTGGTGGACGATGGAGGTATGGCACGCGGTCATCTGCGCATCTACCTCGGCGCCGCGCCGGGGGTGGGGAAGACGTACGCCATGCTCGGGGAGGGCCAGCGCCGGCACCAGCGGGGCACCGACGTGGTCGTCGGGTTCGTCGAGTCCCACGGACGCCGGCACACCGAGGAGATGATCGACGGACTCGAGGTGGTGCCGCGCCGCACGATGCAGTACCGCGGCGCCACCTTCACCGAGATGGACCTCGATGCCGTGCTGGCCAGGCGCCCGGAGGTGGCGCTGATCGACGAACTGGCCCACACGAACGTGCCGGGCAGCCGCAACGAGAAGCGCTGGCAGGACATCGAGCAGCTGCTGAACGCCGGGATCGATGTGATCTCCACGGTCAACATCCAGCACCTGGAGTCGATCAACGACGTGGTGCAGAAGATCACCGGCGTACCGCAGCGCGAGACCGTACCGGACGTGGTGGTACGCGCTGCCGACCAGATCGAGCTGGTCGACATGACGCCGGAGGCGCTGCGGCGGCGGATGGCGCACGGCAACATCTACACCGCCGACAAGGTGGACGCCGCCCTGGGCAACTATTTCCGGGTCGGGAACCTGTCCGCGCTGCGCGAACTGGCGCTGCTGTGGCTCGCCGACCGGGTCGACGCAGGCCTGCAGCGGTACCGGGCCCAGCACGACATCGACTCCACCTGGGAGGCGCGTGAGCGGGTCGTGGTCGCGCTCACCGGCGGCCCGGAGGGTGAGACCCTGATTCGGCGGGCGGCCCGGATCGCCGCCCGGTCGTCCGGCGGTGACCTGCTCGCGGTGCACGTCACCCGGCCGGACGGGCTGACCGGTGCCGACCCCACGGCGCTGGCCGCGCAACGCCGGCTGGTCGAGAGCCTCGGCGGTACCTATCACCAGGTGGTCGGCGATGACATCAGCAAGGCGCTGCTCGATTTCGCCCGGGCCGAGAACGCGACCCAGCTGGTGCTGGGCGGCAGCCGCCGGTCCAGGTTCGGGTCGATCTTCAGCGGGCCGGGCATCGGCGCGAGCACGATCCGCGACTCCGGCGACATCGACGTGCACATCGTCACCCACTCCGAGATCGGCCGCGGCCATCCGCGGATCGGATGGGGCGACAGTCTCACCACGCGGCGGCGGGTGGCCGGCTTCGTCCTGGCTGTGCTGCTGCCTCCGGCGATGACCGGCCTGCTGATGCTACTCACCGTGGACAACCTGACCAGCGACATGCTGACGTTCCTGCTGGGCGTCGTGGTGGTCGCGCTGGTCGGCGGATTGTGGCCGGCTGTGCTGATGGCGGTCTGGGGCACGCTGTGGTTGAACTTCTTCTTCACGCCGCCGGTGCGGACGTTCACCATCTCCGAACCGAACAATGCGCTTGCCCTCGGCGTATTCGTCGTGGTGGCCGCGTTGGTGAGCTCTGTGGTCGACCGGGCGGCTCGACGTACCCGGCAGGCCGCGAGCTCGGCCGCCGAGTCCGAGACACTGGCGACGCTGGCCGGCACCGTGCTGCGCGGCGAGACCGCGCTGCCCGCCCTGCTCGAACGGGTCCGCGAGTCGTTCGGGATGACCGGGGTCGCATTGCTCGAACGGCAGGCGGAGATCGACGAGGACGGCGAGGTCCGGCCGGACCCGACCGGACCGTGGACGACCATCGCCAAGGCCGGCGACCCTACCTGCCGCAAGCCGGAGGAGGGCGACGCGGAGTTCCCGGCGCGCGACGACCTGGTGCTGGTCCTGCAGGGTCGCGAACTGGCCGCCGAGGAGCGCCGGATGGTCGGCGCCTTCGCCAACCACGCCGCCGCGCTGGTCGACCGGGCCCGGCTCAGCCAGCAGGCGGCCGAGGTCAAGCCGCTGGCCGAGGCGGAGAAGCTGCGGACGGCGCTGTTGCGGGCGGTGGGTCACGACCTGCGCTCGCCGCTGGCCTCGGCGAAGGCGTCGGTGACCAGTCTGCGCAGCACCGACGTCGACTGGACCGAGTCCGAACGCGCCGAGTTGCTCGCGACGGCGGACGAGTCGCTGGACCGGCTGGCGCGGCTGGTCGACAACCTGCTGGACATGAGCCGGCTGCAGGCGGGCGCGCTGTCGGTCTTCAAGCGGCCGACCGCGCTGGACGAGGTGGTCCCGGGCGTGCTGGCCGACGTGCCGGCCGGCCAGGTGATCGTCGACATCCCGGACACCTTGCCGCTGGCATCCGCCGACCCGGCACTGCTCGAACGTGTGGTCGCGAACCTGGTCGCCAACGCGGTGCGGCACTCGCGGCCCGATCAGCCCCCGATGATCACCGGGAGCGCCCTCGGTGACACCGTCGAGCTACGGGTCGTGGACCGTGGTCCGGGTATCCCGAAGGAGCACCGCGACCGGGTGTTCGCGCCGTTCCAGCGGCTCGGCGACACCGACAACACCGCCGGGGTGGGGCTGGGGCTGGCTCTGTCGCGCGGGCTGACCGAGGCGATGGGCGGTAGCCTGACGCCGGAGGACACACCCGGGGGAGGGCTGACCATGGTCGTCTCGTTGCCGGCGGCAACAGGTGGCCGGGAGAAGCCGGTGCCGGGTAGCCGGGAACGCGAGGTCGATGCATGACCAGGGTGCTGGTCGTCGACGACGAGCCCCAGATCGTCCGTGCGCTCCAGATCAACCTGAAGGCTCGTGGTTACGAGGTGCACGTCGCCGACACCGGCTCGGCCGCACTCCGGGTGGCCGCCCAGCACCCGCCCGACCTGGTGATCCTAGACCTCGGGCTGCCGGACTTGGACGGCGTCGAGGTGATCCGCGGGCTGCGCGGCTGGTCGGAGGCGCCGATCGTGGTGCTGTCCGGCCGTACCGACAGCGCCGACAAGGTGGAGGCGCTCGACGCGGGCGCCGACGACTACCTGACCAAGCCGTTCGGGATCGACGAACTGCTGGCCCGGATGCGCGCGGTATTACGCCGGGCCGGTACCGGCGACGACCAGCCGATCGTCCAGGTCGGCGACGCCACCGTCGACCTGACGGCGAAGCGGGTGACGATCAGCGGCCAGGAGATCCGGCTCACCCCGACCGAGTGGCACCTGCTCGAAGTTCTGGTCCGGCACCCCGGCAAGCTGATGTCGCAGCGACAACTGCTCACCGAGGTGTGGGGACCGGGGTACGAGACCGCGCACGGCAACCTGCGCTTCTACATGGGCCAGCTGCGTCGCAAGCTCGAACCCGACGCCGGCCGGCCGAAGCACCTGGTCACCGAGCCGGGCATGGGCTACCGCTTCGAGCCGTGACCGTCAGGTCGCCGGGATGATCTGCCAGGTCACGGGCGTCCCCACGCTGTGGGTGGTGACCTTCAGCCAGCCCGTCTCCCCGAGGCTCGATCCGTTGACGGTGACCCGGGTGAGCCGGTCCGCCGAGCCGGTGACGCCGTAGAAGGACAGCCAGGACGATCCGGCCTTCAGCGGCTGGTCGACGTTGAAGACGTGGCTGTCGCCGTCGAACAGGTACACCGGGCCGTCGAAGGCGCCGGACTCGTCGATGATCGCCTGGACGATCGGCTTGAACGCGCTGTAGTTGCTCCAGGTGGGCGTACTCACCGTCGGGTCGAACATGTCGGCCTGGATCTGCAGCACCACGGCTCGGTTCCGGTCGGACTCGGCCTGCGCGAAGGTGTCGCGGATCAGCGCGATGTCGGCGTTGGTCCGTGCCGTGACCTCGGCGACCTGCTCGGTCGTCGGCGCGGTCAGGCCCAGGCCGTCCCACGGCAGCATCGAGTTGTTGCTGCCCGGGATGTTCGCCGCGGCGAACGAGATGCCGTTGCGGGTGTAGCGGACGTTCTCCGGGAAGCCCGGTTGTGCCTTCACCGCGACCGACTGCTGCCCGAGAGTCTTACCCGGCCGGGAGAAGAACGTCTCGCGGATCGTCGCGAGCCGCTCGAGCGGGTTGTACCTGCCATTGTTCGCGCGGTGGCAGTCCGTCCACTCGTTGTCGCCAGGCGTGTACACCAGCGGGTCGCGGAACAGGGCGAAGTCTCCGTAGATCAGGTTGAAGTAGTCGTCGCTGCAGACCGACGAGCCGTTCTTGATGTCGCCGAGGTGGGTAACCATCCGCACGTCCGAGTCGGCGTTGATCTGGCCGATGAAGGCAGGGAAATGGCTGATCAGCGGGTCGCCGTACGGCACATCGCCGATCACAGCCACCGTGTAGGTCTCGTCGTTCGCCGCCTGTGCCGGACCGGCAAGTCCACCGAGAACCAGACCCGCGATCCCTGCGGTCACCGCACACGTCCTTGCCGCCCGGCCGACCTTGATCATTCCGCCTCCCATGAGCGAAGTAGTTGCGCAAGGCAGCTAATACGCAGAGGCTGAACACCGCGTCACATCGAGGTGAACGTCAGTTTCGTCTCAACCAGTGGGCGAGCGCGCCGTCGAGAGCGGCCCGGTGGTCGGCGGGGTCGGCCCCGTCGATGGCCCACGCGACGTAGCCATCCGGCCGGACCAGGGTGAGCGGCATCTGCTCGACCGGGTCGGCCACGACCAGCCGGTCCGCGTACGCCGACTCGTCGTACGGCGCGCTGCTGAGCAGGACGAACTTGCCGGCGCGCAGTGCCTCGTACAGACGGGTGCCGTCGGCAAGCGGTAGGTCACCGATGCGCCGGCCGATGGACGGATGCGATCCGCGCGGTGCGTCGTACGCGAAGCCGATACCGGTCAGCGAGCCGAGCACCCTGTCGGCGATCCGCGGGATACTGAGCAGGCGGCCGCCGATCGCGCCGCGGGCGGCGCGGCCGATGGTCGACCGGAGCATCGCGAGCCGAATGATCGCTCCGCTGCTGCGCAGCACCTCCGCGCCGACCGGGTGGCGCTCGTCGTTGTAGCTGTCGAGCAGCCAGGCCGGTGCCCAGCCGTGGATCTCGGCTGCCAGTTTCCAGCCGAGGTTGGCAGCGTCTTGCAGGCCGGTGTTCATGCCCTGGCCGCCGGCCGGGGAGTGGCAGTGTGCGGCGTCGCCGGCCAGGAACACTCGGCCGACCCGGTACCGCGGGACCTGCCGCTCGTCGCTGTGGAACCGGGTCAGCCAGCGCGGGTCGTGCATGCCGTAGTCGTCGCCGAGCGCCCGGCGGGCCACATCGACGACCTCCTCGAAGGTCAGCGGGGCATGGTCGTCGACCTGCTTGGTGCGGTCCCAGGCGAACACCCGGTACCAGCCGTCGCCGAAGGGTGCGATGAAGGCGAAGCAGTCGCCGACTCCGTTGACGGTCAGCGTGTCCGACAGCGGCCGCGCCAGCTTCACGTCGGCGAGCATGATCGACTTCAGCACCGACCGGCCGGGGTACGGCAGACCGAGTGCCTGTCGTACAGCGCTGCGTACACCGTCGGCTCCGACTACGTACGAGGCGCGGCGGACGGACCCGTCGTCCAGTTGTACGTCGACCCCGTTGGCGTCCTGGGTCATCCCGACCACTGTCGCGCCGGTGACGAACTCGGCGCCGTGCTTGCGGGCCCGCTCCTCGAGTACGCGCTCGGTGTTGTACTGCGGCGTGATCAGCAGGTACGGATACCGGCTGGGCAACCGGTTCAGGTCGACCTTGACGTGCTGGAACAGCCGGAACTCGTCGAGGTGAGCGCCGGTCGTGACCAGCTCGTCGGCCAGCCCGCGGGCGTCGAGCTGCTCCAGCGTCCGGGCGTGTACGCCGAACGCGCGGGTCATGTTCGTCTCGTCCTCGCGGCGGCGCTCCAGGATCGTCACCCGGACGCCGGCCGCAGCCAGGTCGCCGGCGAGCAGCAGGCCGGTCGGGCCGGCGCCGACGACGATCACATCGGTCTGGTCCGTGGTCATCGAAGCCTCCATGTCAACGCTTGTTGACTTTAAGAGTAGGCCTCGATGGCATGGAAGTCAACAGCTGTTGGCATGCCAGACTGTACGGATGGAGTCACGGGTCGCGGCGATCGTCCTGCGCGGGGACGCCGTCCTGCTGGTACGCCGCGGTGATGTCTACACGCTCCCGGGCGGATCGGTGGGTGAGCACGAGACCGCCGAGCAGGCCTGCGTACGCGAACTGCTCGAGCAGACCACCCTGACCGGCGACATCGACGAGGCGCTCTGGGTGCTCGACAGCGACGGGACGACCGAGCGCTACTTCCTGATGGGCCCGGTCACCGGCATGGCCCGCTCGGCCGGCGAATCCGACGGCGAACTCGTCTGGATGGACGTCGAGAAGCTGGCCACCATCGACCTGCGCCCCACCGTCATCCGCGACCAGCTCTTCGCCGCCTCCGAAGGCGTCTGACGCCGCCCGCGACCTTGCGGCGCCACGTTGTGGGTTCGCACGTCCAGTTGTGGGTCTCCGCACCGCATGCGGCACGCCAACCCACAACAGCATGCGGGAACAACCATCTTCACCGACCTCAAGTGAAGCTCCACACCTCCGCGGGTCAGGGGGATTCGGCGGGGTGGGTTACCTGGCGGTCGCCCCATTGGGTGAGTAGGCCGCGGGCTATGTCTACGTCGTCGCGGAGTGAGCGGTCCGTGAGGCTGGCGGGGAGAGCAGTGAAGGCGTCTTCGAGCCAGTGGGCTATGGCCGCGGGGGCCAGGTCGGCCGGGGTGACGCCCGCGAGGCGGATCGCGCGGACCGCCGCGACCAGTTCGCAGGCCAGCACGGAGCGGAGCGCGTCGAGCAGTTGCCGGGTGAGGACGGCTGCCTGCGGGGCGAAGCTGGCGTGGTGTTCCGCGCCGCGGGACAGGGTGGCCGTGCCGAGTGTGGCCGGCTGCGCCGCGGCGCGGACGGCCGCCAGTGCGTCGTGCGCGACGTATTCGATCATCATCACGCCCGAACTCGCGTCGGCACCGCTGGCGAGGAACTGGCTCAGCCCGGTGTACTCGCTGTCGACCAGGTTCGCCAGCCGGGACGTGGACAGGGTGGCGACGCTGTGCAGGCTGAGCCGCAGCACGTCGAGGGCCAGCGCGATCGGCATCGCGTGCCAGTTGCCGTTGTGGAGCACGGCGTCGGCGGTGACCAGCGGGTTCTCGGCGGCAGCGTTGATGTCGACGCTGAGGGCTCGATGCAGCGCGTCCAGGTCCTCGACC
>JBKPSJ010000338.1:0-8803 GCA_046765875.1 Actinomycetota bacterium
TGCGGTTGTTCCGCGAGCAGGGGTACGCCGAGACCACGGTGGACCAGATCGCGGCGGCGGCCGACGTGTCGCCGGCGACCTTCTTCCGTTACTTCCCGACCAAGGAGGACACCGTCCTCTACGACGCGATGGACCTGATGATGATCGAGGTGTTCCGAAAACAGCCGCCAGGGCTGACACCGATGCAGGCGCTGCGGAACACGATGCGGCTCGGGCTCAGCGAGCTCACCGAGGATCAACTCGAGGTCGAGCGTGAGCGGATGCGGCTGTTCGAGTCGACGCCGGAACTGCGTCCGCGCGTCATGGAGAACTACTACAACACCATCAACATGCTCGCCGGGCTGGCGGCTGAACGTACCGGCCGCGAGCCCGGCGACCTGGCCGTGCGGGTCTGGGCCGGCGCGATCGTCGGGGTGGTGATGGCCGCGTACGTCCATACCGGCGAGAAGCTGGAGGACGCGTTCGTCTATATCGACGACGCGCTGGCACTTCTGGAAGCAGGATTGCCCTTGTAGATCAGTCCTCCAGGTGCAGGGTGAGCTTGTGCTCGTTCCAGCGCTTGACCATGCCCTCCATCTCATCGAGCATGAACTCGGCGAAGGCAAGGTTCATCTTGACCCGCCGGCCCGCGGGGGTGTCGGGGCCGACCGCATTGAGGCCCTCGCGCAGTTGGGCGGACCAGCGGGCGACCAGTGGGGTCCGGTTGACGGTCGACTCCATCAGCGCGTCGTCGTGCACGACGTACACGTCGCGGCGGCTGCCCGGCTCGCGCTCGCGGCTGGCCAGGAAGTTCTGGGTCAGGAAGCGCACCCCGCCCGAGATCGCCGCCGGACTCGAGTGCAGGACCTCGGCCAGCTCGGCCGCGGTCAGCCGGCCGCGCTCGCTGGCCAGCAACGCGACGAAGATCCGCGCCGGCATCCGCGGGAAACCGGACTCCGTCAGCACGGCGGCGTACCGTTCGATGAAGGCCTTCACGGCCTCCTCGTCGCGGGCTCCCTGTCGCGTCATCGACACATCATCTCCCCCCCGTCACGGCTGTCCCGGTCAGCTACTGACCGGGTGTGTAAGAGGTGTGTTAGGAAAATTCACAAACTTCTGAATGAAGTGTAGCTTGTAAATATGACTGACGCTATCTCGGTCTCCGGACTGCACAAGTCGTTCGGTAAGACCCACGCACTCGACGGACTCGATCTATCGGTCGCGACCGGCGAGGTCCACGGTTTCCTCGGCCCGAACGGTGCCGGGAAGTCCACGACCATCCGGGTGCTGCTCGGCCTGCTGCGGGCCGACGCCGGCGAGGTCTCGCTGCTCGGCGGCGACCCGTGGAAGGACGCGGTCGCCCTGCATCGCAGGCTGGCCTATGTACCCGGCGACGTGAACCTGTGGCCGAACCTGTCCGGCGGCGAGGTCATCGATCTGCTCGGCCGGCTGCGCGGAGGCATCGACGAGAAGAGGCGGGCGAGCCTGCTGGAGCGGTTCGACCTCGACCCGACCAAGAAGGGCCGCACGTACTCCAAGGGCAACCGGCAGAAGGTCGCGCTGGTCGCCGCGCTGGCCTCCGACGTCGAGTTGCTCATCCTCGACGAACCGACCTCGGGTCTCGACCCATTGATGGAGGATGTGTTCCGGCAGTTCATCGAGGAGGAGCGCGACCACGACCGCACCGTGCTGCTGTCGAGCCACATCCTGTCCGAGGTCGAGGCGCTGTGCGACCGGGTCAGCATCATCCGGCAGGGCAAGGTGGTCGAGTCCGGCACGCTCGGCGAGATGCGCCACTTGACCCGCACGTCGATCCAGGCCGAGCTGGACACGGTGCCCGAGAAGTTGCGCGGGATGGCCGGCGTACACGACCTCGACATCCAGGGGCACCGCGTGCACTGCGAGGTCGACACCGCCAGGCTCGGCGAGGTGCTGGCCGTGCTCACCTCGGCCGGCGTACGCAGCCTGATCAGCCAGCCGCCGACGCTGGAGGAGCTGTTCCTGCGGCACTACCAGGACGACCTCGAGACTCTGTCGCAGCCCGACTCGAAGACCGGGGTGACGGTCTGATGCGTACTGCGCTCGCGGGGACCGCGACGCTGGTCCGGCTCGCGCTGCGGCGCGACCGGATCGTGCTGCCGGTCTGGACCGCGATCTTCGTCCTGCTCGCGGTCTTCTCAGCGTCGGCGTCGGTGGACCTGTTCCCCGACGAGGCGTCAAGGGTCAGGGCGGCCGAGGCGATCAACAACTCGCCCGCGCTGATCGCGCTGTACGGACGCGTGTACGACGTGACCTCGCTGGGTGAGGTGTCGCTGATCAAGATGAAGGGCCTGTACGCGCTGTTCCTGGCCGTGCTCGCCTTCTTCACACTGGTCCGGCACACCCGCTCCGACGAGGAGGCCGGCAGGCTCGAACTGGTCAGCGCCGGAGTCGTCGGCCGGTACGCGGCGCTCACCGCGGCGTTGATCGTGACCTGCGGTACGGGCTTTGTGATCGGCGGACTGACCGGGCTCGGAATTCATGCGGTCGGCCTGCCCTGGGAGGGTTCGATCCTGTTCGGGCTCGGCTGGTTCGCGGTCGCCTGCTCGGCCGCAGCCATCGCGGCCGTCGCCGCCCAGGTGACCGAGAGCGCACGGGCCGCCAACGGTATCGCCGCGACGGTCCTCGCGGTCTCGTACGTGCTGCGCGCCGTCGGCGACACCTCCGGCCCGTCCTGGCTGAGCTGGTTCTCACCGCTGGGCTGGGCGCTGCACTTGCGCCCGTTCGCCGGCAACTTGTGGTGGGTGTTCGCGGTCTTCGCAGGGTTCGTCGTCGTAGCCGTGGCTGTGGCGTATGTGTTGATCGCGCACCGCGACTACGGTGCGGGCCTGATCCGGCCGCGGCCCGGTCCGGCCGAGGCAGCCGGCTGGCTGCGCAGCCCGCTGGCCCTGGCGTGGCGGCTGCAGCGCGGCTCCCTGCTGGCCTGGACGGTCGGCTTCCTGCTGGGTGGCCTGATCATCGGCAATATCGCGGCGGACATCGGGAGCATCATGGACAGCCAGAACGCCAGGGACATCATCACCAAGATGGGTGGCGTCTCCGGTCTGACCGACGCGTTCCTCGCCGCCGAGCTCGGACTGCTCGCCGTGATCGCCTCGGCGTACGGCGTCCAGGCGGCGCTCCGGCTGCGGTCGGAGGAGACCTCGGGGCGGGTCGAGCCGATCTTGGCGACGTCGGTCTCGCGGCCATCCTGGGCACTGAGTCATCTGGTGATAGCGCTGCTCGGCTCGGCGCTGCTGACGGTGGCGGCGGGTGTCGGTGCCGGTGTGGCGCACGGGACGAAGACGGGCGACTTGGCGCATTCGTTCGGCCGGGTGTTCGGCGCCGCCTTGGTGCAGATCCCGGCGATCTGGGTGCTCGTCGGAATCGTGGCCCTGTTGTTCGGGGTGGTGCCGCGGTGGAGCCCGTTCGCGTGGGTGCTGCTGGTGGGGTTCCTGCTGCTCGGCGAGTTCGGGTCTCTATTTGAACTTAACCAGCGGGTGATGGATATTTCACCCTATGCGCACGTACCGAAGCTGCCGGGTGGTCAGATGACCGTGATGCCGCTGGTATGGCTGGCGGTGATCGCGCTGGTGCTGACGGCGGCCGGTGTGGCGGGCTTCCGGCGACGGGACATCACCACGTAGCCGGCCCCTGGGCAGGGAGGGTTGCGTCCGGAGGAATCCCCTGAGGATTCCTCCGGACGTTCTCCTGCCCCTGCGGCGTTCGAGCATCGGCGGCTAGTGCTACGTCGGCTCGGCGGCCCGTCGGCGGCGCGGCTTGGGCCCGGCGGCTTGGGGCCCGGCGGCGGCTTGAGGGCTTGGGGCTGGGGGGCTCTGCGGTTGTGGCGGCTGTGGATGACGCCGTCCGAAGGGTCGAAGACCAGCGCTAACAGGGTTATCCACGGTCAGCGAACTGCTCGCCCCCAAGGCAGGCGAATCGCGGCACGATCCCCAGCGAGGAAAGGGGATTGAGGCGATGACCGTGCTCACCGACTGCGAGGCGGCGGACCGCGCGACGCTGCGGCAGTACCTGCGCGAGGTCCGCGCGCGGGCATTGCTCGACAGCGCGAAGGTCGCCGAGCTGGGGCGTTGGATAGAGGCCGGTGTGCTGGCAGCCGAGCGGCTCGAGCACGGCGATGAGCCGGCAGGCGATCTGGCCGAACTGGTAGCGATCGGAAGGGAGGCAAGACAGCGACTCATCGAGTGCAACCTGAGGTTGGTCGTGTCGATAGCACGGCGGTACGCGGGCAAGGGTGTGCCGCTGCTTGACCTGGTTCAGGAGGGCAATCTCGGATTGATCCGCGCCGTCGAGGGGTTCGACTACACCCGCGGACACCGTTTCTCGACGTACGCCGTCTGGTGGATCCGCCAGGCGGTCGGAAGGGCGGTCGCTGAGAAGGCGCGGCTGGTAAGGATGCCCGAGCAGGCGTGGCGGGACGCCAGCCGGGTCACGACGGCGCAGAACGATCTCGTCCAGCAGTTGGGCCGCGAGCCGACCGTTGACGAGCTCGGCGCTGCGGCGTCCTTGAGCGATCGTCGGGTACGTCGTGCGTTGGAGTGGCGGCTGATACCCGATTCGCTCGATACCGCGGCCGCGGACGACACACCGGATCCCGCGGCGGCCGAGTTGGTCGTACTGACCGCTGCACTGAGGCGCGATCTCGGCCATCAGCTGGCGTTCCTCGACGACGATCAGCGAGCCGTCCTCGTGCTCCGGTACGGGTTCGGCACCGCTCACAACGGTGGCTCATCGATTGCTGAGGTGGCGAAGGCGCTCGGACTGACGGAGTCCGAGGTCCGCGGGCTCGAGTCCACAGCGCTGGCCGACCTGCGCAAACGCTGTCGGCAGGGGATGAAGGAGTACGCGGCATGAGCGACTGAGAAGATGGGCCGGTGGTGAGACTGCGCCGTGCGATGTGGCCGTCCGAGCTGGCCGATCGGGTACGGGCGGCGGCGACGGCGGACGGGATGAGCGGTGACGACGTGCTGGCCGCGATCGAGGCCTCAGACGGCTGGGCTGCCGGGAGCAGGTCGGCCGTCTATCTGCCGACCAACGGCCATGCGGTGCGCCGAGTGCCGTGGGAGCAGGTCGAACGAGCGGAGTGGAACGCCGACAGGTCCACATTCCACCTTTGGGAGACCGCACCGTTCGGTACACCGATGCGTCGTACCGACCTCGTCGTCGAGAACCCTGGGCGGTTTGGTCAGCTGGTCCGCGAGCGGATCAACGCAAGCGTCCTCGTTCAGCGGCATGTACCGCTCGCCGGCAAACGCGGCGTCCGCGTCGTCGGCCGCCGTAGCCCGGCCGCGGCCGAGCCAGATGTGACGTGGAGCCTGGTGCTCGACAACGGTCTCGACCCCGATCAGCCGGGCCTCCTGGACCGCGCCGAGGAGGCGTTGCGGCAGGTCAGGGACGAGTTCGGGATGTAGGCCGACGCCTGTCCGGTATACCGGTTAGGAGGACCGCGACTGGCCTGTTAACCTATTCCGGGCCTCGGGCGACCAGGCCCGATCGCACTACTTTCCCCCGTAGCTCAATTGGCAGAGCGTCCGGCTGTTAACCGGCAGGTTACTGGTTCGAGTCCAGTCGGGGGAGCCCATCATCCGGCCCGGGCGCGTTCCACGAGTCCGCGTCCGCCGTGTGAGCACTCCTGGTGACGGCTAACCGATATCGCCCCAGCCGCCACGGCGGACACAGCCTGACCATCTCGTGGCCCGAGCGTGGCGCGGTAGCACTCCGAGCCGGATCGTCGCGCCGACGCGGCGCGGTCATTCAGCGATCTGTAACTGCACGACTTCGGCGCCGCTGTCAGACAGCATCCGTCCAAGCGCTGCGGTCCCCGATGATCGCGGCCAGCCGGAGGCTGTTACGAAAGACGATCGCTCGACTCACAGAGTCGGGATCTGCTCGCGCGGTGATCTGGTTCTCCGCTCGAGAACCCGGTACTAGCGGCCCTGTTTGCGACGCTCGATGGCGCGCTGGATCCGCTGCTGGTCCTGGCCGAGCACTTTGGCCAGAATCTGGACCCGGAACTTCCAGGCAGCCACCGCGGCCACCACCAACACAAGGATGATGAAGAAGGTCATGACCGGTCCTTTCTCGGAGTGCTACACACCATCCTGATGCTCAGGGGCAAGCCTGAACACCGACTCAGGGCAAACCCCGAGTAGGCTGCGGCGGTCGAAGCGGGGCGGTAGCTCAGCCGGTTAGAGCAGGGGACTCATAATCCCTGGGTCGTGGGTTCGAGACCCACCCGCCCCACCTGGCATCTTCGCAGGTCAGGGCCACATTGATAGGCCGATGACGATCGTCGGACGACTCGTCGTGGTGCCACACGTGGTGCCAGTGCTGTGACGGTAGCTGACACGACGGCGCGATCCCAGACGAGAAGACGGCAGCGCGGAGGGGTCGAGCCTCTGCCGTCCGGTGCCCTTCGCGCGAAGGTTTTGCGGGTCGAGACCCGGTCTGGAAGCGCCGACTCTATTTGAGCGAGACGACCCGCCGGGACCGCGCCAGGCGCGGCTTGCGGAGCAGGCGCGTACGAGGCTGTTGAACCAGGTCGGTGAGAAGCGCAACCCGCGCAGCCGGGCGACGATGGATCAGCTCATCGATAAGTACCTCACCGTGTTGAAGGCGGATCCGTCGACTCGTCGCGGGTACGAATCGAAGATTCGTACGCACATCCGCCCGCTGCTCGGCAGCATCCCGCTTACTCGTGTCACGTCGAGTTGCTGGATTCGTTCTACGCCGAGCTTCGTCGCTGCCGTGATCACTGCGACGGCAGGCCGTCGATCCAGCACCAGCCTGCACGACTCATCGCTGCGACGAGCACAGCGGCACACCGTGTGTTCCAGCCGACCCCGCGGGCTGCCGTGCCTGTCGGCGCGCCTGCAGGCCGCGCGTCTGCAACGGCTTGTCTGATTCCACCGTGCGTCAGATCCACTGGATTATCAGCGGCGCGCTCGACCGCGCCGGAGTCTGGAAGTGGATCGCGGTGAACCCGGCCGAGCACGCCGACAAGCCAGCGCTGCCGCACCCGGATCCGGAACCCCCGACGGCCGAAGAAGCGCGCCCGCTCGGGCAGCGCGCGCAGCCGGTCCAGCTTCGTGATCAGCTCCTGCCGGTCCCCGCGGCCGGTCTTCGCACGCCGCATCAGCTCCCGGATCTTGTCTTTCTCGTGCTGCGCCTCCACGGTCGTGATCGCGCGTTGCTGTTCGAGCTTCGTGAGTTTCGCTAATCACGCGGTTGCCGACGCGTTTGACCTCGGCGACGCCGTCGGCGGTCAACGGCTCCCCGGGCGACGCTTTCCGCTGGACGACCTGGGGCGTCGCGAGCATCTGGCAGGTGCGGGCGTTGCCCGCGACCCGCTGCACGCCGAGCACCGCGGCCGGCGTGACCGCGTGCAGCCGCCCGGACAGCGCCGTGCGCGGCTGGTGACGTCCACCCACGACGACAACCGCGGCATCTGGCAGACCTACAGCCCCCTCATGGACCCCAACCCGACGCAACCACTCGCAAGTAGCGCGGCATTCATCGTGCTGGTGAACTCCTGCCTCAGCAGTAGGTACTGCCACATGGAGACGGCAGATCGCTCCGGATCGGTATGTTTCGGGACACCCAGTTGGGTCTCGGTGGCCGGATCCGATCTACGGCTCTTGGGTTTGAATCTTCCGCTGTGCGGGACTGATGGGGATGCTGGCGTGAGAACGCAGGGGCGTCGGTCAGGGACAGATGGTGCGGTAGGGGCGGCCGCGGAAGTTGTCGCGCCATTCCGGCTCGGTGATGTCGCGGCCGGCCATTTGGCATGCGGATGTGAGGGCGTGTTCGATGCGTGTGTCCCTGCGGTAGATCGCGTCGTCGTATGAGGTCATCAGCACGGTGTGGTCGTCGATATGGAAGCCGGCGTTGATCCCGGTGCGGTTCGGGACGACGATGGTGCCGAGCGGAGTTCCGGTGTCGCCGGCGTACAGGCTGACCGCGCTGTCTGCTCCGGTCGCCACCAGGAGGTGCCGTCGGTGGTGTAGGCGAGGCCGTTTGAGCCTCGATGTTCTAGGGCTGGTGGGCGGACGGGGGTTCCGGTCACGGTGTCGAGTACCAACACGTCGCCGTGCTGACTGGTGATGGCCACGTGTCGCCCGTTCGGGGAGAAGGCGATGACCTTGGGGGTAGGCATCGGCAGCGTGCCGGAGCGGATGACGGTGCCGGCCTCGAGGTCCAGCAGCGACCACCCCGTGTTCGAGACCTGGAGCCCGCCGGTGTACGGCAGACCCTATGACGCCGCTGGCCCCCAGCAGTGACGTTGCCTATAGCAACGAGTCTGTCAATGGCCATGTCAATGCAGATGAACCGATCATGCCGGAAGTGACGCGATAGACAGCCGCCACCTCGTCGTTCTCAGCGTGCTGACAGCTCAGTCGGCGAGGGCCGTGCATCTCGTAATCAGCTGGCTCGGGTTGGCCCGTGCTACCGCACGCTCTATGAGATCGAGCCGCGCGCCGCACGCGATACGGGGCATGCGGCCTGCGGCCGGCCGGCGGGTCTCAGCCGCTTGCTTTCCCACTCGTGACGTTCGAGCGATCGCTCGGGGACGGTCAGGATCCGTTGGTCGCTTTGCCGGGTTGGTGTCGATCACCGTTGGTCGGCCAGCGCGTCCTGTAGACCATAGGCGCCGATGTCGGCTAGAGCATCGATTACGTCGAGGCATCTTTCGCGGTCGGTGGGCGTACCTTCGCGGTAGATGCGTATGACGACCGAGATGATGTGGGTGCTGGTCACTACACGGTGAGTCTGCACATCGCCGAAA
>JBKPSJ010000339.1:0-12137 GCA_046765875.1 Actinomycetota bacterium
GTACGTCACCGTGCTCCACAGGGCCGGCACGCTGCCGTAGGCGCCGGTGTCCACGTCCGGTCCGTCGACCGCGGTCTGCAGCACCACGCCACCCGCGTACCGCGCGGTCAGCGCGAACGGGTGGAAGATCGTCTGCCGCCAGGCCTTGCCGCCGGGCTCGGTCAGGATCGGCGCGATCACGTTGACCAGTTGCGCCTGGCAGGCCACCTTCACCCGGTCGGCGTGCCGCAGCAGCGTGATCAACAGGCTGCCGGTGACCACCGCGTCGGTGACGTCGTACACGTCCTCGATCAGCGGGCTGGCCTCACGCACGGCGAGCCCGGCCTCACCGGGGAACCGGTGCTGGTACCAGACGTTCCACTCGTCGAACGAGAGGTTGATCCGCTTGCCTGACTGCTTGACCGCGCCGACGTGGTCCGCGGTGGCGACAACGTTACGGATGAACCGGTCCATGTCCTCGGCGGTCGCCAGGAAGCTGGCGGTGTCGCCGTCCCTCGGCTCGAAGTACGCGTGCAGCGAGATGTGGTCCACCAGGTCGTAGGTGCGCTCCAGGACGGTCCGTTCCCACGTCCCGAACGTCGGCATGTGCGGGTTGCTCGACCCGCAGACGACCAGTTCGAGGTCCGGGTCGAGCCGGCGCATCGCCCGGGCCGTCTCCTCGGCCAGCCGGGCGTACTCCTCGGCGGTCTTGTAGCCGATCTGCCAGGGACCGTCGAGCTCGTTGCCGAGGCACCAGAGCTTGACGCCGTACGGGTCCTTGTGGCCGTTCGCGACCCGCTGGTCGGCGAAGTACGTGCCGGGCTCGGCGTTGACGTACTGGAGCAGCTCGATCGCCTCGATGACGCCGCGGGTGCCGAGGTTGACCGCCCACATCGGCTCCACCCCGGCCTTGCGCGCCCAGCCGGCGAACTCGTCGGTGCCGAACTGGTTGGTCTCGATCGCCCGCCAGGCCAGGTCGAGCTTCCGCGGCCGCGACTCCTTCGGCCCGACACCGTCCTCCCAGTTGTAGTTCGAGACGAAGTTCCCGCCCGGGTAGCGGACCACGGTGACGCCGAGCTCGCGGACCAGGTCGAGCACGTCGGTGCGGAACCCGTCCTCGTCCGCACTGGGGTGGCCGGGCTCGTAGACGCCGGTGTAGACGCCGCGACCCATGTGCTCGACGAACGATCCGAAGATCCGTCGGTCCAGGTCGCCGACGACGAACGCCGGGTCGATGAAGAGGCGGGCTACGGGCACGTGATCCTCCGTGGCGACCGATCTTTACAACGATTCACCTGATGTTCTACAACGTTTGAACCGAAGCTGTAAAGAGTCGGCGTGGCACACTCGTGAAGACGTGACGCGGAGTGAGGGGGGAGGTTCGATGGCGACGGCGCGGCTCAAGGACGTGGCTGAGCGTGCGGGCGTGTCGGTGAAGACTGTTTCCAACGTCATCAACGCGTACCCCCACATCACCGAGATCACACGCGCCAAAGTGGAGCAGGCGATCGCCGAACTCGGCTACCGGCCGAACGTGTCGGCCCGCTCGCTGCGCAAGGGCCGCTCGGACTTCATCGCGCTCGCCGTACCGGAGATGGCCTCGCCGTACTTCGCCGAGATCGCCGCGGCGATCAGCCGCGCGGCCAAGCGGCGCGGGATCACCGTGCTGATCGACCAGACCGAGGGCGAGCCGGACGCCGAACGGTTCGTGCTCGACGGGATGCGCGGCCAGCTCATCGACGGCATCATCTTCTCGCCGATCACCACGTCACCGACCAAGATCGGCGCGTCCGACCAGGCCAAGCCGGTGCTCCTGCTGGGTGAGCGGCACGGCCGGGGCCGGCACGATCATGTCGCGGTCGACTCGGTCAAGGCCTCGTTCGACGCGACCACGCACCTGATCTCACTCGGCCGCCGCCGGGTGGCCGCGATCGGCGTCGGAGGCGGCGCGGGCACCGGAGCGGTACGCCGCCGCGGCTACCGCAGGGCGTTGAAGGCGGCCGGGCTGGACCACGACCCGGCACTCGAACTCGCCGGCACCGGGTACCACCGGGAGAACGGCGCCGCCGCGATGCGGGCACTGCTCGACCTGCCCGAGCCGCCGGACGCCGTCTTCTGCTTCAACGACCTGCTCGCTCTCGGCGCGCTGCGTACCTTGGCCGAGGCCGGGCTGAAGGTGCCCGACGACATGGCGGTGATCGGGTTCGACGACATCGAGGACGGCCGGTACAGCTCGCCGACGCTGAGCACGATCTCACCGGACAAGGACTGGCTCGCCGACCGCGCAGTCTCGCTGCTGCTGGAGCGGATCTCCGGCACCGGCGACCCCACTCCGCAGGACCTCGCCGTCCCATACACCCTCCAGATCCGCGAGTCCACCGCCGCCGGCTGACAGCGTGTCCGGGCAACCAGGGCGCGGCTTCGCACCCGCCGCCGGGGTGCGCACCCCCGCACAACCAGGCGCGAACCCCGGCAAGCGGCGCAGACCCTGGCACGCGGCGTGGACCCTGGCACGCGGCCGCGAGCCCGACCGCGGGTTCGCGAACCCATGCGAGGGGCGAACCTCCCCAGGGGCCACGTACGCGGATGACGTGGCTCCGCGTCGGCTGTTTGGGTTCGCGCCCCCGCACAAGCGGGCGAGAACCCTGGCAAAGGGTGCGAACCCGAGCATGAGGTGCGAACCCGAGCAGGGGTGCAAGCCTGGCAAGGGCGCGAACCCCGGCCAAGCGTGCGAACCCCGGCAAAGGCCGCGACCCGAGCATGAGGCGCGAACCCCGGCCAAGGATGCGAACCCCGGCCAAGGGTGCGAACTCGAGCATGGGGCGCGAAGGCGTGTGGGGTGTGGCCCGGCAGGGGCGCGTACCTGTGCGGAAGGCTCAGGTGCCGCGGAGGGCGGCGATCGGTTCGATGGCGGACGCCTTCCAGGCGGGGTACGTTCCGGCGGCGAGGCCGATGAACGCGCCGAGCAGGGGTGCGGCGACGACGAGCCGGGGATCGAGCAGCGGGGTCCAGTCCCGGACCGCCGAGACGATCACGGTCAGCAGTACACCGGCGGTGGTGCCGATCAGTCCGCCGAGGAAGCCGATCACCACGCTCTCCACCAGGAACTGGGTGGCGATGTGCCGTCTGGCCGCTCCGAGTGCCCGCCGTAGGCCGATCTCCGAGACCCGTTCGAGTACGGACAGCAGGGTGACGTTCGCGATGCCCAGCGCGCCGACGAGCAGGGCGACGCCGCCGAGCAGCAGGAACAGCGCGTTCACGTCGGACTCGACCGCACGGCGGACCCGGCTCTGCGGAGGTGGAGCGTCGACCTCCAGCGAGCCCGGGTTGTTCGGGTCGACCGCGATCGGTGCCTGGTGTGCGATCAGCTGCGCGGCACCGACGGCGGTCCGGATCTCCAGCGCCGACGGACTCTCCAGGTCGTACGCCGACCGGGCGGTTCCGTTCGGCATGATCACCGCGTCGAGCATCTCCGAGCGGTTGCTGACGCTGTCCAGGATCCCGATCACCGTGTACGGCTGATCGCCCAGGAACACCGCCGGCTGCGAGTCGACCCGGTTGATGCCGAGCCGTTCGGCCGCATGCTTGCCCAGGACAACGACCGGATCGCGCCGCCGGTCGTGACCGTCGTCGAAGAAGCGGCCGGTACGCAGCACACTGCGGACTGCGTCGAACAACCCCGGCGAGACGGCGATCACGGCAAGGTCATACCCGTCCTCGCCATCGGCCGATGCCACCGCGACGCTGCGGGTCAATTGCTGACCGATGTCCAGCCGGGTGTACGTGCCCGCCGCCTCGACGCCGTTGAGCCGTAAGACCCGGGCCGGTGCGTCCCACGGCAACTCGGTCGCCGCCTCGCTCTCGCCCCCGTTGTCGCGTTCGCTCGGCTGGACCGCGACCCGGGTCGCCGCGGCGAGGTCGAACCGCTCGGTGATCTGCCCGGCCGCCGTCTGGCCGAGCCCGAGCGTTCCGACCAGCGCCGCGATCCCGAGCACAGTACCGAGCGTGGTCAGGATCAGCCGGGCCGGTCGTGCCGCCACACCCGACAGGGCCTCGTCCAGGACGTCTCGCACCGCCGGCCGGTTCCCGGTGTGCTGCCAGCCGAGCAGGCGCGCCAGACGCAGACGAAGCGGGGTCACCGCAGGAGTCCGTCGACGATACGGACCTGGCGCTGGGCCCGGGCGGACACGTGCTCGTCGTGGGTGATCACCGCGATGGTCATACCGTCGCGGTGCAACTCGTCGAAGACGTCGAGGATGGCCCCGGCGTTCGCGCTGTCCAGGTTGCCGGTCGGCTCGTCGGCCAGCAGCAGGCTCGGCTCTGCGACCAGGGCCCGGGCGATGGCGACGCGTTGCCGCTCACCGCCGGACAGCGTGACCGGCGAGAAGTGGATGCGGTGCCCGAGCCCGACCCGGTGCAGTGCCTCGCGGGCCCGCTCGTACCGCTGCCGCCGCGGCACCCCGACGTACAGCATCGACAGCGCTACGTTCTCCAGCACGGTGCGGTGGTCGAGCAGATGGAAGGCCTGGAACACGAACCCGATCCGCTCGCCGCGCAGCACCGCCCGGCGGCGTTCGCGCAGGGTCGCGGTGTCGACGCCATCGAGCCGGTACGTCCCGGCGGTCGGCTTGTCCAGCAGACCGAGCAGGTGCAGCAGCGTGGACTTGCCCGAGCCCGAGGGCCCGACGATCGACAGGTACTCGCCGGCACCGATGGTCAGGTCGGCGTGCCGGATCGCGGCCACCTCGGGCGGTCCGGGGTAGATCCGGCTGATGCCGATCATCGCCACCACGGGCGGCCGGGCGACGGCCGTCACGGCGACCGCCGGTGAGACGTAACTGGGCCACCAGGTCACTTCCCCACCACCACCTGGTCTCCGGCCACCAGCCTGCCGCCGGTCGGCCTGATCTCGGCGTACCCGTCGGCGGACAGCCCGACCTGTACGGTCACCAGGTCGACCTTGCCGTCGCCGCGGACGACCTCGACCCGGGACTCGCCACCGGAGCCGGCCGACAGCGCCGACACCGGTACCGCGAGCACCTTGCCCCTGGTGCTCCTGACCGGGATCGTCACCTTCACGTTGGCGTTGCGGATCAGTTCGAGCTGTCTCGGGGTGAGGCGCTTCGGCGCCAGCACCACGTCGTACTTGTCCTGGTTGCGGGTGATCCGCTTGACGCTCGCCGCGATCTGATCGCCGTCGCCGAGGTCGAAGCTCGCGGGCATCCCGGTCCGCAGCAGTTGCTTGGTCTCGGCGTCCACCTGGATCGTGACGACGAGATTGGCGCCGCTGACCGACATCACAGGACCGCTGACCAATGAACCGCGGGAAACCTTCACGTCGTCGACGCGGCGTGGGAGGGTCTTGACGAAGAAGACCTCGGACGCCGGCAGCGGGACGCCGGCAGCGAGCCGGGCGGCGGACAGCGCGCTTCGGGCGTCCGACAGCCGCTGCCGCGCATCGGACAGCGCGCTCCGCTCGGCCGAGGTGTCCTTGGGCGCGAGCAGTTCGGCTCGCTGAGCCCGCGCGAGCCTCAATTGCTCCTGGGCCTGTGCGATCGCCCGCGAGTTGCCGGACCGGCGGGCGTCGGCGAGGTTGCGCTCGGCGTCGTTGACCGCGTTGTCCGCCTGGATCCGCTGTACCTGCGATGGGCCTGCCGCGGCCCGAGCCAGCGAACTCTGAGCCGACCGTACGCTCTGCTGGGCCTGTTCGACCTGTTGTTGCGCCTGCTTCGCGGCCTGGGTGAGCTGCTCGTCGGCCGCCGGCGGCTCGTACCCGGCCGCGTTGTACAGCCGGACCACGGCGGCGGAGGTGTCCGTGGTGTACAGGTCATCCACGGTGCCCGGGTCGTACCCGAGGCGGTGCAGCACCTGCTCGAGCTGGCGTACGTCCGGCCCGCGCAGCCCGGGTCGCAGCGTCCGGTACATCGGCAGCGCACCCGCCAGCGCCAGCACCGGCCGGCCCGCGATCTCCAGCAGCGGCTTGCCCTCCCGAACGGTCGTCCCGACCTTCGGCACCTGGCCGGTGACCACCGGCCGGGTCTGAAGCCCGCCTGTCTCGATCGTCACGGTGACGGCCCCGTCGAACGTAGCGTCACCCCGGCCGATCACCCGGCTGGACAGCGCCCGGCGCTCGACCGGGACGGTGATCCGGGACGCCTGCGGTGCGGCTGTCCGCGCGGCCGCGTCGGCGGGCGAGGTGAGCTCGCGGCCCACCGCCACCCCGAGGCCGGTGGCGACGACCGCGACCACCGCGATGATGACCAGAATCCGTCGCCGCGACCTCACCGCTGACCCTCGGCGTTGGCTTCCTTGAACTGCTCGAGGATGTTCTTGTGATCGGCGATGAACTCACGTTCGGCCGCGTACTGGACCTCCTTGTACGTCTTGTCGTAGCCCTGCTGCCGGCAGTCGTAGTCGGCCTTCGCCACCGCCAGCTCGTACCGGCGAACAGTGGCCAGCTTGGCCGGGTCGATGTTCCTCAGCGTGTCCGGCCCGATCAAGATGTTCTTCTTGGAGTTGGGATTGATTCCCACCAGCTGGTTGAACCGCTGCGCGACCTTCTCGCGTGCGTCGTCCGGCTTGTGCAGTCCGGTCTGCCGTTTGTCGGCCATGCAGTCCGACCAGGTGCGCGCCGCCGCGACGACCTTTGGGTCGTTCTGGATCCGGTTGCTCAGCGTCTCGAGATCCCGGAACAGGCTGTCGAACCGGCGCATCTCCTGGGCCTTGTTCGCGCCCTTCTTGGCCGCGGTGCCGGCGCCGTACACCTGGTCGATCGCCTTGGCGCGGCAGCCGCCGGGGGCCCCGCCGACCACCTTCGTACCGGCGCCGGAGCTGTTCGACTGTTGTTGCTGGCCGTTCAGCGCCTTGTCGTACGCCGCCCTGGCCCGGGCCGACAGCGCGTTGCGAATCGGGGTGTTCGGGTCCTCGGAGTCGGCCTGGGAGAAGTCGATCGTGCTGATGCCGTACCCGTACTGTTCGGCGAACTTGTCCGGCGGCAGCCGGAACGCGTCCGCGAACTTTTCCTTCGGGTTCGACTCCGGGGGCACCGGGATATAGCGGAAGCCCTGACTGCGCATGCACGTCGCAATGGCATCCTCTACCCGGCGCCGTTGCGCGAGTTGCTGCTCGGTCGGCTGCTGGTCGTTACCACCGACGGCGATCCGGAACCCGCCACCGCCGGAGCTGGTGAAGTCCGTGCCCATGTACTCCGACAGCGGGCTCTTGTCCTGCCCGCTCGTGCTGCTCGCCGCGGACGGGTCGCCGTCCTTGCCGCAGCCGGTCATCAGGAGAAGTCCGGCCAGTATGCCGGTGGCGACGCGGTATCTGGTCATGCCCGGGAGCGTGGCGGCGTACGTGTCAAGAAGCTGTGAAGAACCGGTGAGTGGCCTCTACAGGTCCGCCCGGCGTCGATTTCTTCATGGTTTCCTCATGTTCGGCTGACAAACTCCGGACATGGGTGCGCGCATCCTCGTGGCCGAGGACGACGAGAAGCAGGCCGAGCTGATCCGCCGGTACCTGGAGCGAGAGGGTCACGCCACGGTCGTCGTGCACGACGGCCGGGCGGCGATCGACGAGGCCCGCCGCAGGCGGCCGGACCTGCTGGTGCTCGACGTGATGATGCCGTCGGTCGACGGGCTGGACGTATGCCGGATCCTTCGAGCCGACGCAGACGGTTCCGGCGACCTGCCGATCATCATGCTGACCGCGCGGTCGACCGAGGACGACCTGCTGCTCGGGCTCGACCTGGGCGCGGACGACTACATCACCAAGCCGTACAGCCCGCGCGAACTGATGGCCCGGGTCCGGGCGGTACTGCGGCGCGGCGGCGGTCGTGCCGAGGGCGGCGTGCACCGGGTCGGCGATCTGGCCGTCGACACCGTCCGGCACGAGGTCGAACTCGACGGGCGGAGCATCGACACCACCCCGGCGGAGTTCAAGATCCTGGCCTGCCTCGCGGCGTCTCCCGGCCGGGCGTTCACCCGGCAGCAACTGCTGGAGCACGCGTTCGGGTTCGACCACTACGTGTTCGACCGCACCGTCGACGTCCACGTGATGAACCTGCGCAAGAAGATCGAGGACGAGCCGGCCCGGCCGCGGTACCTGCTCACCGTGTACGGCGTCGGCTACAAGCTCGCGGAGGTGACCGGCGATGCGGCGTAGCCTGTTACTCCGGCTGCTGGGGTTGTCGCTGGCCGTGGCGCTCGGTGCCGTCGGGGCGACCGCGGTGCTGGCGACGTACAGCACCGGTGCGCAGCTCAAGGGCGAACTCGACGCCTCGGCGTCGCTGCTCGAGGCCGACCAGTCGATCTTCGCCGAACTGATGTCGTACGCCGGCAGTCATTCGGACTGGGGTGACGTCGACCAGGTGGTCCACCGGGCGGCCGAACGAACCGGCCGACGGGTCGCGGTCACCGCACCCGACGGCACCGTGATCGCGGACTCCGCCCATGGCGCCGAGCTGCCGTCGGTGCCTTCGGCAACCATCGATGTCGCCGCCGGGACGTATGTTGTCGCGAAGGTCACCACCGCGTACTCCGTCGGCAGGAAGGGTGTCGCCGGCGACGAGAAAGCCATGGCGACCGAAGGCGGGGACGTCGACTCACCGTACTGGCGGATGACACCGTCCGAGCTGGCCAGCCGCCACGCGCTGGCGGCCGCGGCGGCGAACTGCCTGCGGTTGAAGGGCAAGTCCGCCTCGGTCGTCAAGAGTCCCGAGGGCGTGCCCATGCTGGCCATCGAGGTGCCGAAGACCGGCGGCGGCACCTTCATCGCGGACAAAGGCCAGCTTTACGACGACCCCTGCGTGCCGGACGAGCTGATGGCGCCGAGCGAGATGGCACAGCGCGTCGGCAAGCAGCAACTGGAGCTGACGGCTGCCTGCCTCGACAAGGCCGGGGTGAGCTACCAGTTCTCCTCCGTCCGCGGCGGGCTGCCGAGCGTTGTGCCGGCCGGAACCGGCAAGGCGGACGTACGGTTCGCGGAGTGCCAGCAGGCAGCGCGGACCGAGGCGCTGAAGCCGTACGTCGCTTCGCCGGCCAAGCTCTACCTCGGTACGGCGGACCGGTTCAACGTGTTCAGTAGCGAAGGGCTGTTGCGAACGCTGGCGACGGCACTCGGCGTACTGCTGCTGGCGGCGCTGGTGACCGTGTTCGCGGGACGCCGGCTGGTCCGCCCGATCCAGGCGCTGACCGATGCGGCGCAGCGGATGGCGACCGGCGACCGTGCGGCCCGGGTCCCGGTCAGCGGCAACGACGAGGTGTCCAGGCTCGGCCACGCGTTCAACGCGATGGCCTCGTCGATCGAGCGCAACGAGCAACAGCGACGGGTGATGGTCAGCGATGTTGCGCACGAGTTGCGTACCCCGCTGAGCAACATCCGCGGCTACCTCGAAGCCGGTGAGGACGGTGTCGTACCGCTGGACCGGACGCTGATCCGGTCGCTGCTGGAGGAGACCGCGCTGCTCGAGCGTCTGGTGTCGGACCTGCAGGAACTGGCGCTCGCCGACGCCGGCATGCTACGTCTGCATCCGGAGCAGCACGATGTCACCGAACTGGCACAGCAGGCGGTGGCGGCGCACCGTGCCCAGGCCGAGGCGGCCGGTGTCACGCTCGGGCTGTCCGCGACCGGACCGGCGATCACGACGGTCGACCCGGCGCGGATCCGGCAGGCGCTGGGCAACCTGGTCGCGAACGCGGTCAAGTTCACCCCGTCGGGCGGCAGCGTGTCGGTCTCGGTGCGCGGCGGCAGCGAGGGAGTCGAACTGTCGGTGACCGACACCGGGCCGGGAATCGGACCGGAACACCTGCCGCACCTGTTCGACCGGTTCTACCGGGCCGATCCCTCACGCAGCCGGAGCACCGGCGGGTCCGGGCTCGGACTGGCGATCACCAAACATCTGGTCGAGGCACACGACGGGTGGGTCGGCGTCAGCAGTACCCCGGGTCGCGGCTCGGTTTTCACGATTCGGCTGCCCGCCCGGCCCTGAGCTTTCCTGTCAACGACCGTTGACCTATGGTTGCCCACGTGAGCGAGGCAGCAACGGTACGGCGGTCCGACCGGAGCCGGGCGGCGATCCTGGCCGCGGCGCGCGACCGGTTCGCCGCCGACGGATACGAGCGGGCGACGATCCGCGCGATCGCGGCCGACGCACAGATCGACCCGGCGATGGTGATGCGGTACTTCGGCAGCAAGGAGAAGCTGTTCGCCGCCGCGGCCGATTTCGATCTGCGGCTACCGGATCTCGCCGCGATCCCGCGCGAGCAGCTCGGTGAGGCGCTGGTGCGTCACTTCGTCGACCGGTGGGACGGCGACGGAACGCTGACCGCGCTGCTCCGGGTCGGCGTCACGCACGAGTCCGCCGCGGAGCGGATGCGGGACATCTTCGCCAGCCAACTCGTCGCGCTGATGGCCGGATGGACCGGCGACGAGGCGGCCGCCAGGGTCCGAGCCGGGCTGGTGGCCAGTCAGATCCTCGGGCTCGCGCTGTGCCGGTACGTGTTGTCGCTGCCGCCGGTGGCCGCGCTGTCGCCCGACGAGGTGGTCAGCTGGCTCGGCCCGACCGTCCAGCGCTATCTCACCGCACCCGATCCATAGCTGTTCTTGTCGGACACCGGTGCCACGATGACCGCATGAGCGAGGTGCTGCCACTGATACCGGACGCGATCGACGACTTCGGCGCTTTGGTGGACCGCGTACCGGCGGACCGGTGGGACGCGCCGACGCCGTGCTCGGAGTGGTCGGTCCGGGACTTGGTCAACCACCTGGCCAGCGAGCACCTGTGGGCGCCGCATCTGCTGCGCGGCGAGACGATCGCCCAGGTCGGAGACCGCTACGACGGCGATGTACTCGGCGACGATCCGGCAGGGACATGGCGCCGGGCAGCGGCGGAGTCGTCGGAGGCATGGCGGGGTGCGAGGGCCGGTGAGGGGGTGCATGTCAGCTTTGGAGTGATCCCGCTGGTCGAGTACGCGGAGCAGATGTATCTCGACCTACTGGTGCACAGCTGGGATCTGGCCCGCGGAGCGGGCCTCGAGTATCCGATGGATCCGGCAGGGGCCGATCACGCCCTGGCGTATGTGACGCCGCACGTCGGCGAGTGGGGCGGAGCGTTCGCCCACCCGGTCAAGACCGACTCCGATTCGCCCGTCGACCGGCTGATCGCGATCACCGGCCGCGACCCCGACTGGACCACCCGCTCCTGAGATTCTCGCCGCTGCTCGGTGCCGGCAAACAAGTGCCCAGAAATAGGGCATAAAAAAGCCCTTCCTGCTATAGTTGAGATTCTGTCTATAGACGGGAAAGGCAGGCGTTTCTTTTGTCCCACAGTAATAGTAACACCGTAGCGACGAAAACGTCAAGCAAAACCGAAATCGCCCACGAGCAGGAGTACCTGACGGTTCTCTACCAGCGGCTGGACGAGCTCCGGGCGACGACGGCGGCGCGGCACGCGGAGATCAAGCGCGGGCCGACGGTGGACAACCTGCAGGCGTACTCCGAGCGGGAGGCGTTCAACGAGCTGTACGTCGACCGGTCTGCCGAGCTGGACGCTGCCGAGCGCAACCTGTGCTTCGGTCGGCTGGATCTCGACGACGGCGAGCGTCGCTACATCGGCCGTCTGGGCCTGCGCGACGCCGAACGCGAACAATTGCTGGTGGATTGGCGCGCTCCGGCATCGCAGCCGTTCTACCGTGCGACGCCGCTGGAGCGGTACGGCGTCACCCTGCGGCGGCATCTGCATACGGTCGGGCGCCGG
This sequence comes from Actinomycetota bacterium, assembly GCA_046765875.1. Classification (GTDB taxonomy): domain Bacteria; phylum Actinomycetota; class Actinomycetes; order Propionibacteriales; family Kribbellaceae; genus DASRHY01. The sequence continues at coordinate 11,732 of JBKPSJ010000339.1, forward strand.
GTAGTCGGGATCGACGACGACGTGCTCGACCTGGACTCCGTACCGGAGTCGGACGAGCCGCACCTGGCCGGGGAGGCGGCACTGCTGGCCTCGTTGCGGCGGAGCCGGACCGGCCGAATGGCCGATATCGTCGCGACCATCCAGGGTGACCAGGACCGGGTGATCCGGTCCGGCCTGAAAGGAATTCTCGTTGTCGAGGGTGGACCGGGAACGGGAAAGACGGTAGTGGCACTGCACCGCGCCGCGTACCTGCTGTATACGTACCGCGACCAGCTCGCGAAGCGCGGGATTCTCGTGCTCGGCCCGAATGCGACGTTCATGCGGTACATCGACCAGGTGCTGCCCTCGCTGGGTGAGAACGACGTGGTACTCGCGACGATCGGATCGCTTTTCCCCGGTGTGGACG
>JBKPSJ010000340.1:0-4755 GCA_046765875.1 Actinomycetota bacterium
GCGCCGAACCCAACCCGAGAGGAACGAACCAACGACTCGGCGACCTACGCCGCCGACCGACCCCCACGGACCGACGAAGGACACACCGGCCGCGGGTCCACCACGAAAATCGAGCGTGACCCACCCCTGGGCAGGTGTGTCGGCCTCATGGTGTCGATCTGGCGAGGTTCGAGACCGTTCAGAACCTGTGTCGTCGAAGGCTGTGAAGGCAGGCGCCGTGCTCCCAATGGGCGACGAGACGACACACGGGTTAGGAACGGGATCGACCGTGCCGAAACCAGCATCTCCAGGCGTAAATGGTGTGCTCCAGTTCGGCCGTTGTTGACTCGAACCACATGGTTATACTGGCGTTTGTTCCCACGAGTGTTTCCCACGAGTCACCAGCAGACGGGGGCCTGGCGGCGACGAAATCGAGTGTGAGCGCATCGTACCGCCGAGGGTCTCCTGGCCCCTGTTCACCGAGACGGAAGCCGAGTTGCTTGACTTCCTTCATCGCAGTCGAACGTCGGTGTCGCGAGAAGCTGCGCGGGGATCACGTCGCGGGAGTGCGGCTTCACCGGAATCGCGGTTCCGGTCGAGGCCCAGGTGGAGCAGGAAGTCATGGGCCGAGGATCGGCGCCGGCGCGCGGGCTGCTCAACTGGGTACCCTCAATTCCACGCTCATCGCCATTAGCGCGATCTCCTCGATCTCTAGGGTGCCAGTGACCGCATTGAGAGTTTGGCCCGACCATCGTCGCAGTCGGGCTTGGCCCAGGCCCCAATCCGCCACGTGCCGACGAATGCCAGCGTGCGCCGCGTATCTCGTTCCGACAGAGGGAGCTAGCCGCGGTCGGGGCGCCTCGGAGTCGGTTCATGCTTAGCGGCTGGTGGAAGGGGCGCGCGCCCGCGCGCTCCTGGAACAGATGCTCGACCCAGCAATCGTTTGCCAACTTACGAGGCATGCGGCAGTATCCCGCGCACGGGCTCCGACCGGCGCATGACCGGCAGTACACGCACCCAGGAATGTCTCCGAGGGACGGTATGCCATAGACGGCGACGATCGCGCACTGTGCTCGCGGGGAAGGGCATGTCATCGGTTCACAACAGTCGGGGTTCCAGTGTCGTACATTAACCAGTCGGTGAGCCTTCGAAGTCCGTCTACTATGCAAGATGTACCCTTCTACGGAGGTGCCGGCTATGGCCGAGCAACAACAAGGGCACTCATTGCCGCTACGCCTTGCCGAGAGTGTCGCTGGAAGCATCTTGTTTGGCATCCTCGCAACAATGTGGACAAACAGCCCCGTCGGGACTGTGCTCGTCGTCTCCACCGCAGTCTTTGTCTGGATTCTGTCAAGCAGCGTGCCCAAGACACCAGCAGGCTGGGGATCCTCGCATTTGCGGCTGCGCTATTTAGCTTACTGACCTACGGTATTAGTCGCCTTATCTGACAAGCGCCTGGGACCGCTGACTGGATACCGGGGACGTCGCCGTCGACCGGCGACCTCCGTCAAGACATGTCAGCGGATATTCATGACCGCTTGTATTGCTCCGCACGCGACCACTACGAGAGCGACGCAATGCCGCTATTCCCGACACGACCGGTACTGCGCCAGTGCTGACCAGGAACTGGCCGGCGATCTCGACACCGATGCAATGAAGGTCGAGCAGGGAGACCAGCGGGAACCTGTTGAGAGCTCGGCCGCGGGCGATCGCGGTCACATAAGCGACCAGACTACTGACACGGCAATCTGGACTCTTCACCAACCGCGCTCCAACCCGGTGGTCACCGCCTACCGGGTCGGGCTCAAGTCGATGGCCTGCCGCTACCTCGAACTGACCGACGAGATCACCGACCTCTACGAACCGCCGAGGAATGGCTCGCTGCGCACCACGCCGCCGACCAAGCCGAAGACCCACACCGCGCGATCGCCGACGAGCACGACCTCACCGACCTGACTGAGGCCCGCGAGCACGATCAGCGCGACCAGCCCAGCAACCGGTGGTCCGGCGCCGGCCGCAGCAGCCCCAGCTCGGCGTCCCAGCCGGCCTCGGCCAGGAACACCGGATCCATCAACGCTTCCAGGCGAGCCAGCCGCAGATCGGACGGGCTGTCTGCGGTGAGCCCGGCGGGCGCGAGGTGTGGCTTCGTCAACGGGGGCTCGCGGAGTCTCGTGCGAGGCGATCCGCCGCTGCCCGAAGCCGTCCCGGCGCAGGATGCGCGTAGACCTGCGTCGAGGCCAAGCTGGCATGCCCCAGCAAAGCCTGGGCCTCGTCCAAGGTGCCTCCTGCATCCAGCACGTTGCTCGCAAACGCGTGCCGCAGCATGTGCGGATGCACCGGCCGCTCCAGACGAGCACGCCGCGACAGCGCGGCCAGCAGCTCCGTCACCGCTCCCGGGCGCATCGGGGTGCCGAACGGCTCCTGGAACAGGTTCACTAGCACAAAGTCGCAACCGGCTGCCGCCGGCACCTGCTGGCGTTCCAAGCAGTAGGCGTCGTGGGCCTGGACGACCAAGAAGTCGAGCGGCACGACCCTCGACCGTGGCGACTTCGCGATCGCTCCGTTCGGTGCGTCCTCGCGCCGGACGATGTGCAGGTGCTCGCCCGGGACGTCGCAGCCAAGCGATGTCGAGTCCAGAGCCATGTGCATGTCTGGTCGCCGAAGGCCTGCGGCTTCCCCGATCAGGTGTGCTGAATGCGTGTTAGACATATCCGTCGGCGCTGGGCGCGTGGTCGAGGAGGCTCGGGTTGTCGAGTATCACCAGCATCTGGCCCAGATCGACTTGCTGCTCACCGACCATCACCGCGAGGGGGAGCCACCTGGATCGGTCCCGCGGATGGCGCAATGATCTCGGCCAGCAAGTCAAGCACCAGGCACTGGCCGAGGGCGACCAGATCACCGAGAGGCCACCGTGAAGGCCACCGAGGTGTCGCGGACCGGCTGAACGGGTGGCCGCCCGGGCACTGCGGCCTGGTTGCAATCCGGCCATCCGCTCGGAGGGTCGTTCGGTGGCGGGCCGGTCGCTTCGGTTGGGCTTAGAGCTGCAGTCCGCTGGAGAGCGTGCTGAGGTGGCGGTCGAACAGTTTGGCGAGGTCGTCGATTCCGTCGTGGTCGACCCAGTGTCGCACGACGACGGCCGCGATCGAGACGATCATCGCGGCGGCGCAGTTCACCTCGAGGTCGTCGGGGGCGCGCCCGGTGCGTTCGGCGATCAGCGCGGCGACGGCGTCTTGGCTGCGTAGTTGTTCTTCCATGGAGCGGGCGCGGAGGGCGGGCACGGTGTATGTCAGACGGGCCCTAACCAGCAGCTCGTCCCGGTCCGCCGTGAGCGTCTGGTTGGCCGAGTCGCGTACCGCGTGCCGGACCGCGTCGAGGATGGGCTCGTCTGCAGGTCTGGCGCGCAATGCGACCGCGAGCATGGGGTCGTAATCGTCGGTGACGACAACGTCCTCCTTGGTGGGGAAGTAGCGAAAGAACGTCCTCGGGGAGACCTCGGCCGCAGCGGCGATCTGGTCGATGGAGGTCGCGTCGTAGCCCTGCTCGGCGAAGAGGCGGACGGCCTCGCGCTGGATGGTGCGCCTGGTCTTGAGCTTCTTGCGCTCGCGCAGGCCGTGGGTCCGGCCATCGGTTGTCGTCGTGGGTTCGGTCGTGCTCATGTCAAGGATTCTTCTGGCTCGTACCTGTCGTTGGCGAGCGCCCGCGGCGTCTCCAGCTCCGTCGTCTTGGGTTCCGTCGTCTTGGGTTCCTGCGTCGTCGGTTCCTGCGACCGTGCGGGCAGGTAGCGTATCGCGAGGGCGGCGCCGATCAAGGCGATGAGGCCGGAGGCGATGAGGACCAGGCTCATGCCGTGGACGAAGGCCTGGTGTGCGGCGGCGAGCAGGTCGGGGTTGTGCAGTTCGGCGGCGACGGAGTCTGCGGCGGCGATCGAGTCGCGCGCTGCTTCGGCGGCAGGATCGGGGATGCCGGCCACCGACAGCCGGTCGAGGTAGCCGTAGCTGAGCAGGCTGCCGAGGCCGGCCACACCGAGGACCCCGCCGACCTGTTGGAGGGTTTCCAGCAGGCTGGTCCCGGAGCCGGCGGCGTGCTTGGGCAGCGACGAGATCGCCAGGCTGGTGGAGGGCACCACTGCGAGCCCGAAGCCGAACCCGGTGAAGGTCAGCCAGACCGCGGCCTGCCCGTACCCGTCGTCGGCGCCGGTCGTGGCGCCGATCAGGGCAGCGGTGGCCAGGGTCAGCAGGCCGGTTGCGATGACGACGCGGACGCCGAGCCGGCGCGCCAGGGTCTCGCCCAGCGTGGCGGCCGCCATCAGGCCGCCGACCAGCGGCAGTACCCGCAGCCCGGTCCCGAATGCGTCTTGTCCGAGCACCCCGCCCAGGTATTGCGGGACGACGAACAGCACGCCGGTTGCGGCGAAGCTGACGAACACGGCCAGCACCGTCCCCCACCGGAAACCGTGATCGGAGAACAGGCTCAGGTTCACCAGTGGGTTTGAGAAGCGCGCCTGGCGCCGCACGAAGGCGGCGAGCGCTGCGACGCCGACGACGAGCGTCACGAGCACGACCGGGCTGCGCCATCCGTCTTCGGGCACCTTGATGGTCCCGTAGATCAGGCTGGTGATGCCCACGGCGCTGAGCACTGTGCCCAGACGGTCGAACCTCGCCGGCCGTGCCGGGCCAGCGGCCGGGTCCGCCGCTGGTCGCGTCGAGTCGTTCGGCAGCAGGATCAGGCTCGCGGCCATGGCGATGACCACTACAGGGACGTTGAACAAGAAGATCG
>JBKPSJ010000341.1:0-11568 GCA_046765875.1 Actinomycetota bacterium
TGGTAGATGGCCGAGCCCGCGGCCTCGACGTTCGGCAGATGCCAGGTCAGGACGCATCGCCAGTCGTTGCCCGGGCCTCGCGGGGCGGCCTGGTTCCCGCCCTTGGTGCAAGCGGCGGAGGTCCGCAGCTGCTCCTCGGTGACGTCGGCACGGTTGAGTTGCCTGGTCTGCAGGCGATAGAGGTGGGCGAAGGCCGTAGCGACCGATCGCTGCACCTTGTCCTGGTCGATCCCGGAGCCGGTGGCCCCGGTCGCCGCTCCGACGGCGACGGTGGTCAGCCCGAACAGGACGACCAGCGGCACCAGCCCGGAGATGATCGCCAGCCGGCCGGAGCCGTCGTTGTTCGGGTTGGTGAAGTCGCGTCGCATGTACAGGAAGTAGGCCAGCGCGGTCGCCACGATCGCCCATACCAGGCTGACCGCGACGCCTACCAGCAGCGGGCCGAGCTGTGCCGGGGTGGTGAACAGGCCGTTCCAGGAGATGAAGGCGTACCCCGGCAGCGCGAGCCGGACCGCGACGGGTACCGGCAGCAGCTGGATGATCTGCATCGCGAGCGCGACGACGGCAGGCAGCAGCAGTCCCATCGGCGACCGGCCCAGGGCGACCGAGCCGAGCAATCCGATCGCGGCCAGCGCGAGCGTCGGTGCGAGCACACAGAGCCAGGCGAGCAGAACCCTGCCGGCGGCGTCACCGGGGGACAGGATGTACCCGTCGAGTCCGATCAGCGATCGGTTGCCGACGACAACGATCCCGCTGATCGCACTCGAACCGACGAGCCCGAGCCCGAGCAGCACGATGACGGTCAGGCTCGCGAGTGCCTTGGAGACGAAGATCCGCCGCGGCGAACGGACCGCGACCAGCAGATGGCACCAGGTGCCCAGCCGGTCCTCGGAGGCGAAGACGTCGCCGGCGACCAGAGATGTCAGCAGGGGGAGTGCCCACGAGCCCGCGAATCCGAGCATCACCAGCGGTCCGGCCCAACCGGTGGAATGCATCCAGCGACCGAACAGGGTGTCGACCGGTAGCGAGGCCTGCCGGCTCACGGCTGCGACGAACACCGCCGGCGCGAGCCAGCAGGCGGCGATCAGCAACCGCACCCGCCACTGCGCCAGCAGTTTGACCAGCTCGAAGCGATACCCCCGCGCGACCGAGACCCGGCGTACGACCGGGACGGCATCGGCGACTGTCGCGGTCATCGGTCCGCCTCCGGATGTTCGGTCAGGGTGAGGAACGCCGACTCCAGTGGCGAGACCACTGGGGCGAGTTCGCGTACGGCTATGTCCGCGTGCACGAGTCGCTTCACCAGGTCGTCCAGCGCGGCCACCGGCGCGGAAACCACCAGCACCTCGTCGCCGTCCGGTGCGCGGCTGTCGTCGACGACCCGGACCCCTGCGATCTCGCCCGCCAGCGCGCGGGCCGCCGCCGGGTCGGAGGTCAAGAGGCGGTAGTCGAGTTCGCGGTTCTCGGCGGCCAGCTTGGTCAGCGGGCCGGAGAACGCGATCCGCCCGGTGGCCAGGATCGTGACCTCGGAGCACAGCGCCTCGACGTCTTCCATGCGGTGGCTGGACAGCACCACCGAGGCTCCGTCGGCGGCCAGCCGGGTGAGGACTCCGTACACGTGCTTCTTGCCGGCCGGGTCGAGGCCGTTGGACGGTTCGTCGAGGACCAGCAGCCGCGGCTTGGTGAGCAGGGCCGCGGCGAGCCCGATGCGCTGACGCATGCCGAGGGAGAAGCCGCGGACCCGGTCGTCGGCGACATCGGTCAGCCCGACCTGGTCGAGCAGGTCGTCGATCCCGGCGGTCCGCGCATCGTCGCCGCGCAGCGCGGCCAGGGCGGTGAGGTTCTGCCGGGCCGTCAGCGACGGGTAGAGGCCGGGCCCGTCGACGAAGCCGGCCACGCCGACGGGCGCGGCGAGCGCCCGACCGACTGGGATACCGAGGATCTCCAGACTGCCGCCGTCGGCGACGGCCAGGCCGAGCAGCAGGCCGAGGAGCGTCGTCTTGCCCGCACCGTTGGGCCCGACCAATCCGTGGATCTGGCCCGCCGCGACGTCCAGATCGATGCCGTCGAGCGCGATGACGTCGCCGAAGCGTTTGGTGATCCCGCGAGCCTGGACTGCTTTGCGTGGTTGCATGAGACCCTTTCGTTACAAACCTCGACGAAGCTAAGTTCCCGAGACAAAGCCGACAGTGGTTGCTGGTTAACGCTCGGCGAACGAAAAATGACGTCGGCGGACTACGGTGGCCGTGTGGGTGATCAGGCAAATTGGCGGGACAGAAGGCGGGAGGCGTCCGCCGCTCATGCCGCTGAGCTCGAACGTCGTAAGGCAGCCGAGACCGAGCAGGCGCGCGCCCTGTTGGCACAGTTCGTCGAGAAGATGACGGCGCGGGGGATCGAGCCCCAGACCCTGAGAGCACCGGTTGCGGGATCGGGTGCGAGCTACCGGACCGGCATCACCGGCTGGTACCTGCGCCGGAACCGGTCACTCGGTACGGACATCGACGGCAACTTCTACATCCTCGGCACACCTGCCAGCCTGAAGGCGCGGGTGTTCGGCGTACGGATAGCGCCGTCCGATCCGCCGCTCACGGTCGGCCTCGGCGGGCGCGACGGCGAATCCATGCCGCTGGAGAGGTTGCTGCGATCGCGCCTGGAGGAAGGCGACGACTCGGCCTGAATGGGCCCGGGTGAATATTCGGTGGCGGGCCTGAGAACGCGCTGGTAACGTCCCTCGGCCGCCTGTCACCGCGAAGTCGAGGCTCCATCCGATGGCCCAACCCGTCCTGATCCCTGCCGGCTCCACAGACCTCGAGGCCGAACGGGCCTTCCTCACCGAAGCACGCGCTGCGCTTGCCCGCATGTACCGGGCGGTGCTCGAGCGCGAGATCCCGATGATCGGCGGCGAGGACAACGACGAACGCTTCACCAACGAGTCCAACATCCGCGCGCACCAGATTCGTACGCAGGCGCTGCTCGACCTTCCCGACGTGCCGTTGTTCTTCGGCCGGCTCGACTACGAGGCCGGCACGATCGAGGAGACCGACCGGATCTACATCGGCCGCCGCCACGTTCACGACGGCACCGGTGCGCCGCTGGTGATCGACTGGCGGGCACCCGTGTCCGTGCCGTTCTATCGAGCGACCCGGAGCGACCGGCAGCGGGTCCTGCTGCGTCGCCGCTATGGCTTCTCCGACGCGGCGGAGCTGACCGGCTTCGAGGACGAGCCGCTGGTCGGGGAGGGTGAGACCGATGGTGCCGACGCGTTCCTGCGTGCCGAGATCGAACGCCCGCGAACCGGGCCGATGCGCGACATCGTCGCCACGATCCAGCCGGAGCAGGACGATCTGGTCCGGGCGCCGCTGCACCCGACCCTGTGCGTTCAGGGCGCGCCCGGTACCGGCAAGACGGCGGTCGGCCTGCACCGGATGGCGTACCTGCTCTACACCGAACGCGAACGCCTGAGCCGCGGCGGCGTCGTGATCGTCGGGCCGAACCGCTCGTTCCTGTCGTACATCCGCAGGGTCCTGCCCGCGCTGGGTGAGGTCGACGTACGGCAGGTCACCATCGACGAGCTGATCAGCCAGCCGGACGCGGCATCGGACGCACCGGAGTCCGCGCGGGTCAAGGGTGACGCACGGATGGCGCGCGTTCTGCGCCGTGCGCTGTGGTCCTATGTCGGCACGCCGACGCAAGGAATCCTGTACAGCAAGGGATCCCGGCGTTATCGGGTGCACGAGGACGAGGTCGCGGACATCGTGTCCGCCCTGCGCGAGTCGACCAGGTACGCTGCCGGCCGGAACGCCCTCGCCCAGCGGATCGCGCATGCAGTGCTGGTACGGATGGAGCAACGCGGCGAGTCGCCGGACGACCGGGTGCAGAACGCCGTGGCCCGCTCCAAGCCCGTCAAGGATCTGCTCGACGCCGTGTGGCCTCGGGTCGTACCGGAGCAGGTGCTGCACCGGCTCTTCTCCGATGCGGACTTCCTTGCGCAATCGGCTGAGGAACTCACAGCGGATGAACGATCCGCGCTGTTGTGGCGTAAGCCGCCTCGGTCGTGGAAGTCGGCGAGGTGGTCCGGTGCAGACGCAGTGTTGCTCGACGAGCTCGACGACCTGATCGATCGCCGTGCCGGATCACTCGACCATCTCGTACTGGACGAGGCACAGGACCTGTCGGCGATGCAGTTGCGCGCGCTGGGCCGGCGGTGTCGTACCGGGTCGGCCACGGTGCTCGGGGACCTCGCCCAGGCGACGACGCCGTGGGCTGCGGGGTCTTGGGATCGCGTCCTCGATCACCTCGACAAGACCGACGCCATCGTGACCGAACTGGATCGCGGCTTTCGCGTGCCGTCCCAGATCATCGACTTCGCCGCAAGGCTGCTGCCACAGATCGCGCCCACGCTCGGTGTGCCGCATGGTATTCGTACGGTCGCCGACGCCCTGACCATCTCGCCGACCGACCACCGGACCTTCTCGGACTCGCTCGTCGCCGCGTGCCGGACGGCACTGGCCGGCGAGGGGTCGGTCGCGCTGATCGCGGCCGACGCCGACGTGGAGGCCCTGCGCGACATGCTCGCCGGCGCCGGGCTCCAGCCTGCGCTTCTCGGCGCGGCCGAGGACGCGATGGACACGTCCCGGCTGGTCTGCGTACCGGCGACGCTCGCCAAGGGCCTGGAGTTCGACGCGGTGATCGTGGCAGAGCCGGCCCGGATCGTGGCGGCCGAACCACGGGGACTGCACCGGCTATATGTCGTCCTCACCCGGGCCGTCAGCCGGCTCCAGATCGTTCATGCCGCGCCGTTGCCGACCGCACTGGTCTAGTTCTCCTGCTGGCAAACAATCCGTCAATGCGCGTAGACAACTTCTTGCGTGCAGGTACGCGCAGGTGTAGACCCTTGACCGGGACTGATTTTACGGAACAGAGTCAAATCGGGGCGAATGGCTACATGGAGGCCCGAATGGCATTGCTAGGCCGCAAACGATCACTACTAGGTTTCGCGGTCCTGGCGACCGCGTTGACCGTGTCCACCATCAGCGCTGCGAACGGCGCTCCGCCGACGGCGCAGCCGCAACCCGTGTCCACGCAGGTCGTACCGAAGCCGGTATCAGCCACCGCGGGCAACGGGCAGTTCACGCTCACCCGGCCCGCCCGGATCGTCAGTGACGACGCCGCCGTCGGGAACGCGCTGGCCGCGTACCTGCGGCCGGCCACCGGCTACCCGCTGGACGTGGTCGCCGGCGATGCCCGCCAGGGCGACATCGTCCTGCGGATCGGCGATTCCGGTACGCCCGGCGACGAGGGCTACCGACTCGACGTCAGCACTGCGAACGCGACGGTGACCGCGAAGACCGCGCACGGGTTGTACAACGGCGTGCAGACCATCCGGCAGCTGCTGCCCGGCTGGATCGAGAGCCCGACTCAGCAGGTCGGCCCTTGGCACATGCCGTCGGTGAACATCACCGACTACCCCCGGTACGGCTACCGCGGCGTCATGCTCGACATCGCCAGGCACTTCCAGACCCCCTCAGCGGTGAAGAAGCTGATCGACCAGGTCGCGGCGTACAAGATCAACGTCCTGCACCTGCACGTCAGCGACGACCAGGGATTCCGGATCGTCATCAACGGCTTCCCGAACCTGACCGACATCGGCGGCCAGGGCTCGGTCGGCACCGGCGGCCGCACGATGGACCCGGGCGGCTTCTGGACCCAGGCCGAGTACCGGGATGTGGTCGCGTACGCGGCGGCGCACTTCATCACGGTCGTACCCGAGGTCGACACCCCCGGGCACAACAACGCGATCATCATGTCCGAGTACAACGACACCGCGAACCCACTGCTCGACGGGAACCCGCAGGACATCAACTGCAGCATCAACAACCCGCCACAGTGGAACTACACCGGCGCCGTCGGGTACAGCGCGATGTGCCCGGACAGCGACAACACCTGGACCATCCTCGGCACGATCATCGACCAGCTCACCGCGATGTCGCCCGGCCCGTACTACCACCTCGGTGGTGACGAGGTACCCGCGACGCTGATGAGCCACGAGGACTATGCCGCACTGGTCAACCGCGAGTCCGGCATCGTCACCGACAAGGGCAAGAAGGTCATGGGCTGGGCCGAGATCTCCGGTGAGGGCATCACTCCGCCGGCCGGCTCGATCGCGCAGTACTGGTCGACCTCGTCCGGTAGTAGCCCGGGCACCATCACAGGGCGGAACGCCGTCGCCAAGGGCATGAAGCTCGTGATGTCGCCGGCGAACCACGCGTACCTGGACATGAAGTACCAGGCCGGCAGCGCCGGCCCCCCCATACCGCCGACGCTCGGCCTGAGCTGGGCGTGCTCGCGCGGCTGCGACATCGACCAGTTCTACAACTGGGAGCCGGAGGGGTACGTCACCAACGTCACCGACTCGAGCATCATCGGCGTCGAGGCACCGATGTGGGGCGAGACGGTCCTCAATCTGGACAACGTCGACTACATGGTCTTCCCGCGGCTGATGGCGATCTCGGAGATCGGCTGGTCGCCGAAGCGGCCCTCGCTGCCCACGGCGTACGCCGACTTCCAGGGCCGGGCCGCGGCACAGGGCGTGCGGCTGACGCTGGCGGACACGAACTTCTACCCGACTCCGAAGGTGCCGTGGCACCTCGACCTGCGGGCCGCGCGTGCGTCCGGCTCGGGTGGACAGTTCTCCGGGTCGCTGGCCTACCTGTCCGCGCCGGGACGTGCCTCCGGTGCGATCACCACGACGATCGACTGGGGCGACGGCACCACGTCGTCCGGCACGCTCACCGGTGAGGCGGCCACGACCGTCTCGGTGAACGGTCTGTACACGATCGGCGGTGACCACAGCTACGCCGCGCCGGGCACCTACACCGTGACCATCACGGCCAGCGCCAGCGGAGCGGCCCCGGTCACGACAACGCTCGACTTGGAGGTGTAACAGCCCGAGACACCGTGGCTGTGGCCCCGAGGTCTCGGAGCATGGTCAGTCCGGCGGCGCGCGCTCGGCCGTCGCCGGACCAGACCAGCTCGACGGCCTGCTCGTAGCGATCGCCGAGCTGCTGCCATGCTGCCGCCGCCTCGCGCCATCGCCCTTCCAGAGCGGCGGCCCACGGCTCCGGAACCTGCGCCGGGACGGTCACGTGATGACCGGCCCGGCGCAGGTACGCACCCAGCTCTCCGCTCATGGCCGTATGGTTCGCATCCGCCGCCAGGGCCATCGCCTGCCGCACTCCGGCGGGCACCTCATCGAGGGTGCCGTTGAGCCAGCCTGCCTCGACCTGGGCCACCGCCAGGGGTCCCGCGACATAGCTGTCCGCGCCGGCCGCGGGATGGCGCAGCGCCGCTTCGAGCACCGCGCGCGCCTCCGGATCTCCGCGCCGTGCGAGCAGGCGGGCCAACAGGCTTCGGGCGAGGAGCGCCATCACACCGGGCTCGCCCGGACTGGTGACCAGCTCGCGGAGCTCGGCGACGGCGCGGTCCCAGTCACCGGCGCTCGCCGATACCGTGGCAGACGTGAGAAGCAGTCGGTACTGGCCGGCGGCGAACTCCCCGTCAGCCGCGAGCCGCAGGCCGGCTGCCACGTATCGGCGCGCATCTTCAAGCCGTCCGGCCCGGTATGCCCCGCCCGCGGCATTGACGTAGGTGCGCACCCTTGTTTCGAGCCGGGTCTCGGTCACGCCCATGGCGATCGCCCGTTCGAGGTCCTCTGAGCCGCGCGGGTCCGACTGGGCCAGCCGGCCGGTGCCGAGGTAGCACAGCGCCTGGGCGCGCAGATCGTCCCGGCCGAGCTCATCGCACAGCGCGAGTGCCCGTTCGGCGTAGTCGACGGCCTCGGTGTTCGGCTGGGCGACGATGCCCACCGTCGCGAGGTTGCTGTGCGCCCGTGCGAGTTCGATCAGCGCCTCGGTGAGCAGGGACTTGTCGCCGGCCTTGTCGAGGACCTCGACGGCCCGATGCGCCGCCTGCCGTGCGGTGACCGGACCGCGTGCGAACAGGGCGATTCTCGACAGCACGATCAACGCCTCCGCGACGACCGACGGGTCCTCCAGGTCCTCGGCGATGGCGACGGCCGACTCGGCGTCGGGTAGCGCCGTCTCGTATTCGTTGACCACGTACAACGAGTACGCGCGCCGGGTCAGCAGTCGTGCCCGGGTGGTGCGATCCAGCAGGTCACTATGGTCGAGTACGGCGCGCAGTGTCTCCACCGCCTGCCGGTGCGCGCCGGCCCGTTCGGCATTCGCGGCGGCGATCGGGCCGTACTGGAGTAGCAGGTCGGTCCGGACCGCGCGGGCTGCGTGGTGGACGATCCGGGACGGCTCGACGTCGGTCTGCCGGAGCAGGAAGTCCAGCACCTCGCGGTTGGCCCGCACCACCTCGCCGACGGTCAGCGATGCCTCGACGGCGCGCCGGGCAAGCTCGTGCCGGAACCAGACGTAGTCCGCACCGCCGCCGATCACGCCCGACCGCTCGGCCTCGACCACGGCGGCCGGCTCGTCGCCGGCCAGGGCCTCGGCGAGCCGGCGTTCCGCCCGAGACGGTACGACGGCGAGGCGTTCCACCAGACCGCGGGACGCGGGTGGCAACCGGCCGACCCGGGCCAGCACGGCATCGCGGACCGTTGCCGGTACGTGGTCCGCGCCGGCGGCGAGCACCTCGGTGACGAAGAACGGGTTGCCTCTGGTGACGCGGTGGATCTCGGCCGCCTGGGTGTCGTCGACGCCCGCCAGTTGCCGTACGGCGCCGACACTCAGTGGCGCGAGCTCGATGCGATGGTCGGCCGGGACGGCGAGAGTACCGAGGATCTGACGCAGCGGATGGGTCGCGGGAACGTCCTCGTCCCGGTAGGTGAGCAGCAGGATCGCCGGTATGCCTGGGACCCGACGCGACAGATAGCGGATCGCATCGAGCGTGACGTCGTCGGCCCAGTGGACGTCGTCGACCACGACGACGGTGGGCCGGGCGGCGAGGAATCGCAGCAGCGCCGGGAAGACGTCATCGGGACGGTCGGTTCCGTACAGTGCGGACGCCAGGCCGGGTTCCGATTCGGCCATGTCGCGGAAGGGTGCCAGGCTGCGCGGCGCCAGCAGGTCGTCGCAGCCGCCGACCGCCACGACCAGGTCGTCGGCGAGCCGGTCGACGAACGCCCGGACCAGCGAGGACTTCCCGCTTCCGGCCTCGCCCGTGATCAGCACCACGGCGCCGCGACCGGCGTCCAGTACCGACTGGACCGTCTGCGTTAGTGCGGCCAGCTGCTGGTCGCGTTCGAGAAGCGGCTGCTCGGTCCTCCGTGCCCGGCGCTGCCCGTCGACAGTTGGCGGCTGCTGCTGTGCCAGCGCTCGTTCGCGCAGGGCGACCGCCTCCGGGCTGGGCGCGATCCCGAGCTCGGTGCAGAGAAGGCGTTCCATCTCGTCGTAGCGGCGCAGGGCGATCCAGCGGTCGCCCGCGACCACCGCCTCACGCAGCAGTTCGACATGCGCCTGTTCGTCGGCCGGGTCGATGTCGAGCAGGTCCTGCCACCTGCCGGCGCCGCGGAGCAACTGCTCGTACCGTGACCGGAGGCGGTTGCGCGGTTCCTCGGACCATGGCTCGTTGAGATCCTCGGGCAGCAGTTCTCCCCGGTACAGCGAAATGGCCGTGGTGCACGCGGTGGCCGAGGGTGTCCCTCGCGTCAGCGCGGCATCGGCCGCGGCGTCGAAGGCGGCGACGTCGACCTGCACCATCGCGCCCGGGAACAGTGCGACAGCTTCGTCCTTGAGGACCACCGCCTCACGCGATCCGAGCATCTGCCGGGCGAAATGGGCGGCCTTGTGCAGGCGCGGGACCGCGTCGCCGAGATCGACATCCGGCCACAGCGCATCGATCACCCGGTCCCGGTGCAGCCGCATCCGAGGTTGGAGCGCGAGGAGCTTCACCAGCGCGGCGGCGTTGCGGCGATGCCACCGATCGGGCGGGAGTTGCACGCCATCGATGCCGACGGTGGACGTGCCCATCAGCCCGATCTCGACCCGCATCACAGGATCGTACTGCCGGCCCGGACCGCCATCCGGGCGAAGGAACGCCGCGGGAAGGTTTAGGGAAGATCGCGGGAATGTGCCCCTTCTAGCTTGGCCGCGTCGCCGATCGGAGACCTCGACACGGAACAGCCGTGCGGCCGAGCCGGCGACGGGAGGGGTTCAGATGACCACCACGAAGATCCGTCCGGCGCTCAACGGCGTTGACACGCCGACGCTGTTCGCGACCCTCGACGCGGTCAAGGCGGCGCCGGACCTGGCCAAGTTCCAGTTCCGCGCCACCAACCGGTGGGTCAGCGGTACGAACAACCGCAGCACGATCCGCGGGTTCTACGGTGCCGGGCAGGAGGACTCCAGCCGTACCGAGGACTTCGTGTACGACGCAGACCACCCGGCCGTGCTCGTCGGTACCGGCAAGGCGCCGACCCCGGTTGAGTTCCTGCTGCACGCGATCGCCGCCTGCCTGACCGCCGGCATCGCCAACGTCGCGGCGGCCCGTGGTGTGACCCTGCACGAGGTGAGTTCATCGGTCGAGGGCGACATCGACCTGCTCGGCATCCTCGGGCTGTCCGACCAGGTGCGCAACGGCTACCAGGGGATCCGGGTCGCCTTCCAGATCTCCGGCGACGCGCCGGACGACGTGCTGCGCGGCCTGATCGAGCAGTCGCGGGCGCGGTCCGCGGTGTACGACGTGCTCACCAACGGCGTACCGGTGTCGGTCGACGTCGAGGTCCGCTGAGACCACCGAGGCCACTGAGGACCTGGGGAAACACCATGCCGTTCACCGACACGGTCGTCATCGGAGCCGGTCACGCCGGTCTGGCGATCAGCCACTGCCTGACCGAACGCGGTGTGCCGCACGTGGTACTGGACCGCGGCCGCGTCGGCGAACGGTGGCGAACCGCACGCTGGGACAGCTTCCGGTTGCTGACACCGAACTGGCTCAGCCGGCTGCCTGGATGGGCGTACGCGGGAGCGGAGCCGGACGCATTCATGACGGCCGGCGAGTTCGCCGGCTTTCTGTCCGGCTACGCCCGCTCGTTCGCCGCGCCGGTACGGTCCGGCACTCTGGTCACCCGGGTCGAGCGCGGCGCGGCCCAGTTCGCCGTCCACACCAGTCGAGGCGCGTGGAATGCGCGCAATATCGTCATCGCGACCGGATACCACAGCCATGCCAAGGTGCCCGCGCTCGCCGCCGGACTGGCACCCGACTTGGCCCAGCAGACCGCGGCCGGCTACCAGTCGCCGTCGAGCCTGCCGGCCGGCGGCGTGCTGGTCGTCGGGGCATCGTCCTCCGGCGTGCAGATCGCGTCCGAGCTTGCCCGCGCGGGAAGGCGGGTCGTGCTCGCCGTCGGCCGGCACACGCGTCTGCCACGGCGCTACCGCGATCGCGACATCCTGTGGTGGCTGGAGCGCATCGGCGCCCTGGATCGCACCCTCGACGACTATTCCGATCCGGTCCGGGCCAGGTCCGAGCCGTCACTGCAACTCGCGGGTACGCCGGATGCTCGCGGGATCGACCTGGGCGTCGTGCAGGAGGCCGGTGTGCGGC
>JBKPSJ010000342.1:0-14150 GCA_046765875.1 Actinomycetota bacterium
CCTCGACGCTGTTCCTTCAACGCCAAGTCCTAAGCCTCGATCCACCGACGGGCAGCGGGAAGGTGCCCCGGCTCGGTGTTGTCGTCGGCGGGTGGATGGGGGCGTGGGTGTGTGTCTGACCTCGCTGTCAGGGTGTTCCACGTTGGTTGGAGTCGGGTGGTCGCGGCTGGGTGGTCATGTGGTCGCTGGGCCGGGTGGCCCGCACGCGTGGGCGAACAGCTGGGTCCAGGTGATCTGCCAGGGCCAGGCGCTGGGTAGGTGCAGGATGAGCCGCCGTGCTGAGGACGCGACGCGTGCCGGGACGGTGATCAGTTTGCGTCGGATGGTTGCGGTGGTGGCCCGGGCCAAATCGGGTCCGGTGAGGGTCGCGGCGGCGCGGGTGAGGTTGAACGCGATGACCGCGAGCACCAGCCAGGCGGCGTTCGCGGCGAACTTGCCGGAGGGCAGGTGCGCCAGCGCGGAGTTCTTCAGGTCGGCGTGGACCTGCTCGATGACCGCATGGCCGCGGTGGGTCTTGTCCGTGGCCACGGTGTCGAGCACGGCTGGGTCGGTGGTGGTGAAGAAGGCGTGGAACCGCCAGGTGTCGAACAGCGTGTCCTGGCCCTGGTTCGCCTTCGGGTTCAGGTCGGGGACGCGGCGGACCACCAGCCGGCCCGTCACGTGGTCAGCCTTCTTCTGTCCGCTGAAGGCGATGAAGTCGATCTCGGCTACCTCCGCGCGGGAGATCCACCGGCCGGTGGTCTGGTCATAGACGGCGTCGGTGTACTCGATGGTCTGCCACGCGTCAGGTCCGATCGCCGCGACGGCAGCCTTGACCTTCGGATCAAGCCGGACGGTGACCGACACGTCGGCACCGGCCCGGACCGCGGCGAGTACCAGGCCGCGTCCGTAGAGCGCCGAGTCCGCGCGCACCAGCGGCTTGGCCCCGGACAAGCCTGCGATGGTCTTCAGCGCGTCGGTGACCAGCCGTTTCGCGCCGCGCGGGGAGCCGCACGAGCCCTTGCGCAGCCGCTGCGCGATCACCACCGGCGCCGAACTGGCTGTGGTGGCGGTGGCCAGCCGCGCGTTCAGCCCCCGGACTCCGGTGTATCCGAACCCGGCGCCCTGCTTGGCGTCCCGGTGCACCTCGATGACGGTGTCGTCGACGTCGACCAACACCAACTCGTCCTCGCCGGACTCACCGGAGCCCAGCAGCGGTGCCTGGGCGGCGAGCCCGGTGAGCAACCTCGAGGCGACCGCGTCAAGCTGGCGGACGTGACCGAAGGTGAACGCCCGCAGGAACGACCCCAGCGTCGAGGGTGCGTACGCGTCCGCGAACACCCGCCCCATCCCGCCGTGTCGCAGCAGCGCCATGTCATCGATGCTGTCGGCGCCGGCCACCATCCCTGCGACCAGCGAGGCCACCTTCAGCCCCGCGTTCGCGCCCTTGTCAGTGAGCACCGAAAGATGCTCCTGGGCAAGCTTGCGCAAGCCCGCGGACTCCGCGAGCGCGACCACCGGGACCAGCCCTGCCGACGACACCAGATTCGGGTCATCGAACACCGCCGACGTTGCACGACACGTGTGAGACAGTTTCACTCGACGGATGTCCTTCGAGCTGGATGAGAACGGACTCTAGACAAGCCCGATTCTCCAAGCCCGTAAGGGCGTCCGCCCGTAACGGCACGCTCACACAGCCCAGCTCATCGGTGGATCGAGGCTAAGCTGTTGCCGGGCAGGACGTTGACGACGGGCCGATGAGGACCAGCACAGGGGTCAGCAGCCGCATCGGCCCGACCAGGCGATGTCCCATTCCACCTCAGCCGCGTCGCGGCGCCGCCATGGTCGAAGATCAGCGTGCCGTCGACCTTCAGGTACGACGAGCGCACGACGTTGTGAAGACGGTGTGGTCTGTCGTACTCCACGATCGTCAGGGCCATCTCGCCCTCCTGACCGATGCTCTTGGGCTGCGCCACGAATTGCGCGGTGTACGGCGGGGGTGTCGCGCGGCGCATCGCCCGTCCTACGCCGGCCAGGGCACACCCTCACCCACCCAACGCGCCTGCCGCGAGCTGACGCCCCGAGAGCGCGAGGTGCTGGAACTGCTCGCGATCGGAGTGCCGCAACCACGAGATCGCCCGCCGTCTGGGCATGTCCGAGAAGACAGTACGCAACCACGTGTCACAGGTGCTCACCAAGCTTCAGGTCCCAGATCGCATGGCCGCCGCGCTCAAGGCGCGCAACTCCGGGCTCGGGTAACCACGCGGGGTCAGACCAGACCGTCGTTGTGGTGAGCATGGTCCTCTCGGTTCGCTTCGGTATGGATTAGTGGTCGGGTGCGGTGTTGAGGTCGTTGGGACCTGAAACGCCACGTGTGTGAATCCGAACCAGGGCTCGCGGCGGAAGTAAAGGGCGTACCTGCTTTCCGCGAACCCGAGGGAGGGTCCATGTCTCGTCGAGGCCATGGCGTGATCATCGCAGCGGGACTACTGGTCGCCGCCGGCGTGGCCGCGTCGCCCGGTCTCCGCCCGCAGCGACCCGTTCGCGATGCGCACCGCACGGATCGGCTCCAGCACACCGAGGTCCTTGATCGATGCGATCAGGTCCTTGTCCGCGACCGTCTCGCCGCCCACGTTCACGTCCACGAGCAATGTCGCCGGGTCGACCTGCTCCACCCGCAGCGACGCCGGCCGACGGCGTACCGGTGGTGTGGCTGCTGCTCAGAGGTGGTCGGTGTCACGGACCTTCGTGGTGTCGCGCAGGTCGACGTACGGCTCCTCGTCGTCGGGATGACCGGTGGCGATCGCGCGGCCGCGTTCGAGCTCGGCGTTCAGCTCGGCGCCGAGCAGGAGCGCGATGTTGGAGATCCACAGCCAGACGAGGAAGACGATCACGCCGGCCAGGGACCCGTACGTTTTGTTGTAGGAGCCGAAGTTAGCGACGTACAACGCGAACGCCGCGGACGCCACCAGCCACAGTAGGGTCGCCAGCATCCCGCCCGGGCTGACCCAGCGGAACGGTCGCCTGGCGTTGGGTGCGGACCAGCAGAGCAGCGCGAACAGGAAGCTCACGATGACGAGGAGGACGGGCCACTTGACGATGCCCCACATGGCGAGGGCGGTGTCTCCTGCGCCGAGTAGGTCGCTGGCCCGTGCCGCTAGTGAGCCGGTCAGCAGCACCGCCAGGGCCGACGCCGCCAGCAAGACCGTCACCAGCACTGTGATGCCGATCCGGAGTGGAAGCGTCTTCCACACCGGGCGTCCCTCGGGTACGTCGTAGATGGCGTTGGCGGCACGCATGAACGCGGCAATGTCACCCGAGGCCGACCAAAACGCGGCGGCAGTGCCAATGACAGCGGTGATCCCGGCAGCGTTGCGGCCTGTCTGCAGTTCTCTGATCGCGGTGATCACGATCTGACGCACCGATCCAGGAGTTGCCTGGCCGACGTTGTCGATCAGAGCATCGGTAGTCGACTGCCCGGCGAGCCCAAGCAACGAGAGCAAGACCAGGAGACCCCGGGAAGATCGACAGTACGGAGTAGTAGGTCAGTGCGGCCGCCCAGTCGATGAGGCCGTCCGTTCTGAACTCGCGTGCGGCGCGCTTGACGGCGGCCCACCAATCCCGGCGTCGCAGATCGGTCGGCTTGGCCGGTGGCCGGTTCATTCCCGGCCGGGCCAACTGCCGGTCAGCCGGCGGAACGCCGTAGCACTGCCGCGGTCGGCGGCCGCCCTAACCACGGCGAAGACACCCCCTGCGCCGCAGCAGCCAGCAATACCTCACGCCAGCCACGGTTCGCATCGGTCGCCTTGGGTGCCTCCTCCTCGCCGGTGATGCGCTTCCAGATCTGGTCAAACACCGCGTGGCCAGCAGGCCGCCGGCGATGCTCACCGAAAGGCCCAACGGTCTGTACAGCAGGAACGCCGTCTTGTTCATCATCGCCTCCGCCGCACAACGAGGGCGGAAGCGCCGCCCGCGCTCGAGCCCGCCGTCTCTGCAATCGTCGCGATCACTCGTCCCCCTCCAGTCGGTTGGCCTGACATGCCGATGCCCATCGGCTGTGCGGTCAAACCGGTCCGACGACCTCCCAAGCCTCTGAGCAGTCACGAGCGGCCGATGATCGTCCTATTCGCGTTCGGCAGCGGTACATCTGTCGAGGGCTGCTTCGCAGCCGGCCATAACGGTGGCGAGGTGATCAGGGTGAGGCGTTTGTCGTCGGCGGCCGCCACCATCCCGTCAATGCCATCGAAATCCGGATCAGCATGGTCGTGCAGGATGTGCAGCCCGTCGACGGCGACCGTGCAGCCGTTGCTGACAGCACGGCCAATAGCCGGCTCCGCGCTCGACGAAACTCGATCGACTGCCTGATGGAATGCTCGACCGACTGCCTCGATGGCTCGGTCACTTGTTGCCCTCAGCGCGAGATGTCCTCGACGACCTCACCGACCGTCATGTTCGGCAGGGCGCGGGCGATGTCGGCTTGCGCGAGCATGCCGACCAGCCGGTGCCCGTCGATGACCGGCAGGCGGCGAACCTGGTGCGCGGCCATGGTCTGCACTGCCTTCTCGGCCGAATCGTCGGCACCGATGGTGACCGGCTTACCCTGGGCCAGCTCGCCGGCTCGGGTCTGCTGCGGGTCACCACTCTCGGCCAGGCAGCGGACGACGATGTCGCGGTCGGTCAGCATGCCCTTGAGGCGGTCGTCCTCACCGCAGATCGGCAGCGCGCCGACATCGAGATCGCGCATCTTTCGCGCGGCGTCGACGAGGGTTTCGTTCTCACCGACGCACTCGGCTCCCTCGGTCATCAGGTCACGAGCCTTTGGCATGATCGCTCTCCTCTCGCTCCGACCACCCCGTTCCCACCCGGACGCGGTCCAATCAGACTTCTACGGCGCGATGGCAGCCGGGTCGTGCCGGGGGTCAGCCGACGATGCCGGTGGCCTCGTGGGAGCTGCCGACCGGTCCCGATCACCAGGCCGAGCGACGACGAGTACAGCCTGGTGGGCCGGCCGCCGACCCGCGGCCAGCGCGGCGAGTCCGGCCGGGCGCACCGGCCGATCTTCTGCTTCTCGTCGGTTTCGCGGCCCTGCTCGCCGACCGGCTTGGACTCTGGTGAACCGCGCTGCACCAGCCAGACATCTCGATCACTCGTACAACCCGCACGTCCAACCGCTTGGACCCGCGGCAGTGAGGACTGATGCATCTAGGTGGCTTGATCACTTCCCCTCATTGTGCTGTCGCGGATGGTCTCAGCGGAGTTGCGGGTGGTGCCGGCAACGTCTTGGGTCGCGCTGTGGCCTTCGTCCCGCACGGCGCCTGCGGCGTCCTTGACGGTGTCGCGGACCTCGTCGACAGCCTGCCTGGCCGGCTCCTCGAGACCGTCTTTCATGTCACGGCCGATCTGAGCCACCTCTTGCTTGACCGGCTCGGCGAACTGCCCACCCATGTCCTCGACGGTCTCGGCGAGCTGCTTCTCCTTGCCGGTCGCTGGCAGCAACCCGGCGAGCAGCCATCCGGCCGAGAACGCGATCACTCCGGCCGCAAGCGGATTTCCCTCGGTACGGCCCCGGATCTCGCCAGGCGCTGCCTTGGCGGTGTCGGCGATCGCGGAGCCGGCTGACCCGGCCGTATCGGCAGCCTTGCCGGCCACATCGCGGACCGCGCTCGTCCCGGTGCCCGCAGTACCCATCACGCGCTCCTTCACCCTGGTCATGGTGTGCCGGGTCCGCTCGACTCGACGGCCGACGATGCGGCCCGGGTTGACCTTCTCGTTCAGCGCGTCGGCATCGCGGCGCAGTTCGCGCCTGGTCTGCTCGATCTCGTCCCTCAGCTGGTCTGGCCGGTCATCCATTTCTTGTCCTCCTTGAGCTCCTCGATCGTCTGGTCCGGTACCGGGTTGATCTGGCGAAGTCGTGCCCGGCCGGCCAGGAACAGACCAACCCCGGCCACGGCCCACACGCCGGTCACGATGAGCGCTGCCCACGCCGTGTCCATCGCCGCATCCAAGGCCCAAACGACCGTTAGCGAAGCGAACAACAACACCATCCAGCCGGCGAGTCCTGCCGCCCCCACCATGCCACCACCCTTGGCGGCCTTGACGGCCTCGACCCGCACCTCGGCACGGGCCAGGGCCAGCTCCTGCCGCATCAGCCTGCTCAGGTCGCCGGCGACCTCCGAGATCAGGCTGCCGACGGATTCGTCGGTCGGCGGCCGGGTCGAACCGGGTCGATCTCGTCCACCGAGACGGTCGTTTTCTGGGAAGTCCACGGTGCTCACATCCCGGCCGGGCCGTACGGCTGCGACCCCGGCGACTCCGAACCCCGAGACTGCGACCCAGGCAGCGACCCAGGCGGCTGCATTCCTGCGGGCTGAGTCCGGGGAGTACCTGGAGCATGCGTGCCGAACGGTTCGGCCTCCGGCGACTGCGATCCGAGCGGGCCTGGCGTGCCGGCGTCGCTGTCGCCGTCGCTGCGATGGCTGTCGATCATGCCGCGCGATAGCCGGCCGGCAACGACGCCGAGCACAGCCGCGCCGAGCAGGAACGCGCCCGGACGACGACGAGCCAGCCCGCGGACCTCGTCCAACAACTGCCCGGGCTCCCGCTTGGCCAGGTATTCCGATGCTCGCCGGGCAGCGTCGGCCCCTTGCCGCGCGAGGTCTGAGGCCACACCCGGCTGGTCCGAACGCTCCGTCATCGTCTGCAGTTCTTCGCTCAGCGATCGCAGTCCGTCGACGGCGCGGTCGCGCTGCGAGAGTGCCTGCTCGGTCGTCTGATTGCGTGACGCGTCGATCAGCCGGCGCGCCTGCTGCCGGAGATCGCCGACGACACGTTCGCCTTGCTCCTTGGTGGTCGACGTGACGTCCTTCATCGCGTCACCAGCGGTCTCGCCGACCCGGCCGGCCTCACGCCGGGCGGCCTGCGCCGTACCAGTCTCGCCGTGAGACGCTTCACTTTCGTACAGGTCACCGGTCGGGTGAGCGCGCGGGTCGGCGCTGGGGGTGCTGAGCCCTTCGCCCAGGGGGGCCGCGGATCCTTCCACGGAAGGATCGCGACGATGGGGATCGGACGGGGTAGCGGTCATGTCTCCTCCTTCATGCCTGAGGACTCGCTGTACCCACCGCATCGGAGACAAACCCTCGCGACCATGCGCCGATGACCGCAGATGCCACGCGACCGCATCCAATAGCAGGCCTCAGCTGCTGTGCCACGACAGAACGTGGCCGAGTGCCCGGTATCGACCACCGTCAGCTGACACCGGTTACATTTCGGCCGGCGTTGATCCGATAACGGCCCTTGGACTCGTCGACTAGGACCGCGGCTCAGCCGAGCGCGGGTCCGGGACCGCCACTGTTCGATGCTGGGGCAGAGATTGCGGCCGGGAACCGTTTGATTTCATAGGAAACGGTCACAGGACCATCCGGTGGTTCGGCATGCAGCCACTTCGCAATTCAACCCGATGCGAGGTGCGCGAAATGCCACCCGAATCCAATCGCTTCGTCGCGTCCACGACGAACGTCGTCCGCCCGGTGAGGGCGAGCGATCATGACCGTGCCGTTCAGACCAGACGCCTTCTAGCGAGAGCGTCCACCGTCAGTGGCGTGCGCCGACAGCGTCTGCTCCAGAGTGTCGTGCTGATCAACCGCGAGGTCGCTCGGGCCGTCGCGCGCCGATACGCCAACCGCGGTGTCGCCGCCGAAGACCTGGACCCGGTCGCTTACCTGGGCCTGGTCAATGCCGCACGCAGGTTCGACCCGGAGCGCGACACCGATTTCCTGTCCTTTGCCGTGCCGACCATCCGCGGAGAGATCCAGCGTTACTTCCGGGACAACTCGTGGGCGATCCGGCCGTCCCGGCGGCTGCAGGAGCTACACACCCAACTCCAGGTCGTCGGTCCTGCTCTGACCCAGAAGCTCGGCCGGTCACCGACCGGTGCTGACTTGGCCGCGAGCCTCGGCGTGTCACGCGCTGCCATCGAAGAGACACAAGCGCTCGCCGCCGGCCGGTACTACTCACCACTGTCACTCGACGGCGGCCGCACCGACTCCGCAACCTCCGACGGGTCCCCGACCCGGCCACTGGCCGACTTCTTCGGTTCCGAAGACCCAGAATTCGACCGGGTCGAGTCACTGGTCACCATCCGGCCCGCGGTGACCGAGCTCGACCCACGCCAGCGTCTGATCCTCAAACTGAGTTACGTCGACGGCTGGAGCCAACAGCGCATCGGCGAGCACATCGGCGTCAGCCAGATGCAAGTCTCACGACTACTACACTCCATCCTGGCCCAACTTAGGACGCGATTGGGCGCCGCCTAACGACGCTTGGCAAACGGCCGTGAGAAATCGATCGGCAGATTGGTCAATCGGCTCACGGCCGCGTGCCCGGTCATGTCGGTCAGACGCGGCCGGCCCGGCCTCCCCATCGGCCGCTCGGCGCCGGTCTCAGGTGGCGGGGCGGAACGTCGCGGTGAAGGTGCGCCAGTAGCCGCGGCTGTCTTGCCATCCGTTGTCGGCTGTCGACCAGTAGATCCCGTAGGCCTGGTGCGGGCTGGTGACCGTGGCGGGAATCAGCACGTGGATCCGTCCACTGCGACCGGCGTAGGTGAACTCCCAGTCGGCCGCCTTCTGAAGGTAGTCGACCGACTCGATGCGGATGCGCTGATAGTCGGGGTATCCGTCGCGGCGGGCCTGTTCTTGCTGTTCCCAGTCGGCGACTGGGTCGGGCTTAGGGTCATCGGTCTGGTCGATGATGAGGAACCGGGAACCGTCGGGCTCGCGGAAATACACGCGACCGCTCTGCCTGGTGACATCCCAACCGGACGGCACTGCCAGGGAGAAGCCGCTGCGGTCGCGGTACCGCTCGAAGCCCGCGGGCACCGTTGCCGAACCGCCCGCGGTCGGCCCGGTTGATGGCTGAGAAGGCGGCTGGGTTGGAATCTGGGTCGTTGGCCGCGACTGTGTCGCCGACGGATTCGACGGAGTGCCACTCCTGGTCGGCCTGCCTGGCGACGGCTGCGCGGATCGCGTCGTATCCGCGGCCGGCTGGCCGTCCCGGCGCTCGGCGTTCCCGCTCCAGATCAGCATGCCCCAGCCGAACCCCACGGCGGCAATCAAGGCGACCGCAACGGTGACCAGGCGTGGCCATCGGCTGCGACCTGACTTGTTTACCGCGGAGACCCATTCGGGTGAGTACATCGGCAGCAGCCTGGTGCGTCCACCATCGTCCCCGTCTCCGCCATCGAACCTGCTGTCCCCGCCATCGTGGTCACCGACGGCCGTGGACGGCGCAGCTGGGAGCCGGCGCGCTTGCGGAGTCGGTCCAGTTTTGTCGGAGTGCGAGGCGACGCCACGGAGCAGCCGTCCGGCCTCCTCGGCGCCGATCCGCTCGGCCGGGTCCTTACGCAGCAGCCCGTCGATGACCGGCCAGGCGGGTCCGGCCAGTCGCGGCGGGTCGGGCCGCTCGGTTACTGCAGCTGCGAGGGTGGGCAGCGGCGCTCGGCGGTCGTACGGCGGTCGGCCCTCCACCGCGGCATACAGTGTGGCGCCCAGTGACCACAGGTCCGACTCCGGTCCCGTGCCCCGGGCCTGCACGCGCTCGGGCGCGATAATGGCGGGCGAACCGAGCACCATCCCAGAGGTCGTCAACGATGGGTCGCCTTCCAGCGTCGCGATACCGAAATCCGTGAGCACCACGCGACCGTCATGGCTTAGCAGCACGTTGCTGGGCTTGACATCGCGGTGCAACACGCCAGCGGCATGAGCGACCCTCGGCGCGCCAGCACCTGCAGGCCGATCTCGGCCACCTGTCGCGGCGGCAACGGACCGTCCTCGCGGAGTACCCGTGCGAGCGAACGACAGGGTACGAACTCCATCACGATCCAAGGCCGACCGGTCTCCTCGACGACGTCGAAAATGGTCACTACGTTCGGGTGGCTCAGCCTGGCCGCGGATCGGGCCTCCCGGAGCATCCGTTTACGGAGCATCTGCTATTCCCCGGCCGGCAGCTCTGGGGGAATCAGGACCTCCTTGACCGCCACATCGCGGCCCAGCAGCTCATCGCGAGACCGCCACACCACTCCCATGCCGCCCTCCCCGAGCGGCTCCAACAACCGGTACCGGCCCGCCAGCAGGCGTACCTCCCTCGGCGTGACCATCGCTACCGGCACCGCGCGGCCGGGGCGGCACACCCGTTGACCGTCGTGCGACCCGGTGCGCGCTCCGCGGAGTCATCAGCCTCTCCATTCCACGATCTACTCTCCGGTGCCCACATCCGGACCCACCGACACGAGGAACACGCCCGGCACTCTGTTCGGTGTCCTGCCGGCGGAGGACGCCGAGTGTCTTGTTAGCCGACTGGGTCAGCGGGCGTGCGGGCATGGCGTGCTTCCAGCTCGCCGAGCGGCCCAGACCCCAGCCGAGCTGGACGCCAGACCACCTGTGCCGGCGACGCCTCCGTTATTCGGTGCGCACCCAGGATTCGTGGCTTGGCGCGCGTCGCGGTGGGTACCTGGGTTGGACCAATGCTCGAGACACCGGGTGCGGGTCTCGGGCCGCGCTGGTGCCACGGGTCTGTGCCGGGCAAACCGCCCACCTGGACAGAGAGGCGCACAGCGATGTCGATGAACTCCTTCGACGGCCAAACCACCTCGGAACAGTCGGCTACGCAGCAGATACCGACCTGACCACCTGACCGGTACCGCATTTCTGGTCGCTGGCTTTGGGTGGACCGACTTGGCCACGGCGGAATCGGCGTTGATACAGGAAACTTTCGGTCCGAGGAAGGAAGAACCATCATGCGGATCGGATTGGTGTCTACACCCTGGGTTCCCGTGCCGCCGCCGGCCTATGGCGGCATCGAGATCGTAGTCGACCGGTTGGCCCGCGGGCTCGCGGGTGCCGGCCACGACGTGTTGTTGGCCGCGCCCGCCAACAGCGAGTGTCCGGTGCCCTACGTGCCGGGGATGCCCAAGGTGGATCCTGGCGCGGGTATCACCGGCGACGCCATCACAGAGTTGAACCACGTCATCAAGGCGTATGCCGCCATGGCCGAGATGAACGTGATACACGACCACACCGTTTGTGGACCGCTGTACCGGCACCGACCTGCTGGAGTGCCTGTCGTCACCACCAACCACGGACCGTTCGTGCCGGCAGTGAACGGTCTGTACAAGCAGATGGCACACGACACCGCCATCGTCGCCATCTCCAACAACCAGGCCGCCAGTGCCGACGGCGTTCAAATCCGGACGGTGATCCACCACGGACTCGATGTAGACAGCGTCCCTGTCGGAGCCGGCGGCGGCGGCTTCGCGGCATGCCTCGGGCGGATGAACCCCACAAAGGGTATCCGCGAGGCCATCCTGGTCGCCCGCGCCGTCGGTATACCCCTTCGGATCGCGGCGAAAATGCGGGAGGACGCCGAACACGACTACTTCGACTCACAGATCGCGCCGCTGCTCAGCGACGAGATCGAGTACGTGGGGGAGTTGGACGAGGAGGGGAAGTTCGAACTACTCGGTCAGGCCATCGCGCTGCTGAACCCAATCCAATGGCCCGAGCCGTTCGGCTTGGTCATGATCGAGTCACTGGCCTGCGGCACGCCGGTGGTTACCACGTCATCCGGCGCGGTCCCCGAAATCATCGACGACGGAATCACCGGCTTCGTCCGCGACGATCTACCCGATCTGGCCGACATGCTCCGCAAGGTCGAGAAGCTCGATCGGGACGAATGCCGGCGCACGGCGCAGAACCGCTTCAGCGTCGGCCGCATGGTCGATGACCACCTTCAGCTGTACGCCGAACTGATCCACGAAGGCTGCCCGACAAAGCCCGGCCAGTTCATGCCGGGTGACAGGCAGTCAGGCGTGGCGTCGCACCTGGAGTGCTGATGAAGCTACATTCGGGGAGCGATCGATCCTGCGCTCGTGACGGTCCTGTGCCCTGGAGGATGCTCGACCATGATGCCGGTGACCGAGCCGATCATCACGCTGGTGGAGGGCACCAGCTTCGCGATCTCCGCGACGACCGGCGACATGATGGCTGCTGGGGTGAACGGTCTGTACTGGCGCGACACACGAGCGCTCTCGACATGGCGGCTCCTGGTGGACGGATGTTCGTGCGAGCCGTTGTCAGCACATCTGGACGCGCCGTACCAGGCGACCTTCCTCGGCCGTCGGACCGGACCAGGGGTGCCGTTGCTGGTCCAGCGGTGCCGACTCGTCGGTGAAGGGATGCGGGAAGACCTCGTCCTTCGCAATCTGGGCTCGGAGGACACGACGTGCAGGCTGAGCATGGAGCTGTCGACCGACTTCGCCGATCTGTTCTCGGTGAAGTCGGGTCGGCCGGAGCCGCTGGACACGGTTATGTGGTCGACACAGGAAGACGGGGTGACGGCCCAGGCCGGCCGCGGAGACCGGCAGCGCGGGGTGCGGGTACGGACCGACACTCCGACGGTGATCGCTCCAGGCCTCTTGGCGATAGACGCCTTGGTGCCGGCCGGCGGCCGGTGGTCGGCCACTATCGAGGCGCTCCCGATCGATGGCCATCGGCAAGCCGAGTCGCTGTATCCCAGGCACGAGCCGCTGCACGAGACTGCGCCGGCGATGCGGCTGCGGGACTGGCAGGACGCTAGCCCGGCCGTCGAGCTGCCGCGGGAGAACTTGATGACGGTGATCGATCGCAGCATCCAAGACATTGGGGCGCTGCGGATCCGGACCTCAGCAGACGAGGGTCCAGGAGGTGCCGAGGTCGTAGCCGCCGGCGCTCCGTGGTTCATGACGTTGTTCGGCCGTGACTCGTTGCTGACCGCGTGGATGGCCCTGCCGCTTGGCCAGGAGCTCGCGCTGTCCACTCTTCACGCGTTGGCCGCGCGGCAGGGGCGGCACACAGATCCGCTGACCGAGGAGGAGCCCGGCCGCATCCTGCACGAGGTTCGGCTCGGAACGTCGTTCCCCCTGACGGTCGGGAACGCGATCTACTACGGCAGCGTCGACGCGACACCGCTGTTCTGCATGCTGGTCGGTGAGTTGTACCGGTGGGGAATGCCCAAGGATCGCCTCGCTGCCTTGATGCCGCATGTGGACCGTGCCCTGGCCTGGATTCTGCGGTACGGCGACCGCGACGGCGACGGATTCGTGGAATATGAGCGGGCAACCGACAGGGGACTGCTAAACCAAGGTTGGAAGGACTCGCACGATTCGATTTCGTTCGCCGACGGCCGGCTTGCCGAAGGCCCGATCGCGCTGGCAGAGGTACAGGCCTATGTCTATGGCGCCTTCCAGGCCCGAAGCGAGCTGGCGGCCGCCTTCGGTGACCCCGAGGCCGAAGCCCGCTGGGCCGAGCGGGCCAGCCAGTTGCATGCGCAGTTCCACCAGGCGTTCTGGCTGACCGACCACGGCTATTACGCCTTGGCCCTGGACGGGGCGAAGCGGCCGGTGGATGCACAGGCCTCAAACATGGGTCATGTGCTCTGGACGGGTCTGGCCGACGGGTCCGTCGCCGGCGTTGTTGCCGAACGGCTGATCTCACCGGAAATGTTCACCGGCTGGGGTATCCGCACCTTGGCCACGACCATGCGCCGCTACAACCCGGTCAGCTACCACAACGGCTCAGTCTGGCCGCATGACACCGCCCTTTGCGCCGCCGGCCTGGCGCGTTACGGCTATGTCGATGAAGCCGACACAGTCGCGCAGGGCATCTTTGAAGCGGCGGATGTGTTCGGCGGTCGGCTGCCCGAACTGTTCTGCGGCTTCGACCGGGCCGAATATCCGTACCCGATCCCCTATCCCACCTCCTGCTCCCCGCAGGCCTGGGCAGCCGCCGCGCCGTTCCTCCTGCTGCGAGCCGTGCTGGGATTCGAACCCGACATTCCGTCCAAACGCGTCTATCTCGATCCCCCTGCAGCAACCGCCCACCTCGCCGGAGTCATCCTTCGCGACCTCCCCTTGGCCGGGCAGCGAGTAGTAGTCGACAGCACAGCCAACGGAACACTGCACGGCTTACCCGGCATCGAGGTCATCCACAAACGCCGCCGCGGCTGACCCCCATCCCGGCGGACTCGAGACGCACGACCCAGGGATTATGAGAGCCATGACATCCCCCACACAAGTCAACTTCAGACTGCACCGCTAACGGATCCGGCCTCTCTAGGAGGCCGCTGAATAATCCGCGTGTCGT
>JBKPSJ010000343.1:0-5364 GCA_046765875.1 Actinomycetota bacterium
GTCCCATGCTCTTGGGACTTGTCTACTACTGGGTGCAGTCCGCGGGGAAGAACCACCACCGGGCAATGTGCGAGCTGGGCGCAGGCGTTGCTGACCGATCCCATCGCGGAGTGGATCAGGGAGTTGGTCCCGTGGCTGCCGACGACGAGGAGCGCGGCCGTCTCGGAGCGCTCGATCAGGATCTCGGCCGGATCCCCGACGAACACGCGGAGGCTCACACCCGGCGCGCCCGGTAGCTGCTGCCTCATCGCGACGATGTCGGCCCACAGTTCGTAGTCGGACAGGGCGACGTCGTCCTCCGAACGGGCGACCCGTACCGCCTCGACAGCGCAGCGCCGCAGCCGCGCCTCGCGCAGCGCGAACAACAGCGCCCGGCGTCCTCCGTCGGATCCGTCGACACCGACGACGATCTCCTCGGGCTCGACCTCGTCATCCCTGCGATCGGCTCGCATCGCACCTCACCTCGTCTCTGGTTCAATCCTCGCCGGTCGTACGTCAGCCGCGTACAGCCACAAGGCCCGACTCCCCGGGCCGAGCGTCTCGGATTCGCGGATGACTTGGCTGGTGTCTTGTCGTCTGCTCTACCGTTTGACCAGTGCTGGGTGGGAGGTGGTGGTTGTGGTGGGCGTGCGGGAGGATCTCGAGCGCGTACGGTCGGCCATCGGTGACACACACAAGGAGGTCGGCCTGTGGTTCGATCGGCTTGTCGCCGGGACGATTTCACAGACGGAGTTCGAGGAAGGTAGCCGCGAGCCTACGGAGCGTCTGGACGGGCTCGAGCGCCAGCTGACACGGCTGCGGTCCGAGCCCGGCGACCTGTCGGCGGCGGACCTCGATGCGCTGATCGACGACGTCGACCTGAGCCGCATCGAGGCGATCAGACGGCTGGCCCTGCTCAACCAACAACTGAGCGGCACCGCCGCCGATCCGGTGACCCGCGCGGTCGTCGAGGGCGAGATCGCCGGCCTGGACGGCGTACTGGCGAGCCTCAAAGCCCGCCGCGAGGAGCGGTCCAGATTCGCGGACCGCGCAATGCGCAACCT
Source organism: Actinomycetota bacterium (assembly GCA_046765875.1). Taxonomy (GTDB): domain Bacteria; phylum Actinomycetota; class Actinomycetes; order Propionibacteriales; family Kribbellaceae; genus DASRHY01. The sequence continues at coordinate 1,044 of JBKPSJ010000343.1, forward strand.
CTCCCGAGCCGTCGAGGACGGCCTCATCGACGCGGACCTCAGAGACCGCCTCCGCACCTACCTCGAATGACGCCCCACGGGGAGCGTCAGTCATGCGAGCCAGTGGTTAGGGAATCACGGAGCTCTCAGCCTTGTGGGCAGCGGTTGCCTCCGACCGCCAGGACTGATGAACCGTTGCCAGCAGAAATGCGAACTGGTCTGACCTTCAGGTGGAGGTGTGGCGCGGCCGGATTGCCTGGTACGTCGCACGGACGATCGTGAGCACCGCCGCGAGCCAGACCGGCCCGCACGCCTGGGAGGTGGTGCTGAGCCCCCGGGGAGGTGCCGCCCCCCGCCCGCATGTCACAGCTTCGGCTGTCGCGGCCTAGCACCCCATCCCAGGGTTCGCACCCCGGCACACAGGGGTGCGAACCCGTGCCGGGGGTGCGAACCCGTGCCGGGGGTGCGAGGCCCAGATCGCGGCCCTTGCACCCGGCCAACAATTGTCCTACGGCGGACACACGATGAATTCTTCTTCGCCACGCCCGTCGACCCAGACGCCGGACAGCCGCAGGCATCCCAAGCCGTGCGGCACCTTGCCGTGAGCAACGATTCGATCGTGTGGCTTGGTGCGAGTAGGGCACTCCCGCTCCCACGTGCGGACGGCGGCGGTGGCTGGTAGGCGCCAAAGGCAACGGCTCCGATGTGCACCTGGTTGCTGGCCGCCAATTTGGCTGGTGCACATCGGAGCCGCTGGTACTGCGGGCTAGGGCGGGTCTTTGCATAAGCACTGTCCGTCGAGCTGCTCGAAACTTGTGTTGGCGCCATGACACCGCGAGTGTCGGCTCGCCAACACTTCACATTCCCGCGGGTGCGCCCCGGGCGACCGCACGTGCTCAGCCCGGTTCCCGGATCAGTGGAAGGGACGGCCGTCGGTGTGGTGCCAGCCCGCCCGATCGCGGTCCTGGCAATCTGGCGGCATGGAACATGTGCTGGGAATCGGTGGATACTTCATCCGGGCAGCCGACCCGGAGGCCCTGATCGCGTGGTACCGCGAGTGTTTGGGCCTGGATGCCGATGAGCGCGGCGTGTGGCGGCAGGGGGCCGGGATGACGGTGTTCGCGACGTTCGACTCCGATACCGACTACTTCGGGTCCCGCGCCCAGCAGACGATGCTCAACTTCCGGGTTCGCGACCTGGATGCGATGCTCGCCCAATTGCGCTCCAAGGCAGCGGACGTGGCTGAACAGACGCAGGTCATGGACGGCGTCGGTCGATTCGGCTGGGTTACCGATCCTGAGGGCAATCGGATCGAGTTGTGGCAACCCGCCTGAACGCGGCCTTCGAGACACCTAGCGGCTGTCGCTCCGGCTCGCCCGCGGGCTAGGTTCGGATCCGTCGGCCCTCTGGCAGGGAGGACACCACATGACAGGTCGGATCGTTGTAGGCATCGACGGCTCACCGCAAAGCGGCGCTCGAATGGGCGGTGGCCCGAGCGCGCCTCGGGAGTGAGCAACTCGAGTTGGTCAACACCTACAGCCTGACGCCCTACATCAACTTCTACGGTTATCACGGCATCGCAGCGAGCCAGCCTGTGGATTGGTTCATCGAGTTCTCCGAGCAAGTGCTCGACGCCGCCGCGGCGCGCGTGCGCGAGCTGGCGCCCGACCTGACCTGCACCCTGACCTCGAAGATGGGCCACCCCGCCCTCATCCTGGCGGAGGCTTCCGAGGCCGCAGACGCCGTCGTCGTCGGTCGACGCGGCCTGGGCAGCGCTGCGAGCGCCCTGCTGGGTTCGGTGAGCAACCGGCTGACGATCCAGGCGAAATGCCCGCTGGTCGTCGTTGGAGATGGCGAGCTTCCGACGACGGGTCCGATCGTCGTGGGCGTCGACGGGTCGGAGTTCGGCACGAACGCGCTGCGCTACGCAATCGCCGAGGCAGCCGTGCGCAAGACCTCGGTGAGAGCCGTCGCCGCTTACGAGGTTCTGCGCCACGCCTCGCCGGCTGACCCGGAGCTGGCCGCGCGGATGCGGGCGGACATCGAGACGGAGGCCGCAGGCACCATCACCCGGGCGCTCGATGAGGCACACGGGACGGACCCCGCATCGGTGAGCGTGGACCACATCGTGGTGGAAGGCCGCGCCGCTGAAGGAATCCTGAGCCACGCCGAAGATGCGCAGCTGATCGTGGTCGGCACGCACGGCAAGGGCCTGGTCCGCCGGATCCTGCTCGGGTCAGTGAGCCGGCGGGTCCTCAACGATGCCGACCGGCCGGTCGCCGTCGTCGATCTTCCGTGACCACGCAACCGGATCCGACTGTGTCCGCAGTCGCCGACGGTCGCGCCACCCGGGCGCCCTGGTTGCCATTGATCGTCATCGTCCTCGCTCAACTTCAGATGGCCATGAACATCAGCGTGCTGCCGGTGTCGCTCGGGCCGATCTCCGAAGACGTGGATGCGCCGGCGACGGCCACCGCGACGGGCCTTCTTCTCTACTCGCTGTTCGTTGCCGCGTTCGTCATGCTGGGCGCAAAGATCGGCAAGCTCGTGGGCGAGCGTCGGGTTTTTCAGGCAGGCGTCGTCGTGCACGCCGTTGCGATGGGTTTGATGGCGGCCAGCACCGACGCCAACACGATGAACATTGCCCAGGCGATCGCGGGAGTTGCCGCCGCTGCGCTTGTTCCGACATTAGTGGTGCTGATCGCCGCGAACTACCACGGCAGGCAGCAGGAAACGGCCCTGGGTGTGCTGGCCGGTATCCCCGCCGTCGCCAGCGCTGTTACCTTCGTCGTCGCCGGCTTCCTCGCAACGGCCTTGAGCTGGCGCTACTCGTTCGGGCTGATCATCCTCCTGGCGGTCGTCGTCTTCTTCCTGGGTTATCGCCTGACGCCGATCCCGCGCCAGCGCACCATCAGGATCGACCTTGTCGGGGTCGTTCTGTCGGCTGCCGCAATCGCGCTCATCCTGTTCGGCTTCAACAACCTCCAGACGTGGGGGCCGCTGGTGGCGGACAGCGCGGCGCCGTTCTCGGTACTGCGGTTGTCGCCGGCGCCGATATTCATCTTGTTCGGGATCGTGCTTGGTCAAGCGTTCTTCGCATGGTCCAACAGGCGTGTGGCCGCCAACAAGCAGCCGCTGCTCGCGATGGAGGTATTGGACAGCAAGGAGGAGAAGTGTGCCGTCATCGCGTTTCTCGTCGCGGGTAGCCTCGGTCTCGCGGTCGGTTTTCTCATCCCGCTCTATGTCCAGATCCTCCAAGGCCGTACGCCCCTTGCCTCGGCGGTGGTGATCCTCCCGTACGCGGTTGCAATCGCGACCGCGGGCGTTCTTTCGGTGCGACTGTATGATCGCGTCTCGCCACGCCGTCTGGGTATGGCCTCATTCATCCTGATCGCGATCGGTCTGGTGGTGGTCGCCTTCACGGTCGGTAGAGACTGGAGCACCCTCGCGGTCATCTTGGGGCTACTCCTTGTCGGCATCGGTGAGGGCACGCTGCTCACGCTGCTGTTCAACGTGCTCGTGTCCGCGTCTCCCAAGCGACTGGCCGGCGATGTGGGCGCACTGCGCGGCGTGGCGAACAACGTCTCGAACGCCCTGGGCGCGGCAGCCGCCAGCGTGGTGGCGGTCGGGCTGCTGGGCGTGTTCCTCGCCACGGCCATCAGCCGGTCCGAACTGCCGCCCAAGGTCCAGGCCGCAGTCCACTCCGACAACGTCGACTTCGTGACCGACGACGAACTGAGGAGTGCGCTCGGTGCAACCTCGGCGACGCCGGATCAGGTGGAGAAGGCGATCGCGATCAACGAGGACGCCAGGCTACGCGCGTTGCGGGCGTCCTTCCTGATCGTGGGCGCGATCTCGTTGTTGTCGATCTTCCCAGCCTCGCGATTGCCGGGGTATGTGCCGACCGAGTTGTCGGCAGCGGACATCGTGAGCGAGGCGGGCCCAGGAGATACAAACCCAGTCCCAACGGGGTGAGCCGGTGGAGGATGCGGCCTGGGCGTAGACGACCAGCGCCTCCAGGGCGAGCCCAAAGGTCCGCGGATCGGGCGCTGATGCGCCGGTCCCGGTTCATGGGTGGCTGGTGTCCAGCCACCCATGAACCAGGACACTCAGCCCAGTAGGTAGTCGAGCGCCCCGCCCATCACCGCGTTGCGATCGGCGGCGGTGGACACACCCTCGAGGCCGAAGCCCATCAAGAGCGAGTGCGGGGTCGCGATCGTGTTACCGACCGGGAAGCCGGACGCGTCGGTTTGGATGAAGTTGTTGGCGTTGGGTGCGCTGCCCGCGGGCGGCCCGGTGACCGACCAGCCCTCCAGGCCGGTCTCGAACGAGGTGCTGGTGC
>JBKPSJ010000344.1:0-5391 GCA_046765875.1 Actinomycetota bacterium
GCACTGCACGGTGACGCTGCCGATGACCGCAGCCGCGCTCGGTACCCGGATCGAGCTGCCGACGCTGGAGGATGACTCCGTGCCGGTGGACATCCGCCCGGGTACTCAGTCGGGCGCGGAAATCGTCATCGGCGGGCGCGGCGTACCGCAACTGCGGCACAGCGGCCGCGGCGACCTGGTGGTGCGGATCGTCGTCGAGACGCCGACCCGGCTGGACGACGAGCAGGCCGAGCTGCTGCGCCGGCTGGCGACGCTGCGCGAGGAGGAGCAGCCGGCCGGCCAGGTCCAGCCGACCTCGCCGCGCTCGGTCTTCGGCCGGCTCCGCGACGCCTTCGGCCAGCACTGAGGCCGGCCGGTGGGCCTCGCGGTCTTCCACTGCGCCGACCTGATCGGCGACGAGGTCACGCTGGACGGTCCCGAGGGCCGGCACGCCGCGGTGGTACGCCGGATCGGGCCCGGCGAACGGGTCCGGCTCACCGACGGCCGCGGCACCTCCGTCGATGGCGCGGTGACGGCGGTCTCGAAGTCCGGCATCACCGTGGCTGTCGAGGAACGGTCCCGGGTCCCGGCCCCGCAGCCGCGGTTCGTCGTAGTCCAGGCGCTGCCGAAGGGCGAACGGGCCGAGCTCGCGGTCGAGATGCTGACCGAGGCCGGCGCGGACCTGATCGTGCCGTGGAACGCCGAACGCAGCCAGTTCCGGCTCAACCCGGAACGCGCGAGCAAGACCGTGGCGAAGTGGCGGGCCTGGGCGTTCGAGGCCAGCAAGCAGTCGCGGCGGACGTGGTTCTGCGAGGTGGCCGACATCGCGACCACGGACCAAGTCGCGGATCTGGTCCGTCGCGCCGCGCTCGGCGTTGTGCTCCACGAGGAAGCCAAGCGGCCACTGGCGGGCGTGGTGCCGCCGAACCCGGGCGAGACGGTGCTTGTCGTCGGCCCCGAGGGCGGGATCACCGCCGGTGAGCTGGACGCCTTCGGCCAGGAGCCGTACCGGCTCGGCGAGACGGTGCTGCGCACCTCCACGGCCGGCGTCGCCGCCCTCGCCGTCCTCCAGTCGACCTCCCGCTGGGCCTAATCCTGCCCACGGGGCCGACCGTGGCCCTTCGTGCGGTCAGAATTCCCTGAAGGCCGGCGCGGCCCGTCGGCTTGGCACCACGTGCCGCCTCTTTCGGAGCCGGCGCAGTGGCGCAGCGGCGCCTGGCCGTGAGTTGTGACCGCAGGACTGTTCGGCAGGAGGATGGCAGCGTGACCTCAACGGACTGGGTGGAGTGGCACGGGCCGTACGACGACGCCGATTCGTCGCTGTCGCAGCGGCTGCGGGCGGTGCAACGCGGGATCCGCGACGTTCTCGATGCCGCCCGGGACCGGCCGGTGCGGGTGGTGAGTGCCTGCGCCGGGCAGGGCCGCGACCTGATCGAGGTGCTCGCCACGCACCCCGCCCGCGACCGGGTGACCGCCCGGCTGATCGAACTCGATCCGCAGAACGCGCGGATCGCCCGGGTCGCGGCCGCGGCGAACGGGCTCACCGGGGTCGAGATTCACGAGGCCGACGCGAGTACGACCGACAGCTACGCCGGCGCGGTTCCGGCCGACCTGGTGTTGTTCTGCGGGGTGTTCGGCAACATCAGCGATGCCGACATACACGAGACCATCAACGCACTGCCGTCGTTCTGCGCGCCCGGTGCGACGGTGATCTGGACCCGTGGCCGGTGGGCGCAGGGCGTGGTGGCGGACATCCGGCGCTGGTTCGACGAGGCAGGATTCACCGAGCGCTCGTTCGAGGCGCCCGACGGTGCGCACTGGTCGGTCGGCGTCGACGTCCTCACCACCGATCCGCTGCCCTTCGTCCCCGGCAAGCGTCTGTTCACCTTCACCCGCTGACTCAGCGATCCACCTCCACAGCACTGCCCCGGACGGTCTCGATCACCACCCGGTCCTTCAGCGGAGCCGCGAGATGAACGGTCACGCGGGACAAGCCAGCCGGGGCCGCGCAGTTCCTGTTGCTGGGGTTCGAAGCGACGACGACAATGCCCACGGCGTGGTCGGACTCCACGGCATACCCGGCGTAGCGCTGACCGCAGGGGACGGTCATGAAAGAGGCGGTCAGGTTACGTCCGTCCGCGGCAACCGTCACCCGGTCAACCGAACTCATCGGCGGTATCGACGTGGTCGAGTTCGACGCCGCGGCCATCGGCACATCGACGGCGGCCTCCAACGCCTGAACCCTGGTCTCGGCGAAGGTGAACCGCCACGCCGGGAGGACGGCGGGACCCCGCGTCGTCCGGACTCGCATGGTCGATGGCGACGCGCCGGTCACGGTGAGCGGCTTCAGCTTCACACGACCGGCACATCCCCTACAGCCGCCGGCGAGCAGACGGTTGAAGGTGTCGCGGAGCGGCAGCGGCGAGACCGGCACCGGCCGGCCGTCGGCCCATCGTGGAGCCGGGAGCGGTACCTGCGGCGTGGAGCTCAGGTCGATCCGGCTGGTGATCCTGCGATCGTTCAGCGCGAAGAGATACGGCTGCTCGGAGCCTGCCGGATCGGTCCAAGCACCGACCTGTTGGAAGTCCCAGTCGGCACCCAGCGGGACGAAGGTCTGGCCCGTCAAGCGGTCGACGAGCATGCGAGCCCAGGCGAGCTGTGCCTGGCTGGGACGCGCTCCGCTCGCCATGGTCGACGAACCGGAGTGTGTCGCCGAGGCGCTCCTACCAGACGTCGCTGTCGGGGCGGAGCCATCACCGGGCAGCCGCGCGACGGCGCCTGCGACGGCGACGGTCGCGATCACGGCTGCCGCGGCCGTCATCGGGATCAGCCGGCGCCGACGAGCCGGATCGGCGTCGGCCTGGATCCGGGCCGCCATACCGTGCAGATCGATCGACGGTGGTGGCTCCGGAGTATGCGTGTGCAGCAGTTCAGACAGCTCGGTGTCGGTCATCTGGTCGCCTCCACGGTCAGCAGACCGGCCAGGGCCGGGTGGGACCGCAGCGTTGCCATCGCCCGGGATGCCTGGCTCTTCACGGTCCCGACCGAGCAGCCGAGTTCGGCGGCGGTCTGTGCTTCGGTGAGGTCGGAGAAGTACCGCAGCACCACTACCGCGCGCTGCCGCGGTGGCAGCGTGGCCAGTGCGGTCTCCAGGCTGGCCCTGATGTCGCTGGCCGCGTGCCCGTCGACGCCCGCGACCTCGGGCAGCACCGGGGTCGGGCGCTCGCCGTTCCAGCGCCGGCGCAGCGTCTTCAGGTGGCAGTTGAGCATGATCCGCCGGACGTAGGACGGCGGATCGTCGGCGTCCCCGACCCGGTCCCAGTGCCGCCACGCCCTGGTGAACGTGGTCTGCACCAGGTCCTCGGCGGCGGCCCAGTCGCCGGTCAGCAACCACGCCGTCCGGAGCAGGCCGCGGCCCTGCTCGGTGACGAAGTCGGTGAAGCTGTCCGGCCGGCCCATGCTCCTCCTCCGTGCCTCTACCGGTACAGAGCCTCCAGAGCCCGCGAAACGTTGCTAGCGCACGACGATCGTCTTTGTGTCGGTGTTGATCTCGTGGCCGTCGTTGGCGGAGTACTCCAGGCACTCGACCTGGTACTTCCCGCGCGGCAACTCGACCTGGAAGCTGTAGGTGCCGAACTCGCCGGTGCCGGCCGACGCGCTGGTGTTGCCCTCGCGGACCACCTTGCCGGAGGCCAGGTCGCGGATCCGCCAGTTCACCGTCGCCTCGTACGTCGAGGCCACCCCGGACACGGTCAGCGGGGAGTCGGCGGTGGCCGCCTCGGCCGGTGCCGTGATCCAGATCCACGCCTGTACGTCGACCGGCGCGGCCCGCTTGAACGGTGCGCTGGTATCGGCGCTGCCGAACAGCGAACCGGCCGGGCCACCCTTGAGCGTCACCTTGACCGGCTCGGTCGTCTGCAGTGCTCCCTGCACGGTGTAGACGAGCTGCTGTACGGCGGTGCCGGACTCCTTCGCGTCGAGTTGCTCGTTCGGCAGCGCGCCGAAGTCGACGGTGATCAGCCCGGCCCGGCGTACGACCGACAACGGCCGGGCACCGGTCCACGGGCTGGTGTAGTCCGGGTCGTCGGGCTTGCCCGAGGTCATCGTGGTCACCGCGCCGAGCGCCGGATCGCCCTTGACCTGGACGAAACTGCGGTACAGCCGCATCTCGCTGTCCGGCTTGCCGACGGACTGGCCGAGCCAGTACACCGGTACGGCGCTGACCCCCCGGCCGGGCTGGAGCGTGGGCGGCGGTGGCTCGACGGTGCGCTGTATGGCGCTCGGTCCCGGCCTGGTCGGCGTGGCGGCCGGGCCGGCGGTGCTGCTCGCGGTGCTGTCCACTGGGGTGCTCACCGTGGTGCTCGGGGCGTTCGCGACGTTCGGGCCGCCCTGGTCGACCGGATTGCCGTTGACCAGTGCGAACAGACCCGCGGCCGCTGCGGCGGCGACCCCGGCGCCGGTCGCGGTCCACAGCCACGTGCGCCGGTGCTTCGGACCGGCCGCGTCGATGCGCGCGCGGATCTTGTACAGCGCGTCGGGATCGGGACGTACCCGCTCGGCCTCGCGGGTGAGCGCGCGGCGTACCAGGTCGTCCATCGGATCCTTCTCGAAGTCGGTCATGTCAGCGGCTCCAGCGCCACGCGCAGGGACTTGGCGGCCCGCGAGGCATGGCTCTTGACGGCTCCCCGGCTGATCCCCATCGTCTCGGCGATCTCGGACTCGGACAGGTCGCCGTAGTACCTCAGAACCATCACCGTCCGTTGTTTCTCCGGTAGTGCTCTCATCGCCTCGATCACCGCGTCGGTATGCGCTCCGGCCAGGGCGGTCTGCTCCGCACTGGGCACGTTCGGCAGGTCCTTCGGGGTGTGCCTGTCGACCACGGCCAGGTGCCGCTGCCGGGATCGGCACCCGTTGACCACCGTGGTCCGCAGGTACGCCAGCGCCTTGTGCGGGTCACGCAGCCGGTGCCAGCGCCCGTGCATGGCGACGAACGCGTCCTGCACGATCTCCTCCGCCGTCGCGGCGTCGTGCAGCAGCAGCGCACCGAGCCGTACCAGCGACGTGTAGTGCGCGCTGTACACGGCGGTCAGCGCCTCGTCGGCGTCCCACGACTCGCTCGCCACCACTTCTTCGTACACCACGGCGGGCTGGGTCACACGAAACAGACGCGGACGAGACCCGGGGGGTTGACAACCGTGACCCAGCCGAGGTGAGACCGTTACGCCATGACCGAAGCCGCCGACTGCCTGTTCTGCAAGATCGTGCGTGGCGAGATCCCCTCAGACGTGGTGACCGACAACGATGCCTGCGTGGCGTTCCGCGACATCAACCCGCAGGCGCCGACGCACGTGGTGGTGGTCCCGAGGCAGTACCACCCGGACATGGCCGCGCTGGTCACCACGGACCCCGGCC
>JBKPSJ010000345.1:0-13543 GCA_046765875.1 Actinomycetota bacterium
GCCGACTTCGGCTGGTTCGCCTACGCCCCGCTGTCGAACGCGGTGCGTTCGCCGGGCGTCGGCGGCGACCTGTGGATCATGGGTCTGTGGATGGCCGGTCTGGGCACCATCCTCGGCGCGGTCAACTTCATCACCACGATCATCACCATGCGGGCGCCCGGGATGACGATGTTCCGGATGCCGATCTTCAGCTGGAACATCCTGATCACGTCGATCCTGGTGCTGATCGCCTTCCCGATCCTGGCCGGCGCGCTGCTGATGCTGGAGGCCGACCGACATCTAGGGGCCCACGTCTTCGACGCGGCCAACGGTGGGCCGATCTTGTGGCAGCACCTGTTCTGGTTCTTCGGCCATCCCGAGGTCTACATCATCGCGTTGCCCTTCTTCGGGATCATCACCGAAGTCCTGCCGGTCTTCAGCCGCAAGCCGATCTTCGGATACGTCAGCCTCGTCGGCGCCACGCTGGCGATCGCCGTGCTGTCGGTGGCGGTCTGGGCGCACCACATGTTCGTCACCGGCGCGGTGAACCTGCCGTTCTTCTCGTTCATGACGTTCTTGATCGCGGTGCCGACCGGGGTGAAGTTCTTCAACTGGATCGGCACGATGTGGGGCGGCTCGTTGTCGTTCGATACCCCGATGCTCTGGGCGATCGGCTTCCTGACCACGTTCCTGTTCGGCGGTCTGACCGGCATCATCCTGGCCTCGCCGCCGCTGGACTACCAGTTGTCCGACTCGTACTTCGTGGTGGCGCATTTCCATTACGTGGTGTTCGGCACGGTGGTGTTCGCGATGTTCGCGGGGTTCTATTTCTGGTGGCCGAAGTTCACCGGGCGGATGCTGGATGAGCGGCTGGGCAAGCTGCACTTCTGGCTGTTGTTCATCGGGTTCCACACCACGTTCCTGGTGCAGCACTGGCTCGGCGTCGAAGGCATGCCGCGGCGGTACGCGACATACGGGGCCGACGAGGGCTTCACCACGCTGAACCAGGTGTCGAGCATCGGTGCCTTCATCCTCGGCGCGTCGACGCTGCCGTTCCTCTACAACGTCTACAAGTCGCGCAAGTCGCCGAAGGTGGAATCCGACGATCCGTGGGGCTGGGGCCGGTCGCTGGAGTGGGCGACCAGTTCGCCGCCGCCGCGGCACAACTTCGAGCGGCTGCCGCGGATCCGGTCGGAGAGCCCGGCGTTCGACCTGCACCACCCTGAGATCGCGCTCACCGAGTTCGTCGAGAGCGGCGGTTACCGGGGCAACCTGCTCGACGCGCCGGATCAGCACGGCCGGCAGGAGACGCTCGAGGAACGAGCACAGACCGATACCGCGACGATCGTTCGGGCCGAGGACGAGGGCCGTGACGGGGAGGACCGTGCATGAAGGTGGAGGCGTGGATCTTCGGGCTCCTGACTCTGTTCATCGTCATCGTCACCCCGGTCTACTGGTACATGTCCAAGGACCCGACCGGCACCGCCGCGCTGACGATGACGTTCTTCCTGGCGCTGCTGGTGACGTTCTACCTCGGGGTCACCAGCCGGCGGATGGAGCCGCGGCCGGAGGACCGCAAGGAGGCCGAGATCGTCGAGGGAGCCGGTGAGGTCGGCTTCTTCGCGCCGTACTCCTGGTGGCCGCTGTGGGTCGCGCTGACGCTGGTCGTGTGCGTGCTCGGCATCGTGTTCGGCTGGTGGCTGTTCATCATCGGCGTCGGCCTCGGCATCGTCACGCTGTCCGGCTTCATCTTCGAGTACTACCGCGGCGAGCACGCGCACTGAGCGCGGGTAGATCTGGTCCCCGCACGAGCCTTGGTGATCACGGGGGGTCGCAACGGAATGCCGTACGGCGAGCGTCGTACCGGCGATCGTTTCCGTCGGTGGGTTAGCCTGTCGGAGCGGAGTTGCGACGCCAGGGGAGTGTGGGGCTATTGATGTCTCGTCCGAGTCGTCGTCTCGTCGTGGCCGTGTGTGCCGTGGCCATGCTTGGTACGGCATGCTCGAGCGCCGAGACACCGACGTCCTCGGGCCCGGCCGGGCCGAACGGCGTCGCGACGCCCACCACCGGCGGCCAGCAGGCCGCGCCCGGCCAGGCGGTCGTCAGCGTCACGCCGGCGCCGGCGGCCGAGGACGTCCGCCCCGACCAGCAGGTGACGGTCAAGGTCGCCTCCGGCTCGATCACCCGGCTGACGGTGAAGACCCCGGACGTGGACGCGCCGCTGCAGGGCTCGCTGAGCGCCGACAAAACCCAGTGGACCGGTCTGCCCCAGCTCAAGCCGGGCGCCGACTACCAGATCACCGGCACCGCGACCGGGCGCGACGGCAAGCCGGTCCAGATATCGTCAAGCTTCACTGTCATGAGCGCCGACCAGCGGCTCAAGGCGTCGGTCTCGCCGCTCGGCGGCACGACGGTCGGGGTCGGGATGCCGGTCATGGTGTTCTGGAACCACCCGGTGACGGACAAGGCAGCCGTCGAGCGCCGGCTCAAAGTCACCACCTCGGTCCCGGTCGACGGCACCTGGCACTGGGTCGACGACAAGCAGGTCAACTGGCGGCCGAAGACCTACTGGCCGGCCAACACCAAGGTCGCGGTCGACATCGACACCCGCGGCGTGGATGCCGGCGACGGCCTGTGGGGCTGGGCGAACCGCCACATCGAGTTTCAGATCGCCAGCTCGGTGATCTCGTACATCGACGTGACGAAGCATTCGATGACGGTGTGGATCAACGGCCGGCTGGGCCGGCAGATCCCGATCACCGCGGGTAAGGAAGGCTTCACCACCCGCAGCGGCACCAAGCTGATCATGGAGAAGTTCAGGGTCAAGCGGATGGACGCCCGCACCGTGGGCATCAAGCCGGGCGACCCGAACTACTACGACATCCATGACGTCCAGTACGCGAACCGCGTGACCACGTCGGGAGAGTTCATCCACGGCGCCCCGTGGTCGGCCGGAAGCCAGGGCAACGCGAACGTCAGCCATGGCTGCGTCGGCATGAGCATCCCGAACGCGGCCTGGTACTTCCAGCAGAACCACATCGGCGACCCGGTGATCGTGGTGGGCACGGCCCGAAAGATCGAGCCGGGCAACGGCTGGACCGACTGGAACATGTCCTGGTCCCAGTACAGAGCCGGCTCCGCCCTCTCGTAACGCACCCGCTGGGCCAAAGAGAGCGGCACCGATGACGCCTCATCAGGGTGCCGCTTTGCGTTCTGCTAGCCGCGCCCGCGTGTCAGTGGTCGCGGCGGGTGGTGCCGGCTTCGAGTTCGTCGCGGGCCTGCTCGCCCGCCTCGATCGCCACCTCGTCGTCGTGGTGCTCGTGCTCGAGGTGCTCGCGCGCCTCCTGGAGGTCGTCCCGGCTCGGCTTGGTCACGTTGTCGGCGAAGTAGAACTCCGACAGTCTGGCCCGGGCCCTGCGGACCGCCCGCTTCGGCGCCGCGACGCCGTTGTCGTCGGTGTCCGGATCCAGCACCTCCGGCCGCTGCTCGTTGTGCTCGGTCAGCGTGTACGCCTCGTGGACGCCCACCGCGACATGCTCCTCGCTGTACCCGCCGTCGGGGGAGCGGACGATGACGCCGGTCTCAAGCCCGTGCAGCAGCCGGTCGTTGTCGGCCCGCTGCAGCGCGATGCAGATCCGCCGGGTTATCCAGAAGGCCACGACCGGTCCGATGAAGATGAGCGCCCGCAGCGCGTACGTCACCTGGTTGAGCTGGAGATGGAAGTGGGTTGCGATCACGTCGTTGCCGCCACCCAGCCACAGCACCGCGTAGAAGGTGATGAACGCCGCACCGACGCCGGTACGGGTCGGCTGATTACGGGGCCGGTCGAGCACGTGGTGCTCGCGCTTGTCACCGGTGATCCACTGCTCGAGGAACGGGTACGCAGCGACGACCGTGACAAACAACGGTGGCACGAGCAGCGCCGGGATGATCAGGTTCCACTCGAACGTGACACCCCACCAGGTCGACTCGAAGCCGGGCATCAGACGTACCGATCCCTCGAGCCAGCCCATATACCAGTCCGGCTGCGAGCCGGCCGTCACCTCGGCCGGGTCGTAGGGCCCGTACAGCCACACCGGGTTGATCTGGAACAGCGCGCTCATGAGCGCGGTCACGCCGAAGACCACGAAGAAGAAGCCGCCGGCCTTCGCGGTGTACACCGGGAACAGCGGGTACCCGACCACGTTCTTGTTGGTCCGGCCGGGACCGCCGTATTGGGTGTGCTTGTGATACACGACCAGGATCAGGTGCAGCGTCACCAATGCCAAGATGAGGCCGGGTATCAGCAACACATGCACGGTGAAGAACCGTGGCACGAAGTAGCTGCCGGGGAACTCACCGCCGAAGATGAAGAAGTTCAGCCAGGTGCCGATCACCGGACTGGACTGGATCATCCCCTGGGTGATCCGCAGGCCGGTTCCGGACAGCAGGTCGTCGGGCAGGCCGTAGCCGATGAAGCCCTCGACGATGCCGAGGAACAGCATCGTGACCCCGATCAGCCAGTTCACCTCCCGCGGCTTGCGGAACGCTCCGGTGAAGAAGATCCGGAGCATGTGCACCATCATCGCCGCGACGAACAGGATCGCGGCCCAGTGGTGGATCTGCCGGACCAGCAGGCCGCCGCGGACGTCGAAGGTGATGTTCAGCGTGGAGGCGTACGCCTCCGACATGTGCAGGCCCCTGAGAAGCTCGTACGACCCGTTGTACTGGACCTCGGCCATCGACGGCTTGAACCAGAAGGTCAGGAACACACCTGTGAGGATCAGCACGATGAAGCTGTACAGCGCGATCTCGCCGAGCATGAACGACCAGTGGTCGGGGAAGACCTTGCGCAGCGCGTGCTTGAAGAACGGCTTGCCGATGCCGAACCGGTCGTCGACGTACTTGACCGGCGGTGGGAAGTCCTTCTTGGCCATCAGCGCTCCCCTCGTTCCCAGAAGCTCGGGCCGACCGGCTCGGTGAACCCGCTCTGCGCGACCAGGTAACCATCCGAGTCAACCATGATGGGCAGCTGTGGCAAAGGCCGGGCCGCCGGGCCGAAGAGGACCTTGGCGTTGTTCGCCAGGTCGAACGTCGACTGGTGGCATGGACACAGCACGTGGTGCGTCTGCTGCTCGTACAGCGAGATCGGGCAGCCGGCGTGGGTGCAGATCTTCGAGTAGCACAGGATCCCGTCGACGCCCCAGTTCTCGCGGCCCGGCGCCGGCGTGATCTGGTCCGGCTGAATCCGGACCAGGATGACCGCCGCCTTTGCGCGCTGGTTGAGGTACTCGGTCGGATCCTTCTCCTGAATCGGGGCGAGATTGGCCGGCGCGCCGTTGACCAGTTGGCCGATGACCATGTCGGAAGGCCGGATCGGGGTCAGTGTGACGTCGTTGACGACCCGGATGCCCCTGGCCCAGATTGTCGTGTACATCCGGTGCTTCGGCGGCGGGCCGAGATCGGCGAGCATGATCACCGGCGGGATCGCCAGCACGGCCAGCGCGCCGAGCAGCGACCGGCGTATCAGCTTGCGCCGGCTGAAGCCGGACTCGGCGACACCCTGCTGGAAGACCTGGGTGATGTCGGCCTTCTGCTCGTCGCTGGAGTGCGCCGGGTGCCGGAACTCGACGATCTCCTTGTCGACCATCAGCTTCTTGGCCCACTGGATCGCACCGGCGCCGATCAGGAACAGGGCGAATCCGATGGTCAGGCCGAGCGTGAGGTTGAGCGCGTTCGTGCGCAGCGGCCCGATCTGCACGATCGTGTCGCGCGGTATCGCGAAGTAGGCGACGACGAACGCGATCACCAGCACGGTCGCCAGCCCGAACATGGTGGCGACCTGGCGCTCGACCCGGGCCGCGGCGGCCGGGTCGACGTCGGTGATCCGGTCCTCGTGCGGCTCCAGGCCGGGATCCGCGATCGGGTCCGCGCTGGGGTCGGCCAGTACCAGGTCGCCGGCGTCCTCGTCGCCGGCGGTGTTGGCCGCACTCACCGGGAGGCTCTCGTCGTTGTCGGTCATTCCGCGTTCCTCCCCGCCTTGACGCCCTTGGTGCCGATCCAGACCGCGACTGCGATCAGCGCGCCGATGCCGACGAACCAGCCGAACAGGCCCTCGGTGACCGGGCCGAGCCGCCCGAGGCTGAAGCCACCCGGGTCGTCGCGTGCCTCCATACTCTTGATGTACGCGATGATGTCCCGCTTGTCCTCCGACGTCATCACCTGGTCGGAGAACACCGGCATTTGCTGGGGACCGGTGAGCATCGCCAGGTACATGTACTTGGGGTCGACACCCATCAGCGACGGCGCGTATCGGCCGCGGGGGAGCGCACCGCCCTGGCCGGCGAAGTTGTGGCAGGCGGTGCAGTTCGTACGGAACAGCTCACCACCGCGTGCGATCTGCTCATCGGTCGCGTTGCTGACGTCGTACGCGGACTCGGGCGGGATGGCAGGGCCCGGTGCGAGCGAGGCGACGTACGCTGCGAGCGCGGCGACCTCGTCGGCGCCGAACACCGGCGGCTTGCGCGGGATCTGCGCACCCGGCTGCTGGGCCGGCATCCGGCCGGTGCCGACCTGGAAGTCGACCGCGGCCGCGCCGACGCCGATCAGCGAGGGCGCCGTGATCTCGCCCTTGCTGCCGGGAACCTGGCCGCCCTCGGCGTTCAGGCCGTGACAGCTGGCACAGCTGACCGCGAAGAGCCTGCGGCCCTCCTCGATCTGCTGTGACTGAGCGGAGTCGTCGGCCGTCGCCTTGGAGTCGGGTACGGCTGCGGAGTAGACGGCACCGACGACGAACAACCCGAACAGCAGGACGACGAGCCCGGCCGCGCGGTGCCGGCGCCGACGTGACAGCCAGTGCCGATTGAACAGGGGCACGAGGCGCTCTCCCTCTCTGGCTGGCTCCGTCACTGGAGCAGGTAGATGGTCGAGAACAGGGCGATCCAGACCACGTCGACGAAGTGCCAGTAGTACGACACCACGATCGCCGAGACCGCCTGCTCGTGGGTGAACTTACGAGCCATGAACGTCCGGGCCAGGACGTACGCGAAAGCTATGAGACCGCCGGTCACGTGCAGGCCGTGGAACCCGGTGGTCAGGAAGAAGACCGAGCCGTACGGCGAGGAGGAGATCGTCAGCCCCTCCTTGACCAGCTCGGCATACTCGGTCACCTGGCCGGCGATGAAGACCGCGCCCATCAGGTACGTCAGCACGAACCACTCGCGCATGCCCCAGCCGCGTACGTTCAGCACCGAGCCGGAACGGCCGACCTTGCCGCGCTCGGCGGCGAACACGCCGGCCTGGCAGGTGAACGACGACGACACGAGGACCGCGGTGTTGACCGCCGAGAACGGCACGTTCAGCATCTCGGTCGAGAGGTCCCACAGCGTCTGGTTCGAGCCGGCGGCGTTGGTCGTGACCGACCGGATCGTGAAGTACGCCGCGAACAGCGCGGCGAAGAACATCAGTTCGCTGGACAACCAGACGATCGTCCCGACGCTGACCATGCTCGGACGATCGTGATGCCCGTGTTCGCGGGACGCGGGGAGCGCGGTTGTGGTGGCCACCCGGTCATTATGTCGATAGCGGGTCCGGACAGCACGCCGCCCCCCGCGCATGTCGGTGAGAACACCTACATACGCTGGCTAGGTGCTGGCAGAAGCGCTCCCGTTGCACGCCGAACCGGGCGACAAGATCCCGCCGTTGACCGGTGTCCGGCTGCTAACGGCGTGGACGTTCGAGCCGGTGCTGCTGGCCGTGATCCTGCTCGCCGGCTGTCTGTACCTGTACGGCGTGCACAAGCTGCACCAGCGCGGGGACTCTTGGTCACGATGGCGGACGATCTCGTTCTGCGGCATCGGCCTGGGCAGTGCCGTCATCGCGACCCAGTCGGCGCTCGGGACGTATGACACCGTGCTGATCAGCGTCCACATGGTCCAGCACATGATCCTGTCGATGTTGGTGCCGCTGGCCTGCGCGATCGGGGCGCCGGTGACGCTGGCGCTGCGGACGATGCACGGCCGGCCGCGCAAGACTCTGCTGGCCGTACTGCACTCGCGGGTCGCCAAGGTGCTGTGCTTCCCGCTGGTCGGCTTCGTGCTCTTCGTGTTCAGCCCCTGGGCGCTGTACTTCAGCGGCTGGTACGAGGCGACGCTGCGGAACCCGTTCCTGCACGACCTGCTGCACCTGCACTTCGTTGCCGTCGGCGCCTTGTTCTTCTGGCCGCTGCTGGGGCTGGACCCGGTGCCGGGCCGGGTGATGTACCCGTTCCGGATGCTGCTGGTGTTCCTGACGCTGCCGTTCCACGCGTTCCTCGGCGTCACGATCATGAGCGCGAACAAGTTGATCGCCGAGGACTGGTACACCAGATTCGGCCGGTCCTGGCCGCCCTCGCCGATCGCCGACCAGTACTGGGCCGGCGGGCTGCTGTGGGGGTCCGGGGACATCGTCGGGGTGGTGTTCTTCGGGGTGTTGTTCGTGCAGTGGTTCCGCGAGTCGCAGCGTGAGGCGCGCCGCGAGGACCGCAGGCTGGACCGGCTGGAGGAGCAGGCGCGCAGGGCACAGGCCGCCGCACCGGTAGCATCACCTCGTCAGCAGTCACCGAGTCGCCTGGATGAGTCTGATGAGCACCGATAGCCCGCTGCGCGTCCTGGTCTACAGCGACGACCGCACCACCCGGGACGCCGTCCGTTTCGCGCTCGGCAAGCGCCCCGCGATGGACCTGCCCGAGCTCGAGTACGTCGAGTGCGCCACCGAGCCGGCTGTCATCAAGACGATGGATGCTGGCGGCATCGACCTGGCCATCCTCGACGGCGAGGCGGTGCCGGCCGGGGGGATGGGCATCGCCCGGCAGCTCAAGGACGAGATCTACCGGTGCCCGCCGATGCTGGTGCTGATCGGCCGGCCGCAGGACGCGTGGCTGGCGACCTGGTCGCGCGCCGATGCCGCCGTGTCGCACCCGCTGGACCCGGTCCGGCTGGCCGAGACGGTCGCCGGCCTGCTGCGCGCCCGGGTGTCCGACCTGCCCGCCCGCGCCTGATCATGACGACGGGAGCGGCTGGGACGGCGTACACCTGGCCAAAGGTGCTCGGCCCGCTGATGCGTCGCGAGGACCTCGATTCCGGGGCGACCGCGTGGGCGATGGGCCAGATCCTCACCGGTGCGGCCTCGCCGGCCCAGGTGGCCGGGTTCGTGGTGGCGCTGCGGTCCAAGGGCGAGACCGTGACCGAGGTCGAGGGCCTGGTCGAGACGATGCGCGCGAAGGGCACGCCGCTGACCGGGGTGACCGGCCGGACGCTGGACGTCGTCGGCACCGGTGGCGATCAGGCACACACGGTCAACATCTCGACCATGTCCGCTCTCGTCGCCGCGGGCGCCGGAGCGAAGGTGGTCAAGCACGGCAACCGCGCAGCTTCGTCGGCGTGTGGTGCCGCGGACGTGCTCGAGGCGCTCGGCGTACCGCTCAACCTGACCCCGGCGCAGGTGGCCCAGGTGGCCGAGCGCGCCGGGATCACGTTCTGCTTCGCGCCGGCGTTCCACCCGGCGCTGCGGCACGCGGGACCTGTGCGCAGCGATCTCGGCGTACCGACCACGTTCAACTTCCTCGGCCCGCTGGCCAACCCGGGCAACCCGTCAGCGCAGGCGGTCGGCGTCGCCGACGAGCGGATCGCCGGGCTGGTCGCGGGCGTGCTGGCCCGGCGCGGGATCGACGCGCTGGTGTTCCACGGTGACGACGGACTCGATGAGCTCACTACGACGACTACATCCAAGGTCTGGGTCGTCGGCGTCGGCACCGTGACCGGTCCGGAGTCGGTGGACCCGCGCGATCTGGGGCTGTCGCCGGTCGCGCCGGAGGACCTGCGCGGGGCGGACGCGTCGTACAACGCCGATGTCGTACGCCGGTTGGTGGACGGCGACAAGGGTCCGGTACGAGACGTCGTACTGCTCAACGCGGGTGCCGCGCTGGCGGCGTACGAGCCCACGGCGGGGACGGTCACCGAGCGGCTGGCGGCAGGGATGACACGGGCGGCGGAGGCGATCGACTCCGGCGCGGCCAAGGCGACCCTGGAACGCTGGGTCGCGGCCAGCCGCTTCTAGGTTCGCCTATTTGGCGATCTCGATCTTCGCCGCGTGCTCGCGCCAGGTCGTGACCCACTGCGGCGTGGAGCCGGCGAAGTCGCCGTAGGAGACCGCCAGCGTACGGTCACCGCGGTCGACGACGAGAATCGCCAGCGTCGAGAAGGTCTCGTTCAGCTTCGGTTTCTTGACCGGGATTCGGGCGATGATCTCGTGCGCCTTGTGCCCGTTGACGGTCAGGTCGCGGTGCTTGACCGAGCCCGCGATCGGGGCCAGGTTCGGGTCCCGGTACAGCTGGTTGATCATCCGGCCCCCGACCAGCGCGGCGGCATTGCGCAGATCCTTGTACGGCTCCTTGGGCTGGAACATCCCGAAGCCGACCATGTTGCCCCAGTCACCCGATTTGCCGTCGTAGTTCTTGTGCACGGTCATCCAGAGCGCGAGGCCACGGAAGGTGACGGGGTCGTAGTAGTTGTTCCATGGCGGATGCGGCATCACGGGCATTCTGTCGCCGAGTGTGTTGATCATGAAGCCGCCCTCGATCTTCGGCTCCAGGTAACCCTCGGGGCTAACAGTCTTGAGCGGCGTCGATACGGCCGGCGGGATGTCGACGGGTGTGAGCGCGTCGGCCTTGGTCCGAATCCAGTTCGCCGTGAACGCAGTCGTCACGAGCGCGGCCAAGACGATGGCCACCGCCACGACAAGCCTCGGCGTTCGGACGCTGCTGCTGTCAGGCGGCTGAGTATGCCGCCCGGACCCTGGCTCGGTGTCCCTGGGCCGCTCGTTCGGTTGAGCTCCGAACCCGCGCGAATGCTGCCCGAGCACCGGCCCGAACCCATCGGCCTGCTGGGGCTGCACGTACCCGCCAGAGCCGTACCGACCGGGCGGTCCGTACCCGCCCGGGCCGTACTGCCCGGGCTGTTCGTAGCTGCTGGGACCGTTGTGGCCGGCCTGCCCGTGGCCAGTTGGCGGACCGTAGCTGCCGGACCCGAATTGGTCGTAGCCACCTGGTGGACCGTATCCGCCCTGCACGAACTGACCCTCGCCACTTGCCGGGCCGTATCCACCGGACGAGAGCTGGTCGTAGCCGCTTGGCGGGCCATCCTCGCCGTGCCCCGGCTGACCATGGTCAACGGGCGGACCGTAATCGCGCTGCCCGAACTGAGCATGGCCACTCGGCGGATCGTAGAAGCCTTGTCCGACCTGGTCCTGGCTGCTCGGTGGGCCGTACTCACCACGCCCGCTCGGCGGGCCATGGCCGCCCGAGCCGGGCTTGTCGTCGCCAGGCGGCGGGCCATTCGCGCCTTGCCCGTACTGGTCGTGGCCACTTGGCGGGCCGTACTCGCCGTGCCGCGCCTGACCGTGGCCAGCCGGCGGACCGGTCTGGCTTGGAGCGGCATGTGGTGGGGCATGGTCGCCGGGTTGGCTGTAGCCGCCTTGCTGCGGTTGTCCCTGGCTCGGCGGGCCATACGTCGGCTGCCGTGATCCGGGGCGGGGTGAGTCCGACTGACTGTACGGCTGACCATACGGCGGTTGTTGCGGACCATGCGGCGGCTGCTGCAGGCCGAAGCCTCGGTCCTGTTGGCCGTACGGACCATCTTGCGGTTCTTGCGGTGGTTCTTGCGGCAGTGCTTCCTGTGGGCGCGATGGTTGGCCCTGGGGTGGGTCGGGCTGGTGCTGGGGTGGGTTGCGGTTCTTGGGGTTGGACCGCGGCGGGCCGTCGGGCTGGTCCAGCTCGGCTTCGGCCTCGCCCGGTCTGGGCGGAGGTGGTGGCGGCGGGGGAGTGCCCCTCAGCGATTGGGGTGCGTCTGGGGACGAGCCGGGTTCCGGGTCCGGTTCGTCCTGGTCGGGGCGGCGGGGTTCGTCAGCCAATGTGGAGTCCCTTGAACGCGACCTGCTCGTTGGCTCGCAGGTCGGAACGGTTCGCCGGGATGTCGCTGACGTATGCGACCGCGGTTCCGTCGCCGAGATCGAAGACGGCCGTCGTGAGGTACAGGTTGGGCGACTTCACGCCCTTGGTCTTCGTGCTGATGCCCTGGACGATCCGCCAGCCCTTGTGCCCGCCGACCTCGATCGGCTTGCTCGACACCTGGCGAGCGGTGACCGGGATCGGGTCGTAGAACGAGTTGCGCAGTTCGATCGCGAGATCGTTCGCCGTCGACTTCAGGTTGCCGTTGTAGAGGATCGAGGTGCCGAGAGCGCCGACGAAGATGTTGGCGTACCAGTCGTTCTTGCCGTCGATCTTCGATTGCAGAACCGAGTACTGGCCGCTGGAGTCGATCACCGCCCGGGCGAACCGCTTGCGGTCCGACCACTTCGTCGGAGGCTGCCGCGGGAACGAGATCGCCTCCGCCGCCGACCTGTTGCCTTCATGCAACGACGGATTGCGGGACTGGCCGGGCGTCGCCGAGGCCGTCGGCGTAGCGGATGTGCTGCTCGACTGCGACGGGCTCGGCGAGTTCTGCGCCTGCGGCTCATCGTTCCCACGGCCGAGGATCAACCACACCCCGACGGCCACGACCAGTACGAGCACGACAGCGCCCGCGACCAACAGCGGAAGCTTGAGCCCGCCCCCTCCGTCATCGTCATCGGCCTCCGCTTGCTGTAACGGTCCCTGCCCAAACTGCCCGCCCCCGGACCACTGCCCGCCCTGCTGAGCCCAAGGATTCCCCTGCCCCTGTTCCCAACCCGTTTGCGTACCGGCCTGGTCGCCCCGCCCTTGGCCCCAGGCCGTTTGAGTGGCGGCCTGGCCCTGCCCTTGGTCCCAGGTCGTCTGGGCGCCTTGGCCCCAGGCTGTCTGAGTGGCGGCTTGGCCGCCCTGCTCCTGGCCCCAGGTTGTTTGGCCGCCGGCCGGGTCGGCCTGGCCTTGATCCCACGAGGTCTGGCTGCCCGACTGGCCGCTCTGCGCCAGATCCCAACCCGTCACTTGAGCGGCCTGTCCCCCTGAGCCTTGACCGTCCCACCCGCCCGCCTCGGCCGTCTGGGCCGACTGATCGGACTGGCCTTGGTCAGCGGTGATCTGAGTACTGGGCTGACCCCATGGGGTCGGCTGGCCGGACTGGGCCGACTGGGCCGGCTGGCTCGAAAGGGCTGTCTTGGCTTGGGGCCAGGAATCTTGCGACTGGGCGGATACGTCGCCGTCGGGCTGTTCCCAAATCGGGGTCTTCTGGTCGGTCTGGTTCTGCTCGGGCTGTTTCCAGGCGATCTGGCTCGACTGGTCGACCTGGTCCGGCTGGAACTCCGTCCACGCGGGAGTTGGCTGCTGATTCTGTTCCCAGGCCGGGATGGCACCGGTGGCTTGATCCTGCTCCCAGGACGGAGTGGGTCCGGTGGACTGTCCTTGCTCCCACGCCGGGATGGGGCCGGTCGCCTGCCCCTGATCCCGGGGTGGAGTCTGCGTGACGCCGGCCTGCTCCCCATCCGGCTGCGACGATTCGGTCGACTGCTCGGCAGCCCCAGCCTCGGTCGCCGACCCCGCTTGACGTGCGGCCGCGGCTGCCTCAGCCTGACG